>NZ_JAAQTL010000001.1:3000000-3294866 GCF_011742875.1 Luteibacter yeojuensis
GCGCTGGAAGGCTTCCGCCGCATCCAGCACGCGCTCGCTCGAATGGCCGTCGCGATAGGGATGGATGTCGTCGCCGTGCGCACGGATGGCCGCCATCAACTCGGGGGGATGCGAGAGGGCGCGATCGATGGCGGCGTCGACATCGGTGGGAGACGCCACGTCGAGCATGAAAGGCTGCGGCACGCGGTTGGCGACCGTCACCACCGGTTTGCCCATCACCGCGAACTCGTGCACGACGGAAGACGTGTCGCAGACGAGCACGTCCGCGGCGCGTTCCATGTCCATGAGGCGGTCGGACGTGTAGAACCGCGCATTCGGTGCCTGGAGGCCGCGATAGGCATCGAACAGCTCGCCGTCGCACTTCGGATGCAGGGTCAGGAGCCACTGCCGGTCGCCACGCGCGATCATCGCGCGCAACGGCTCCAGCATCGCGGGCGCACTGCTGAGACGATGGCTGAAGGTGGATGCATACATGACCACCGGGCGTCCGTCGCGCGGCGGCAGGTCGGCCATGGACGCCGACGGCGGTCCGAACAGCGGGTCGAGCTTGGGCCAGCCGGTTTCGACCACGGCGAAGTAGCCGTGCTCGCGAGCCAGCGCCTCGAACGGACGCGTGGTGGCCGGGCCCTGGGTCACGTAAAGGTCGAAGAAGCCGCGAATGGCGAAGTGCCCGCGGTCCGGCTCGCGCTTCTGCGCGTTGAAACCGTGGAACACCTGCACCTTGATCCCCGGCAACGCGGGCGACACCCAGTTCGCCGCGCAATACGTGGCCTCGGGTCGCAGCGCCCGCGCCTCGCGCAAGCTGCGCACGCGGTGTTCGTCCGGAGCCAGCTGTCCCGCCACCGCGGCCGGCACGATCCAGCCCACGTCGATGCCGCGAGCGCGCGCCGCCGCGGCCAGTGGACGCAGGATAGGCAAGCCGTACGACTCGGTGGCGAACATCAGGCACGCGGGCAAGGGCGGCACTCCGCAGTTAACGACGTGGCATTATGACGGCTCGTTACCCGACACCGCATCCCGATGACCCGACGGCCCATTTCCCTTTGCGTGATCACCCAGAACGAGGCCGATCGCATCCGGGACTGCCTGGCGTCCGCGGCCCCTTTCTGCGACGACATGGTCGTGGTGGACGGCGGCTCCACCGACGACACGGTCGCCATCGCCGGGGAAGCCGGTGCCCGCGTGATCGCTCGCCCCTTCGACGGCTTCCGCAGCCAGAAGGCCTTCGCGGTGGCCCAGGCGAAGAACGACTGGGTGCTCTGCCTGGACGCGGACGAGCGCGTCGGTGCCGAGCTGCGGGAAGCCATCGAGAAAGCGTTCGACAAGGGGTTCGACGCACCCGGTTATCGTTTCTACCGGCGGAACGACTTTTTCGGGCGCTTCATGCGCCACGGCAACGCCGGTGCCGACAAGGTGCTGCGCCTGTTCGATCGCCGCCACGGCGGCTGGCGCGGACCGCGCGAGATCCACGAGTCGGTGAGCGTCGACGGCGAGGTGCGGATGCTTCCCGGCTTCCTCGACCATTATCCGTACCGCTCGCTGTCGGAGTTGATGGCGAAACAGGAACGCTACGCGCACATGATGGCCACCGAGGAATTCGCCGCGGGCAAGCGCGCCACGCTGGCGCAGATCGTGGCGAGCCCGATGTGGCGGTTCTTTCGCGGTTATGTGCTGCGCGCCGGGTTCCTCGACGGATGGCGCGGCATCGTCTACGCGCTGCTGCGGGTGGAATACGTGCGGCGCAAGTACGTGAAGCTGTGGTTGCTGCAACACGGCCAGAAGGCCTGACGCTTCACAGGATTGCCCGCTGCCGCGGCTCGCCGCTATAGCGGCTCCTACAACGACCGTCGCTCCTGCAACGCGAGGCGAGTCCGCAAGCCTTTTCTGCAGGGACCTGTAGCGGCGAGGCCCCGCCTCAGACTCGCAGAAGCCGCGCCGCCACTTCCACGATGTCGCGCGTGATGGCCGTGGCCGAGGTTTCGCGCGCCAGCGCCGCCGCCTGTCCTGCCCAGAGCGGCTGGAAGTCGCCGCTGCCACGGGCTTCCGCGATCTTGCGCAGCGGTCCGAGCGGACCGCCGGCGAGCGGGAACGGCAGCGCGTCGCGGGAGAGGGGACCCAGTTCGCGCATCACGCGGTTGAGCACGCCACGCGCGGGACGACCGGTGAGGACATTGGTGATCGCGGTGTTGTCGTCGCGCGCTTCGCGAATGGCCTGTCGATGCACTGCCACATTCGTGGCTTCGTCCGCGAGCAGGTACGCGCTTCCTACCTGCACCGCCGACGCGCCGAGGCACAGTGCCGCCGCCATGCCGCGTCCGTCGGCGATGCCGCCCGCCGCGATCACGGGTACGTGCAGCGCATCGACCAGCTGCGGCACCAGGGCCATGGTGCCCGGCTGGGTGTCCATGTCGTCGGTGAGGAAATTGCCGCGGTGGCCGCCCGCCTCGTAACCCTGCGCGATGACGGCATCGCAACCGCGCTCGGCCAGCCAGCGGCCTTCGGCCACGGTGGTCGCCGAGGAGACCACCACCGCTCCCGTGGCCTTCACCCGGGACAACAGGCCCTCCTCGGGCAAGCCGAAGTGGAAGCTCACCACTTCAGGTCGCAGCGATTCGACCATGGCGCACATGGCGTCGTCGAACGGCGCACGGCCACCGGCCGGCGGCAGGTCGGCCGGATCGACGCCGAATTCCTCGAAATAGGGAGCCAACCGCTCCAGCCAGCGCGCCGAGGCCTCCGCCGTGGGCGTTTCCGGCCGGTGAGCGAAGAAGTTGAGGTTGATCGGCCCGTCCACCGCGCCCCGGAAGGCGACCACTTCGGCCGTGGCCGTTTCCACGCTGATCGAAGAACACGGAATCGCGCCAAGGCCGCCGGCGTCGGCCACCGCGATCGCGAGCGGCGCCAGCCCCGCACCGGCCATCGGCGCGAGCAGCAGGGGTTGTTCGATCGAGAGGAGATCGAGGATGCGGCGGTCGGTCCAGGCGGCCATGGCTCTCACCGGTGGGGATATCGGGGGACACGCCAAGCATAACGGGGCAATCGTTGGGTGGGTGTTGGGCGCCATCCGATCCCTTGGGTCCACCGTTCGTCCCCGGGGACCCGGTTTTGCTCCCTCGGCGGAAGACAGCGGCGGCGTCCGAGCCACAGGATGAGCCATCCCGACGACGAGGTTTCCCATGAACCGCCGCACCCTCCTCAAGAACGTCCTCGCCCTGCCCCTCCTGCCCCTCGCCCTGCGGGTGGATACCGTGCTGGCGGCGCCGGACGGTTTGCCGGCTCCCCTGCCGACGCGAACGCGGGTGCGTCCGGGGATGGCGGGGTGGCCGGGCGATGCCCAATGGCGGGCGCTGAACCGGCAGGTGGGCGGCCGGTTGTCGGTGCCGCGGTCGCCGTTCCTGGGCGACGGCGCCACCCGCGCCGAGGCGATGGCGCAGTTGAAGAACCCCTATTACATCGGCGACCAGGCCGCGCTCACCCAGACCAGCGGCTATTTCCATGCCTGGGATTCGCGTCCGAGCGCCTGGGCGCTTGCCGCCGAAAGCGCCGAAGACGTCGCCGCCGCAGTGGATTTCGCTCGCCGGCACGGGGTACGCCTGGTCGTCAAAGGCGGCGGGCACAGCTACCAGGGCACATCCAACGCCCCGGACTCGCTGCTCGTCTGGACACGGCGGATGAACAAGGTGGCGATGCTCGACGGCTTCGTCCCGCACGGTGCTCCGGCGGGAACGACGCCGGTCCCGGCCGCGCATGTGGGCGCCGGCGCCATGTGGATCGATGCCTACGATGAAGTCACTACCCGTGGCGGGCGCTATGTGCAGGGCGGCGGTTGTTCAACGGTGGGCGTGGCCGGTCTCGTCACCGGCGGCGGGTTCGGCAGTTTCTCGAAACGCTTCGGTACCGCGGCGTCGAACCTGCTCGAGGCCGAAGTCGTGACCGCCGACGGGCGTATCCGCGTGACGAATGCCTATCGCGATCCCGAGTTGTTCTGGGCGTTGAAGGGCGGTGGCGGCGGCTGCGTGGGCATCGTCACCCGCCTCACCTTGCGCACCCACGATCTTCCCGACACTTTCGGCGCGGTGTTCGGCGCGATCCGGGCGGACTCCGACGCGGCCTACCGCGCGCTGGCCGCGGAGGCGCTGCGTTTCTACCGCGACGCCCTGTGCAATCCGCGCTGGGGCGAGCAGATCGGCTTCCGCGGCGAGCGCACGATGCAGGTATCCATGGTGTTCCAGGGGCTGGACCGCGCGGCGGCCGAAGCCGTGTGGGCACCCTTCGTCGCCTGGGTGAACGCCCGTCCCGCGTATACCTTCGTCAAACCGTTGCAGGCGATCGCGATGCCGGCCCGGCACTTCTGGGACGCGGACTTCTTCCGCGAACACGCGCCGGACCTCGTCGTTGCCGACGCGCGCGACGGCGCGCCGCGGGACCACATCTTCTGGAAAGGCGACCAGGGGCAGGTCGGCTGGTTCATCCATGGTTATGCGTCCGCCTGGCTGCCTTCGCGCCTGCTCCACGACGGCGACCGCGACACCCTCGCCAACGCCATCTGCGACGCCGCCGGGCACATGGACGTCGAACTGCACTTCAACAAGGGCTTGTTCGGCGCGCCGGCGGAGGCACTCGCCGCGAGCAAGGACACGGCAACCCATCCCGCCGTGCTCGACGGTTTCGCCCTCGCGATCATCGGCAATGCGGGCGACCCGGCCTACGAAGGCCTCGGCACGCACATCGATGCCGACCGCGCACGAAGCGGTGCCGCACGCGTCAAGGCGTCTTATGAACGGCTCACGAAAGTCGTGCCGAATGCCGGCGCTTATGTCTCCGAGAGCGACTACTTCCAGCGCGACTGGCAGGAAGCGTTCTGGGGTTCGAACTACCGGCGCCTCGCGGCTGCGAAACGCCGGTACGATCCCGACGGCCTGTTCATCGTCCACCATGGCGTGGGTAGCGAAAGCTGGAGCGCGGATGGTTTCAGCCGACTCGACCGCCCGTCGCCCCTGTAGGAGCCGCTATAGCGGCGAGGTCAATCTTGCGGTCGTATCGCAAGACTTCCTCGCCGCTATAGCGGCTCCTACAGCATGGCGTCTATACGGGCGGCAGTTTGTCGATGAACTTGTCCAGCGTGATGGGGTAATCGCGTACGCGGACCCCGGTGGCGTTGTACACCGCGTTCGCGATGGCTGCCGCGACGCCGCAGATGCCCAGCTCGCCCACCCCCTTGGCCTTCAACGGCGAGGACATCGGATCGGTCTCGTCGAGGAAGACCACCTCCTGGCGCGGGATGTCGGCATGCACCGGCACCTCGTATCCCGCGAGGTCGTGGTTCACGAAGTAACCCAGCCGTTTGTCGACCACCAGTTCTTCCATCAGGGCCGCACCGGCACCCATCGTCATCGCGCCGATCACCTGGCTGCGCGCCGTCTTCGGATTGAGGATGCGCCCCGCGGCGCAGACCGCCAGCATGCGGTCGATGCGGATCTCGCCGGTGGCCGCGTCCACGCGCACTTCGACGAAGTGCGCGCCGAAGGTGGACTGCTGGTGGGTCTTGGCGAGATCGCCGTACTCCATGCCGTCCTCGGCCACGATGTCGCCATCGGCCGCGGCACGCTCCAGAGCTACGCGCTTGCCGTCGGCCACCACCTGGCCGCCGTCGAACGTCGCCTTGGACGGATCGACGCCAAGTTTCCGCGCGATGGCCTCGCGCAGTTTCACGCAGGCGGCATACACGCCCGCCGCCGAGCTGTTGCCGCCCCACTGGCCGCCCGAGCCCGCCGATACGGGGAACGTGGAATCGCCCAGGCGCACATCCACGCGATCGAGCGGCAGGCCGAGCATCTCCGCCGCGGTCTGGCCGATGATCGTGTAACTGCCCGTGCCGATGTCGGTCATGTCGGTTTCGACGACGAGCCGCCCGCTGCGCTCGAGACGCACGCGCGCGGCGGACTTCATCACCAGGTTGTTGCGGAATGCCGAAGCCACGCCCATGCCTTTCAGCCAGCGGCCCTCGCGCACGCTCCCCGGCCGGCTCGCGCGCTTCTCCCAACCGAACTGCTTCGCGCCGGTGCGCATGCATTCGACGAAGTGGCGTTGCGAGAAGGGGCGGCTGGGCTTTTCGGGATCCACCTGGGTATCGTTGCGGATGCGGAACTCCACGGGATCGATGTCCGTCTTCTCGGCGATCTCGTCGATCGCGATTTCCAGCGCCATCATGCCCGGCGCCTCTCCCGGCGCGCGCATGGCGTTGCCTTCCGGCAGATCGAGCACCGCGAGGCGCATCGCGGTCATGCGGTTCGCGCCGGCATAGAGCAGGCGGGTCTGCGACACCGCCGTTTCCGGGTCGCCGCCGGCTAGATCGCCCGACCAGCTCTCATGGGCGATCGCATCGATCCTGCCGTCCTTCGACGTGCCGATGCGGATGCGCTGGATCGTGGCGGGACGATGCGTCGTATTGTTGAAGATGAGCGGACGTTGCAGCGTGACGGCCACGGGACGGCCGGCGGCATGCGCGCCGAGCGCGGCCATGATCGCATCGGACCGCACGAACAGCTTGCCGCCGAAGCCACCGCCGATATACGGCGAAACGAGGCGAACGTTTTCCTTGGGAATACCGAGCGTGATGGCGACGTCGCCACGGCTCCAGTCGACCATCTGGTTCGACGTCCACAGGGTGAGCTTGTCGCCTTCCCAGGCGGCGATGGTCGCGTGCGGCTCCATCATGGCGTGCGACTGGTCGGGCGTCGTATAGGTCGCGTCGAGTTTCACCGCCGCGTCGGCGAAGGCGGCGTCGAAGTCGCCCACCGCCGTGTCGGGCTTGCCGCCCTTCGGTTTCTCCGCCGTGGCTTTCGATGCCGCGAGGTCGAAGTTACCCTTGGCCCGCGCGTAGTCGACATGCACGAGTTGCGCGGCCGCACGGGCCTGCTCGAAGGTTTCCGCCACCACCACGGCCACCGCCTGGTGGTAGTGCTCGATGTTCGGGCCGCCAAGCAGGTGTGCGGTGTTGAATTTGCCCTTCCCCAGCTTGCCGGCGTTCTGCGCGGTGACGATCGCGATGACGCCCGGAGCGCGCTTCGCGCGCGAGGTGTCGATGGAAACGACCCGGCCCTTGGGAATGGACGAACCCACGATATAGCCGTAGGCATGTTTCGGGGCCGCGTCGTGGCGCTCGTAGGCGTAATGCGCGGTACCGGTCGCCTTGAACGGACCGTCGATACGGTCGACAGGTTTGCCGACGACCTTCAGCCGGTCGATGGGATTGGTGGTGGCGGGCGTGTCGAATTTCATGCCTTCCGCTCCTTCGCTTCGGCCAGCGTGCCGGCGAGCGTGCGCTCCACGAGTACGATCTTGAACGCGTTGCCGTCCGTGGGTTTCGCGCCGGCAAGCAGCCTTTCCGCCACGGCCTTGGCGCCCTTCGGCAGCTCGGCCTCGGCGGCCTCCACGCGCCACGGCTTGTGCGCCACGCCGCCGAGCGCGACCCGCCCGCTCCCATCGGGCTGCGCGACGAGGGCGACCGATACCAGCGCGAACGCATACGACGCGCGATCGCGCACCTTGTGATAGAGCTGCGTGCCGCCGATCGGCTTCGGCAGCGTGACCGCCGTGATCAGCTCGCCCTTCGTCAACACGTGCTCGATATGCGGCGTGTTGCCCGGCAAGGTATGGAAGTCCGCGATGGGAATCCGCCTCGCGCTACCGTCGGGCTTCACGGTTTCCACCGTCGCGTCGAGGGCCCGCATGGCCACCGCCATGTCGCTGGGATGCACGGCGATGCACGACTTGCTCACGCCCACGATCGCGTGCTGGCGGCTGAAGCCCCCGATGGCCGCGCAACCGCTGCCCGGCAGGCGCTTGTTGCAGGGTTGGTTGGTGTCGTAGAAGTACGGACAACGCGTGCGCTGGAGCAGGTTGCCCGCCGTCGTGGCCTTGTTGCGCAACTGACCCGAGGCGCCGGCCAGCAGCGCGCGCGACAGCAGCGGATAGTCGCGACGGATGCGCGCGTCGGCGGCGAGGTCGGTGTTGCGGACCAGGGCACCGACACGCAGGCCGCCATCGTCGGTGGGCTCGATCTTGTCGAGGTCCAGCCCATTGACGTCGATCAGGTGGGCGGGCTGTTCGATCTCGATCTTCATGAGGTCGAGCAGGTTGGTACCGCCGGCGATGAACTTCGCGTTGGGCACCTTCGCCGCCGCGGCCGCGGCGGCCTTGGGCGAATCGGCGCGCTCGTAGGTGAAGGGCTTCATGCGGCACCCCCTGCCACTTCGGCGATCGCGTCGTGGATGTTCGAATACGCACCGCAGCGGCAGATGTTGCCGCTCATGCGTTCACGGACCTCCGTGCGGCTGAACTGCGCCTTCGCCGTCAGATCCTCGCTCACGTGGCTGGGAATGTCGTCCTTGATCTCGTCCAGCACCGCCACCGCGGAGCAGATCTGGCCGGGCGTGCAGTAACCGCACTGGTAGCCGTCGTGCTTCACGAAGGCGGCCTGCATCGGATGTAGCTTGTCCGGGGTACCCAGGCCTTCGATGGTGGTGACCTTCGCGCCCTGGTGCATCACCGCCAGGGTGAGGCAGCTGTTGATGCGGCGACCGTCCACGATGACGGTGCATGCGCCGCACTGGCCGTGGTCGCAGCCCTTCTTGGTACCGGTGAGGTGAAGGTGTTCGCGCAGGGCATCGAGCAGCGTGGTACGCGTATCGAGGTCGAGTGACTGCGCCTTGCCGTTGACCTCGAAGGCGACCTTCGCGGTGACGGGTTTGCCCGGGACGTCGTTCCTGACCTGGGCGGCCACAAGGCCGGGTACGGCAAGGGCCGACATCGACACCGCGCCCATCTTCAGGACATCGCGGCGGGTGAATTTCCAATCGTCCGACGGTTCCATGTACGGGTCCTCAGCGCTGTTGGGGAGTTAGCCTGGACAGGCTCCCGAGGGTAGACCATCGCTGTAGGAGCCGCTATAGCGGCGAGAAAATCGTGTGATGGCGCCGCGAGGTTGTCCTCGCCGCTATAGCGGCTCCTACATAGCGCTTGTGTCCACCCGTGCCCTGTCGCAGCCGCCCCGCTCCCGTCGCCGTGGAGACGATGGCTAGATTCCCTTGATCTCGCCGCCATCCATCCGCAGTGCCGAGCCGGTCATCCATCGCGCGGAGGGCGACACGACGAACGCCATCAACTCCGCGATATCTTCCGGCGTGCCGTAACGCGTGATGCCGGCTTCCTCCGGAAACTTCTCCGTCGCCTCTTCCACCGTCATGCCGTGCAGCGGTGCCCAGTGCTCGAGATAGGACCGGCGACGTCCGGTCATCACAGCGCCCGGCGACACGCTGTTTACCTGCACGCCATCCGCGATGCCGCGGTCGGAGAATGCTTTCGCGAGCGCCAAGATGGCCGCGTTGATGGTCGCCACCGCTGCGTAAGCCGACTTGGGCGCGCTTGCCGAATTGCCCGAGATGAACACCACGGAGCCCTTGGCGTCCCTCAGGGCCGGCCACGCTTCCACGGTGAGCCGGCGTGCGCCGTGCAGCTTGAGCGCCATGCCGGCATCCCATTGCTCGTCGGTCATCTCCAGGAGGTCGATCTGCGGCACCGCGCCGGCGATATGGATCATGGCGTCGATCCTGCCGAACGCGGCGAGCGTCCTGGCGACCACCGACTTCGCGGCCGATGGCGTGGCGAGGTCCGTATCGATCACGAGCGGTTCGCTGCCCGCGGCCTCCACGGCGCGCGCCGTTTCCTCGAGCTTCGCCCGGTTGCGTGCCACAAGCGCCACCGCGTCGAAATCGCGGGCGAGCCGGACGGCGGTCGCCTGGCCGATACCCTGGCTGGCCCCCGTGACGATGGCGACTTTCCTGGACATGGTTTTTCCTCTGCAATGCGTTGCGGGTTAGTCCACATAGCTGCCGCTGGTGGCGCGGCCGTGGCCGGCCATCAGCGCCGCTACCTTCGTGCCTACCGGGAACTCACCGCCCGGGCATACATGAGCGGGGTTCCCTAGGCCGACGATCAGCGGGAGAGGAAATCGCCGATAGTCTTGGCGATCTCTTCCGCGTGGGTTTCCAGGGCGAAATGCCCCGTATCGAAGAAGCGCACTTCGGCCTCGGGAATGTCGCGCTTGAACGCTTCGGCTCCCGGCGGCAGGAAGAACGGATCGTTCTTGCCCCAGACAGCCAGGAAGCGCGGCTTGTGCTGGCGGAAGTACGCCTGGAAGGCCGGGTACATCGCCACGTTGCTCTTGTAGTCGCCGAACAGGTCCAGCTGCACCTCGTCGGCACCGGGACGGGCGAGGTAGTAGTTGTCGAGCGCGATGCCATCCGGCGAGACCATGGATTCGTCGGCCACACCATGGGTGTACTGCCAGCGCGTGGTTTCCGGCTTCAGCATGTCGCGCAGCACGTCGCGGTTCTTCTGTGACGGGTCCTGCCAGTAAGCGCGGATCGGGTTCCAGCCATCGCTCAATCCTTCTTCATAGGCATTGCCGTTCTGCGAAATGATGGCCGTGATGCGCTCGGGGTGGCGGGCGGCGATGCGGAAACCCGTCGGTGCGCCGTAGTCGAAGACATACACCGCGAACTTGTCGAAACCGACCACTTCGGTGAAGCGGTCGATGACGTCGGCCACGTGGTCGAAGGTGTATTTGAAGCTGTCGCGGCTCGGCATGTCCGACAGACCGAAGCCGGGAAGGTCGGGCGCGATGATGTGGAAGCGGTCGGCGAGCAGCGGGATCAGGTCGCGGAACATGTGGCTGGACGACGGGAAGCCATGCAGCAGCAACAGCTTCGGCGCGTTCGCGGCACCGGCTTCACGATAGAACACGTTGAATCCGTCGACATTGGCGGTGCGGTAGGCGATGGCGCTCATGGGGGGTTCTCCTCGGTATGTGATGTCGGATCAGGATGTATGCGCGGGACGCATGGGGTCGTCCGCGATGGCGGGGCGGAGGTAAAGGGCCAGTGCACTGCAGGCGTGCGAAAGGCCTAGAAGGGATACAAGCACGGTCGTTACGGCCGTCACGGCGAACATGAGTGGCGAGCCGGGAGCCTCGGGCCTCGGGACCAGGATGGCGACGATCCCGGCGATCGCCGCCCTGGTGAATGCGCCGAACCGATCGATGGCCACCTCGCGTTCGGGTGTCATGGCGCGGCTCCTCTCGAATCCGGTCCGGATGTCCATGCTCAGCCCGCGATGCCGTGCGCGGCTTGCAGGATCAGGTCCACTACCGTGTCGGGGGCCGTCACCCCCGGGGTGTGATCGACAGGATGCGCCACGACCGTCGCGTTCATCCGCGCCGCCATGAAGCGCTGCGTCTCTTCCACGATCATGCGGTCCTGTGCCGCGACCAGGTACCAGCTCGGCACGTCCTTCCAGAGCGGACGGGCAACGGGGACGGTGATGCAGGCCGGGGAAATGGGACGTTGCACGGCAGCCAGCATGGCTTGCCCGTCCTCCGAGGCATCGGGCGCGAAGGCTTTCGCGAAGGCACTTTCCGGCAACCAGATCCAGCCGTGCGCGTCGGGGGCCAGGTGCGGCGCCAGCGGATGCGGCTCGGTGCGATAGAACACGTCGGCAACGGTTTCGCCTTCGTCGGGCGCCAGGGCCGTCACGTAGACAAGGCCCTTCACCTCCGGGCTGCGGACGGATCCAACCACCGCGCCGGCATAGGCATGGCCCACGAGCACCACCGGTCCACCTACCCGTTCGACGGTTCGTTCGACAGCGGCGACATCGTCGGCCAGGCTCGTCAGCGGAAGGGGTGCAGTAACCGCCTTGATGCCTCGATGAAGGAGGCCGGTAATCACCTTGGACCAGCTGGAACCGTCGGCCCAGGCGCCGTGGGCGAGGATGAAGGTCAGATCGGCTGCGAGCATGGCGTTCTCCGTATTCGGGACTGTGGTGGGCGATTCGAGTGCCGGTCAGGGCATTCCCCGGCCTCGTCTTCGGCGGTAACCGCCTTGGCGTTGATAAGAAGGTTATTCGCCCCAATGTAACTTGTCAATAGCCTTTTGAGAGGTTATTTTCATCCCACCTGACGGAGCCGACCCATGCCCCCTTCCTCCCCCGCCATCCTTATTGCCGACGCCCCCGGCCTCGACTTCCTTAATTCCATCGCGACCCCTGTGGACGTTGCCATCGACTGGATCGACGACGGCGACGCCCTGCTGGCCTGGCTGGATCAGATGCGCATGGTCCCCGCCGCGGTGCTGGCCGAGGTGCGCCAGCGCGCGATGCCCGGCGAACTCGATCGCCTCGCGGATCAGGCGCGCAGCCTGCGCGAGTGGTTCCGTGCGTTTGTCCGGGAGAGGAAAGGTCACGCGCTCGACGCGTCGAGCCTGGGGGAACTGGAGCCGCTGAATTTGCTGCTCGCGCGTGACGAAGGTTATGCGCAGGTGCTCGCCGGCGACGGGGGCGGCTCCCTGCGTTTCGTGCGCACCCGGCGCTGGACGTCGCCGGAGTCGTTGCTACAGCCGATCGGCGAGGCGATGGCGAAGCTCGTCGCCGAAGAGGATTTCACGCACATCAAGGCCTGCGAAGGTCCCACCTGCACCCTGCTCTTCGCCGACCATACCCGTGGCCGCGTGCGCCGCTGGTGCAGCATGGCCGCCTGCGGCAACCGTGCGAAGCAGACGGCACACCGCCAGAGAGCGAAGGCACACCACTGACCCACCGGGTGTGACCGTGCCCCGTGGTGGGGCACGCATTGGCGCGCGAGCGGGTGCTCATGGCAACCCCGGTCGCGCGCCAGCGGCTTTCGACTAATCGACTCTCACTTCCACGCGCCGATTGGGGGCGAGGCACGCCACGAGCTCCTCGCGTGCGCCATTCGGGCAATCCTTCACCGGGTCCCTCTCGCCAAGGCCTTCGGCGAGGATCTTGGTGCGCGGCACACCGTCGGTCACCAGCGCGTCCATCACGGCGCGTGCCCGGCGTTCGGACAACGGTTGGTTATAGGCGTGGCTGCCGAGGCGATCCGTGTAGCCGGTGACGCGAATGCCCTGGATCTGCGCCATGTGCGCGCGCAACTTCGCGCCAAGGTCCGTCACGGCCTGCTTGCCTTCGGTCGTGAGTTCGGATTTGTCGAAGGCGAAGAGTGCGTCGGCAGCGAGGGTGATCCGCTGCGGCATGTCCTCCGCGACCGCGGCCGCCGCCGGCTTCGCCACATCGAGGAACGCCGCGCACGATGCCGGCATCCAGTAGAAACTGCGCGCCAGCTTGTCCTGGTCGAACAGGATCTTGTACTGGCACTGCACTACGTCGTCGCTGCCCGCCTTGCGGAAATTGAACAGGTAGTTCCACTCGCGCACACCCCACACGCCTTCGTCGAAGTGCGGGAAGCCGATCAGTTCCGAGATCTGGTGCTTGTCGACGCCCGCCTTGATCAGGCGCAGGTTGTCGAGGTTGGGAAAGGTACCGCCCTTGTGCAGGGACGGCATGTTCCGCGGCGCGGGCCATTCGAGTTGTCCCGCCGAGCGGCCATCCTTCGCCACGTCGCGGCTGTAACTGCCGCAGGCGGCCAGCGCGAGCGTCAACGACGCCACGGCGAAACCCTTGAGCGATGCACGCATGGTCCTGACTCCTTCGATGTTGTTCATGGATGCACCCCTCACCAGACCACCGCCGCGCCGACGCCCGCGCCGGCGTCGCCGCGCGAGTTGGTCGTGGCGTTGAGCTTCAGCACGTAGTGTCCGCTCTCGGTGATGGTCGACAGGCCCACCGCGATGCCGGTTTCGCCATGGAAGCTGCCCACCGCCACACCGGCCGAATTCTGGTTGGGCTGGTAGGCCTGCGGCAGGCTCGCCATCGCCATCGCCGATGCGACACCCGCGTTGGCGCGGTTGCCGATGCGATTGAGGTCCTGGTTCACTGTCTGGAAGCGCTGGTCGGTGTAGCTCTTCGACCAGTTCTTCGCGCTTTCCACGGCCTGGTCCAGCTGGCTCACGTTCACCGCATCGGTGGGCGCGGTACCCGCCGCCACGTTGGTGACCGTGCGCTCGTGCCCCGCCGAGCCCACCGATACCGTGTTGTTCCCGCTGGCCACCGAGCCGGTGCCTATCGCGACGCTGTTGTCGCCCGTGGCCGAGGAATTCGCGCCCACCGCCGTGCTGTTGTTGCCCGTGGCCGACGAGCCGGCACCGGAAGCCGTGGAGTTGGAGCCCGTCGCCGAGGCCGGGTCCGTGTCGTCGTTGCTGTTGTCGTACTGGTTGTTGCCGCCGTTGCCGCCACCGCCCGGCGGCAGGTTGTTCACTGTGTTGCTGAGGTTGGTCAACTCGCTGTAGATCGCGTCGATGCTGGCGTTGGTGGCAAACAACTGCGAGCCGTTGATGGCGTCGGTGCTGAGCTGGCTGATCCGCCCGGCCGCCAGGTTGGTGATGGTGCGCTCCGCGCCAGCGGCGCCCACGCTCACCGTGGAGCCTGGGGTGATGCCCGCGAAGTTGTACGTGGTGCCGGCAAGCGTCGCGCTGGCCGTTCCGACCGCCGCATCCGTCTTCGACCCCGAGCCCAGGGCCACGCTGCCTACATAGTCCGCTTCCGAGCCGGCGCCCAGGGCCATGCCCTGGATGGCGTTGGCCGTCGCGCCGGTACCCAGCGCCACGCCGTCGGCGAGATTCACGGTGGTGTCCTGGCCTACCGCGATGCCGCCCGGCGCGGTCTGCTGCACGATGGCGTGGTTACCCATGCCGATGCCGTTGTCGCCGTTCACCGTGGTCTCCGGTCCGACGGCGACCGATTCCGCGCCGACCGCCGCGGAGTCCGCCGCCGCCGAATTGGCGTGGAAGTACTTCGTCGGTGTCACCGCAAACGCACTCAGCGAGCCCTTCAACTGGCGCAAGGTCACCGCGTCCTGGTCTTCCGTGCCGTCCGCCACGTTGGTCACCTGGCGGAAATCGGTGGCATTGCCCACCGATACCGCGCCGAGCAGGTTGCGGTCGCTGGTGTTGTACGGAATGGTGTGGGTGCCGGCCGTGACCGTTCCCGACGCCGGGGCGATCGCTCGATCGGATACCGCGCCGGAACCCAGCGCCACGCCGCCTACCACCGATGCGTTCGTGCCCTGGCCCAGCGCGGTAGCGTTCTGCGCCGTGGCGACCGAGCCCACGCCGGACGCCACCGCATTCAGGCCCGACGCGCCGTCGTTGGCGTAGTTGCCGCCGGTGACGCCGTTGTCGTTCACGCTGTAGTAGTGCGTGGCGCTGTTGATGACGGTGGTGTTGAGCGATTCGATCGCCTGGTTGGTGGCGAACAGCTGCGAACCGTTCACGGCGTCCGTGCTCCCCCCGTTCACCTGCCCCGCGGCGACATGGGTGATCGTGCGTTCCGCGCCCGTCGTCCCGACACTGACCGTGCTGCTCGGCGTACCGCCGGCGTAGGTGTACGCTGTGCCCGCGATGGTGTCGCCGGGGGTCTGGACCACGACATCGGTGGTCGAACCCGCGCCCAGCGCCACGTCCCCGATGTTGGCTCCAGCGGTGGCGCCATTGCCTATCGACACCGCGTTATCGGTGGTGGCGTTCGACACCGGCCCGATCGCCACGCTGTTCACACCCGCCGCAACGGAATCGGCGAGGTTTGAATTGGCGTGGAAGTACTTGATGCCGTTGGTGCCGATCTGGTCGAACACCTGCTGGACCGAGTTGTACGTGTTGCCGGCATAGTCGATGCTGGTGTTGATCGTGCCGGTGGCCGGATCGTAGGTGGTGCTTCCGCCGATGCTGTTGGCGATGGAGTCGCCGAGGTTGGTCACGGTGTTGCCGAGGTTGGTGACCGACGTGCCTACCGTGCCGACGGCATCCTGCACGGCGAACAGCTGCGACCCATTGATCGCATCGGTGCTGCCGTTGCTTATCCGGCCTGCCGCCACGTTGGTGATGGTGCGTTCGGCACCGACATCGCCCACGCTCACCGTGGAACCCGGTGCGCCGCCGGCAAAGGTGTAAGGCGTGCCGTTGATGGTGGTGCCGGTGGTGGCGACCTTGTCGGCTGTGACCGAGCCCGACCCCAGGGCCACGCTTCCCACGAAGGCGGCTTGCGAACCGGCGCCGATCGCGAGTGCCTGGATCGCATTGGATGTGGCGCCCGTACCGAGAGCCACGCCATCGGCAAGGTTCACCGTGGTGTCCTGGCCGATGGCGATGCCGCCGGGTGCCGTCTGCTGCACGATCGAATGGTTGCCCATGCCGATGGCGTTGTCGCCGTTGACCGTGGTCTCCGGACCGATGGCGACCGAGTCGGTACCGATGGCCGCCGAGTCCGCGAGAACGGAGTTGGCGTGGAAGTATTCGATCGGCGTCACCGAGAAGGAACCCATGGCGCCCTTCAACTGGCGCAGCGTCACCGCGTCCTGGTCCTCCGTACCGTCCGCCACATTCGTTACCTGGCGATAGCCGGTGGCATTGCCTACCGACACCGAGCCGAGCAGGGTCTTGTCCGTCGTGTTGTACGGGATGGTGTTCGTGCCGACGGTGATCGTGCCGGACGCCGGTGCGATTGCCCGGTCGGAGATCGCACCGGAACCGAGGGCCACGCCGCCGAGCACCGAGACGCCCGCGCCCTGCCCAAGCGCGGTAGCGTTGTCGGCCGTGGCCGTGGAGCCCACGCCGGCGGCAAGGGCATTGAGTCCGGTGGCCCCGTCGTTGGCGTAGTTTCCACCGGGCGTCCCGTTGTCGTTGACGCTGAAATAATGGACGGCGCCGGCGGCCACGTCACCGTCGATCTGGTTGAAGATCTGCTGCAGCGAACTGTAAGTATTGCCGCCGTAGGTCACGCTGGTCGTGATGTTGCCCGTGCTCGGATCGTAAGTCGTACCGCCGCCGATGGTCGTGGCGATACTGTCGCCGAGGTTGGTCACCGTATTGCCGAGATTGGTGACGCTCGTGTCCAGTCCATCCACCGCCTGGTTGGTCGCGAACAGCTGCGAACCGTTGATGGCATCGGTCGAAGCCGACGTGACCTGCCCTGCCGCGACGTTCTGGATCTGCCTCTCCGCGCCCGCGGCGCCCACCGAGAAGGCGCTGCCCGGCGTACCGCCCGCGAAAGTGTAGGAGGTACCGGCAATGGTGGCGTTCGGGACATTCGTGGTGGCCGATGTGGTGCTGCCGGAACCGATCGCGACATCGCCCGCCTTCGTCGCCGCGACGGCACCGTCGCCGATGGCGACATTGCCGCCCATGCCGGCCGCGCCCGCCGTCGACCCGTTGCCGAGCGCGACGCTTCCCTGCCCGATGGCCTTGTTGCCGTTGCCGATGGCCACCGCGCCGTCCGCCATGTTGGCGGCGGTTGCCGTGGCCGTGCCGTCGCTGTTCGCAATGTTGTTCGCGCCACCGGTAAACGCACCCGTGCCGCTGGCATAACTCGGATCGCCGATGGCCACGGCACCGTCGCCGAACGCGGTGTTTCCGGAACCGATGGCCACCGCCTTGCCGCCCGTCGCATGCGAGGCGTTTCCGATCGCCACGGCTTCCGCCGCATCGGCGGTCGCGGACGTACCGAGCGCGATGCTGGAGGCGCCACTCGCGATGGCCGTGGTGCCCATGGCGATGCCGCTGGTTCCCGATGCTGCCGCATTGTGTCCAAACGCCATCGCATCGCCAGCCGATGCGGCTGAATCCACGCCAAAACTCAGGGCGTTGTTCTGCGATGCATTCGCTCGCAGGCCGATGCCCACGGCGTAAGTGCCCGCGGCACTTACATCGGTGCCGATGGCGACAGCCGATTCGGCTGCCGCGCCGGCGCCGGCGGTGCGCGGTCCCAGATAGATGGCGTTGAGGGCGGTCGCATAGGCCTGGAAACCGACAGCCGTGGAATGAACCGCATTGCCTTGGGATCCCAGGCCGACCGAGAGCGCGCCTTCCCCGGCTGCGATCGCTCCATAACCCAGGGCGGCTGCAACGCCCACGCTCGCGGAAGAATACGCACCGAGGGCGATCGCATTGCCGCTGCTGCTCGACGCCCCGCCGCCGATGGCGATGCTGCTCACGCTGGCCGCCGTGGCCTGCCGGCCGAGCGCGATGGAGTTGAGCCCGGTGGCATGCGAGATCGTGCCGATGGATACCGCGTCGTTCTGATTGGACAACGACTGCGTGCCCATGGCGATGGCACCCGAGGCCGAAGAGGTCACATCCGTGCCGATGGCGATGCTCGCGTCGCCGAGTGCCCCTGTACCCGGAGCGGTACGGGCACCCAGGTAAATGGCGTTTATCCCTGCCGCATAGGCCTGGAAGCCCATCGTGATGCCGTTCAAGGCGGCGCTGTGCGCACCGTATCCGACGGCCGTCCCACCACCGGCATCGGCCGCGGACGATACGCCGGCGCATGTGGCCGAGCCCGAGTAGACGTTATACGGCGGATTCACGCAGCTCGCCTGCGCTTGAGCCAGCGTCGTCCAGGCAAGGCCTCCCAAGGTAAGCAGCGCCGCGGCGGCGAGCATGCCGGGCCTTCGCGCCGGCCGTTGCGAGGTCGTGCCACCGCGCGGACGGCTCGCCAGTTCCGATGCCACCACGAGCTGATTCAACTCGCGGTTCCAGATCTTGCTGTGGATTTTGTTCATGCCGGTTTCCTGTTTCGTGGGGAGATGCACGGGAGGAATGGCCGGGAATTCGTGCGCGCGCGCGTGCCCGTCGGCACGGCACAAGGCCACGCCGCACTTCGCGCAGTGACGTACGGATATCCCGGCGTTTGGCCGCAACCCCTCAGTCGCGCCTGGCTAAGGCCAGGCACGTGGAAAGGTGGCGGAATTCGGGAACGAGCGGATCAGACAGTGGCGCTTGCGCTCGCATCCGCGGGAGGTGGATGCAAAATCGTCATGCGCGATGGAAAGACACTGGGCCGCCGTCGTCGATGACCGGCGCGGTTCCGATAAACGAATCGCTTCGCACTCTGAGCAAATGGCCTTCTAAACGGGTACGTGTCCATAACGAGTACCGCTTCCCCTGCAGAGCCGGGCTTGTCGGACGACAAGCCGTGCTTTCACGGCGCTTTGACGTTATAGCTTAGGCGTTACTGAAATATTAAGGCGTAACTCTCATAAGTGTGATCTCGATCACATAGATTTTCCGGGAAGCTTCTTGCGAACAACGCGCGGAATATGAGAATGGCGCCGTTTTTCTGACCGATTTTTTTTAGGGCGGATATACACTTACGTGATACCATCAAATGTCTGACTTATTCATGCTGAGGGTTCGCGCAAGCGATGCCCATGCGCGAGGCAGACGCCTACAAGGCGCGGAAGTCACATCTCGTACTTCTCGAGTACGCCGTCCCGATAGACGTGAAGCTCATAGGCCAGGCTACGCCACGAGAGCACAGCCTCCACGATGACACGCTCCGCACCTTCGATAAGCGGGGCGGCGACGGCTCTCTTTGCTTCGGGCAGCGTATCGAACGCCACCACGTACTCGATTTCCGGAAGCTCATTGTGTCGGAGCTCCACGCCGACCCAGCCGCCGAAGCCGTTGAACGACAGGTCGAGGCCCTGCGGTACACGGCGGGACGCAACGCTTATCCCGTGCTTCGCCACCAACCCCGATCCGGCATTGACCGTCATGACGGCACCGGCAACGACCATCGCCGTGTAGCCCAGGCGACGGAAGGTGATCTCTCCGACACGGGGAAGCACCTTTCGTACGCCGAACGCCGCCGCGATGGCAGCCGCGCCAGTGACGGTACCTGCAATCAGCGCATTTGCGCCGAAGAGACCGAAGGCGCCGTAAAGAACCAGCTTGGTCAGGTGAAGCAGGATCTCGTTCGCCGCGCGCGTCGCGACCACCTGCTGTCTGCTCAGCCCATGGCGAAGATAGAAGCGGTTGAACAGCAGACCCACCGCGCCCGTGAGCCCGGACACGAAGCCGGCAACGAGACCGAGAACCAGCAGAGTGCCGGGACGGCCCGGTTTCGCGTCCATCTCCCGCTGCCGACGAAACAGCATAGGCAGATTGCCCAGGAGGAAGAGGCCCAGCACGGCTTCCAGGTAAAGCGGGCTCATACGATCCAGCAACCACACGCCGACAAACGCACCGGGAAGCGAAAGCGGCACGAACCAGCGCACCACACGCCACTCGATATGCCTTATGAATAGCCCCAGGCGGGCGGCGCTACTGATGGTGCTTCCAACGGACAGGGCCACCGGCACCTGCGCCGTGGCGAGACCCACGCCGAGCACGGGCAACAACAAGAGGCCCGCGCCGCCACCGCTCACGGTGCTGAGCGCGAAAGCGGCAAGGCTCGTAAGGAAGAGCAAAGCGAAGAACATGGGGCAGCCTGCGGACCGGGGAGGGCGTAGCCTGGCGACCGAAACTTAAGCAAGCCTTAGATGGTGTCGCTGTCGCGATGGGGCCTCGTCCGCCCCACCCGGTACGCGTGTACGCGACCGCAAACACGGCAGAACAACGTTGAGAAACGTCGTATGCGTGGCGACAACACCAGCGCGCCGATCGGATCGGAGCCCGGGTATGTGCCGGGTTTGCCTGGAGGACGGAGGCAGACCGACCCCTCTGAAGGACTTGAAGATCGGCAGGCACGCGGACATCATTGGCCCGGCATGCCATGGCCGCCGGGGGACGGGGCCGTCCGCCGGTACGGATAATCAGGGGAAAACCACATGAGCAAATCCATGAGCCGCCGCGTTGCCACGGGCGTGATGGCCCTGGCCGGCACGTTCTTGCTGGCGGGTTGCGCGCACGATGCAACGGTCGCGCCGCCGGGCACGCCGAAGGACGGCAAGGTCAGCTACGACATGGTCCCGGCGAAGGACTCCGATCGCCTCAAGCCGGCGAAGGGCCAGCACACGTTCGGGGCGCAGCCCGTCGACAATCCACCCCCGGTGTATCCGCCGGAGCTGGTCTCGGCCAACCTCGCCGCCACGATCCGCGCCAAGGTGATCGTCGACGGCGAAGGCAAGGTGACCGACGTGCGCGACCTCGACACGATGGGCGGCGAACACCACGGCGTGTTCTTCGCCGCCGTCCGCGAGGCCGCGATGCGTTGGACTTACACGCCGATGACGGTCGTCCAGGATCACGAGGACGCGCGCGGCAACTTCAGCCAGACGAAGACGACCCAGCCCTTCAGCCTCGATTATTCATTCCGTTTCGAGCTGAAGGACGGCGTGCCGACGGTGTCGGCGACGCGCTAAGGAAGGCGCTAGGCACGCTCGCTGACGACACCGTTCTCGATGACGGCCAACGCGTCGACTTTTCCATCCTTGCCCTTCTCGAATTCGAAGCGCAGGTCGCGCTCCGTCGCGAAGAAGCGCGTGGGCGATTCGGGGTAAAGCGTAGCCGTGAAGGTTCCAGCGGCGAGCTTGAGGTGGTCGTCGTCCATGGCGATCGCGATCATGCCCACGCGCGCCGATTTGTAATGACCGACGAACGCGGCCAGCGCGGTCGCAGGTAGTCTCAACGACGTCGTTGGTGGTGTATGGGGTACAGGGCCGTGGTCGTAGCTGAGCACGCGATGCATACGCCATTGCCCCTGGTCGTATTTCCACAAGGTGGTGAATTCCGCCTGGCCATCGAGCTGTTCCGGCTTGCCATCCCGTGAGACATAGAAGAGATGACGGCCCGAAAGGATCGCGTAGCCTCCCTTCATGGGGTGGAACGCGACGCTGCCATCCACGGCTTCCCGGCGCAGGTGCATCTTCGGGTCGCCGCAGGGTCCCTTGCGCAGGGATTCGATCAGCCCCTCGCGCGTCGACGTGAGTCCACCCTTGTCGTGATAGAACTCCACGTCGGCCGTGATCAGGCCACCCATCGTCGTCATGTCGCAGGCGTTGTATGCCTTCCAGAAGGTGGTGTCCGCGCTGCGCACCTGGGCCTCGTCGTCGTCCGCTGCACGGACAAACGGCGAGGAGGCCGCGAGAAGAGCCGCCAGGCCCAGTGCCACTGTCTTTCGGCTCATCCTTCCACTCCCGCCTTTGTATCCCCTCAGATTACTGAAGCAGGCGGTTGATGTCCTCCACGTCCTTCAGCGTGGCGGCACCGACCGTGCGCTTGAGCAGGAGCTTGTTGAGGATGAGCTGGTGGCGCAGCGCGGTGTACTGGCTGCGGATTTCGGCGAGGGTCTGGATCGCCACCACGACGTTGGTGAGGCTTTGCGTGCCGATGTCATAGCCGGCGCGCATCGACGCCAGGGCCTTCTTCGCGGCGTCGACCGCCTTGCGCGCATCGTCCACCTGGCCGATACCCGCCTCCACGAGGTTGAAGTAGTTGTACGTGTCGCGGGTAGTCCGCCGGCGCACGCTTTCCAGGTCGCCCTCGTCGGCGTCGCGTTGGTGGATGGCCTGGCGAACCTGTGACTGGGTCAGGCCACCGCTGAAGAGCGGCACCGAAAGCACCAGACCCACGGTGGTGGTTCCCGTGCCGTAGCTTGCACTGCCGGGCAGGCGGTTCGACCAGGCGCCGGCCTTGTCGTAACCGACGGCGAGGTTGAGGGTGGGCAGATGTCCGGCGCGGGCGGCGTCGATCGAGTGCTCGTCGGCACGGACCAGATGCGTGGCGGCAAGAACCTGGGGGCTTTGCTGCATGGCTTGCTCCACCCACGCCTTGGGGTCGTCCGGCGTCGGCTTTTCCATGGGAATGTCGTCCCGCAGGGTTTTCAGCGTACCCGGTTCCTTGCCCGTCAGTTGCTGGAGGGCACGGCGGGCATCCTTCAGTGCGGTCTCCGCATCCACGCGCGACGACTTGATGAAGAGGTAGTAGGCCTCCGACTGCGTGAGGTCGGCTTGCGGCGCCAGGCCCTGGCCGAACAACGTGGTGGCTTGGTCGTACTGCTGCTTGTATGCGTCTTCGTACGACTGGAACACTTCCACCTGGTCCTGGGCCACCAGCACGTTGAAGTACGCCGTGGTGGCGCGAACGAAGAGATCCTGCAGTTCGCCTTCGTAGGTAGCGTTCTGCGCTTCGGCCGTGAGCTTCGCTTGCCGCTCGCGCGCGAATTTCGAGAGATCGACCACCGTCTGGTCGAGGCTCAAGGTGAGGTCGCGCTGACGACTGTGACCGCTGTTGACGGGTTCCGCGTTTCCGTTGGCGTCGTTGACGACACCGGAATATCCGGGATGGAACTGCTGAAGGCTGAGGCCCGCGGACAGCTGTGGCAACAGTGCGGCGCGCGCCTGGGGCACGCCTTCCGCCACCACCAGCCGCTGCGCGTCCGCCGTCGCGAGCACGGGATCGTTGGCCACCGCCTCGCGGTAGATATCCAGAAGATCCTCGGCACCGGCTGCCGCCGGCACGCCGCCGGCCAGGGCCAGCAGCACCGTCAGGCAAGTCGATAGCTTCCGCTTTTGCATGTTCGCCCCTATGCGCATGTGTTGATGGGGGCATTTCAGCAAGAAGCGTGCCGGTCGTAGATCGCTTTGAATTTCCTCGTGTTGCGATTCGCTTTGGCGTCGAGCGAGGCTGTCCGCGGACGCTGGGTGCGGACACCCTCGGTCACCGTCAGGCGGAACGCATGGCTGCCACCGGTGGCACGGACGCCGCCCGAAGCGCCGGTGCCAGCACGGCGAGCTGACCGAGGATCCAGAGCGCCGCGGCACCCACGGGCAGGTACCCCACCGGCAGGCGCGGCAGTTCGTAGAACTGCATCAGGGTCGCATTGATACCGTAAGCCAGGGCCATTCCGAGTGCGATGCCGATACTGACGATCAGGAAGTTCTCGATCTGGAAGTAGCGGAGGATGTCGCCGCCCGTGGCGCCGAGCGCGCGGCGGACGCCTATCTGCTTGCGACGCTGCGCCACCCAGAAGCTGGCGAGGCCGACGATGCCGAGCGCCGTCGTACCCAGGAGCGCGATCACGACGCCCACCAGCAATCCGGTCATGACCCGGGAACTCAGGAAATACCTGCTGCGCAGGTCGCTGACGGTCTGGCTCTGTACCTGGTCCATCACCGCTTCCGGGGCGGCCTTGAGCACGGCCTCCCGTGCCCGGCGCATGACGCCCGGCAGATCGGAGGGGTTCGCGCGTACCAGGTACCTTCCCGCGAACATCGGGCCCGGCTGGGCCGGTACGTAGACGGACCAGTCCGCATCCTTTTCCTCGCCGCCGCCGGGTTCCGGCACGGCCAGGTGATCCAGCACGCCCACCACGCGGAAGGTTTCCGCGCTCCAGAACGTCTTGCCGAGCGGATTCTCGCCCGGCCAGAAATGCTCCGCCAGCGCGCGGGTGACCAGCACCGGGGGGCTCCTGGGAACGAACGTGGCGACGGGCGTGTACTCGTTCTGGGCGGGCATGCGCCCTGCGATCAGGTGCAGGCCGAAGGCTTCGGCCGTGCCCGGGCTCGCGAGGTAGAAGTCGACCACGCCACCGAACTGGCCATTGTCGTGATCCAGGAACACACCGGCACGTCCGGCGTGCTGGCTGAAGGGCACCGCATTGACCACGGTGGCTGACTGCACGCCGGCCACGCCGCGGATGGCGGACAGGACGCGCGCATTGAGGTCGTTGGCCTGCGCCGGGTCGAAGCCGTCGAGCACGATGGTGCCGAGCGCGCTTTCGTCGACACCGCTGACGACGTGCATCGCGTCCACCCGCTGCATGATCAGGAAGCAGGCGTTGCACAACACCGCGCAAGCCAGCGCGACCTCCAGGGCGATGAGGACAGTGGCGATACGGTGCTTGCGCAGCGCGGCGAGGATGGGCTGGAACTGCATCGTGCTCATCTCAGATCACCTTCAGTTGCAGCGCGGGTTCCACGAGGCTCGCGCGCAGCGCGGGCAACATGCCGGCGACCAGGCTCACGCCAACCGACAGTGCGAAGGTCGCCAGGAACATGGACGTGTCGAGGTGGATGAAGTCCGCATAAGGCACCGGCTGGCTTCGCACCAGGGCCAGGCCGAGCAGGGTAAGCAGCAGGCCGCCGACGCCGCCCACGATTCCGATGACGCCCGCTTCGACCAGGTATTGCGCGAACACCGTTTTCCGCGTGGCGCCAAGAGCGCGCCGCAGGCCGATTTCCCCGCCGCGGCGAAGGAACTTCGCCAGCAGTAACCCGACCACGTTGCACAGGCAGATGGCGAGGAAGGCGAAAGCCAGCATGGTCTGCAGCTTCACGTCGTTGGGAACGACGCCATTGAAATCGAGCCATTCCATCAGCGAGCGCATACGGTTGTTGTCCGCCAGCTTGATGCGGCCGAGCGCCTTCTGCGTGGCGGCGTAGTCGTCGAGGTAGCGGCGGTACGCCGCGACCTTGGCCGCATCGCCAAGCTGCACCCACAGCGCCACCCACACGCACGGCGAATTCTGCAGGTGACCGGGCGTGGCCGGCATGCCCCAGCACGTGAACTGCTGGAAGTTGCCGTCGTTGATCTCGAGGGCCGTGTCGAGAGGCGTGATCACATCTTCCGGCCTGCTGTAGAACTCCGCCGTGTCGCCGTTGGCGAAGCGGCCGCCCCGCACGTCGTAGAACAGCGGCGATGGCCGCCACGGCGCCAGCACCCCGACGATACGCACGTCCTTGCCCCTCAGGCGAAGGGTGCGGCCAACGCTGTTGCCTCCTGCGAAGAGCTTCTCGTTGAGGTCGGAAGAGATCACGGCGACACGCGCGCGGGCAGCATCGTCGGCGGCGCTCCATCCATGCCCGTAACGGAACGGCACGTCGAACATCGCGAAGAAGTCCGTGGTCGTCGAGAGCATCGGCAGCATCAGCGGGGGGAGCCTGGTTTCCGGCGCCTCAAGCTTTACCGGGCTGTTGACGACGAGTGCCTGCCGGTCGGCCCGGTGCGAACGCCAGAGGTCGACGGCGGTCCGGTAGTCCATCACGTCGTAGGGCTCGCGGCCCTTCGATTCCGGACTCACGTCGATCTGCGGGTAATAAAGGTGCTGGCTTCGCCCGGGAAGCGGATCGCCCGAGAGCAGGTGCATGACCGTCAGCGTGGTCATGCTCGCGCCGATGCCGACGGCGATCGCCAGCACCATCAACGCCGTAAGCATCTTGCTGCGCTTCATGTTGCGCAACGCGAGTTCCACGTAATAGCCAAGCATGGCTCGTCCTTCCGCGAAGGGTACCTGCCGGGACTCCCATGGCCCGGTCTGGCGTAGCCCCCAAGGTAGCTGCTCGGGCTTCGTCGGCTATGTGCCACAAGCTGGCCCTGACGTGTGGACTACGGCCGCGCGTAGGAGCCGCCATAGCGGCTCCTGCGCGGGAAGTCAGTCAGGAATGGTCGGCTCGACCAGCGTCGCCAGCTGCATCAGCGATTCCTGCCAGCCCAGATAGCACGCTTCCGTCGGAATGACGTCCGGAATGCCTTCCTGGGTCACCTTGAGTTCCGTTCCCACGCTCACCGCGGTCATGGTCACGGTGGTGACCATCTCGCCGGGGAGGTTGGGGTCGTCGAACACGTCGGTGTAGCGAAGGCGCTTGCCCGGCTCGACTTCGAGGTACTTGCCGCCGAAGGCATGGCCGTTGCCGGTGCTGAAGTTGGTGAACGACATCTTGAAGGTTCCACCGACCTTCGCGTCCATCTGGTGGACCTTGCACGTAAACCCGTACGGCGGCAGCCACTTGGCCATGGCGTCCGGGTCGGTGAAGGCCTTGAAGAGACGCTCGGGAGTGGTACGCAGGACGCGATGCAGGTTGACGGTACCCATGGTTTCACCTCGTTCGTGATGGCAGAGGACGACCCTCTATTCACTCCGTCGAACGGCCGGGGCCGGATTCGACATCCGGATGGGCATCGACATGTCAGCGGACCTCGACGAAGACATCGTCGGTGAGATTCGAATCGTCCGGCACGAGGTTCCGGGCATTCGAGCGGAACGCCACGACGCCTCCGTCGGCGGACACCGCCGGCTGGAAGCAGTCCCCATCGAGGTCGCCGCCGTCCCTGGGCACCGAGACGCGACCGATCCGCTGATGCGGAATGTCCCACCGGTAGATGTTCCGCCTGCCATCGGTGGCGGCGCCGTCCAGGTTGGTGGCCGCCGAGAGGAAGACCACCACGTTGCCGTCCGCGGATATCCGCGGCTGGCCGCTCCAGTCATTGGCGATGTGCGATCCCGACGGACCGGCGAGGGACAGGGTATTCGCACGCAGGTCCCTTATGTAGACGCGTTGCAGGCCGCCACCCGCGCCATCGACAAGGTTGGAGGCCGAGGAGCTGAAAACCAGTCGCGCACCGTCGCCGGAAAGCCACGGTTCGATGCTCCCCCCATGGGCTTCCTCGCCGTGCGAGCCCACGCTGGCACGCAGCATCGTTCCCTTTTCCACGTCGCGCACGAAGATGTCGTCGGCATGGTTGCCGTCGAGGGCCACCAGGTTGCTGGCCGATGAGCTGAAGGCGACGAATCGTCCATCGCCGGAGATCGCGGGCTGGAGGCTGGGGCCGTTGGCCGCCCGACCGTCCAGGCCGGTACTGATGCAGGTCGTGGCCGACCGGGGAATGTCGCGAAGGTAAATGTTGGCCTGGCCCTCCCGGCAGCCAGGCGCAAGGGCCGAGAACGACATGAAGGCGACCCGCGAACCGTCCGCCGATGCGACGGGATTGGCGCTGTCGAGCCCACCGGCGCGGCCGTCGGCTGCGATGCTCACCATCTCGACGGCGCCCGATGCGATGTCCTTGCGGAACACCTGCTTGTGCCCGAAGGTCCGCCCGGCCACGAGGTTCGTGGCGTTCGAGGAAAAAACCAGGAAGCGGCCGTCTCCGGAAAACCCGGGATCGACGCTCGCCGCGTTCGCTCGGGCGCCGGTGGGCGTGGCACTGGCCAGGCGGGTCGTATGCGCCACGGGATCGCGCAGGTAGATGCTCATGCCGGGCACCGTGACACCGGCGGCAAGATTGGACGCCATCGAGATGAACGCGACTTTCGTACCGTCCCCCGGCAGCTCCGGGCGAACGGAGAAAAGGTCGCCTTGCTGCCCGGTGGTGCTGACGCTGGCGCGCTCGAGATGCACTGGCTGGCCGGCCACCACGGCGGAGGCGCCGGCGAGCGTAAGAAATACTGACAGGACGTGCGTCGCGGGATTCTTCATGCGCTCAATTCCATGGGTTCCCTCAATGTCATGTCCAGGATCTGCGTGGCGTCCTGGACAACCTGGCTCCGGTGGGCCGCGTGCACGATGGTCATGCGCAAGGCGCGCAGGTTATCGAGTACACGCGCCTCGGTTTGCGAGTCGAGGTTGGCCGTGCCTTCGTCCATGAACAGCAGGACGGGTCGACGATAGACCGCGCGGGCAATGATGATCCTTTGCACCTGACCGGCCGACAGCGTCACGCCCAGTTCGCCGACCAGCGATTCATACCCCAAAGGCAGTGCCTCGATCTCCTCGGCCACGCAGGCGATGCCGCAGGCCCAGGCCACCCTCGCATCGTCGACGACGACGGATCCCAGGGCGACATTCTCGCGGATCGAGCCGGAAAAGAGTCGGTCTCCCTGCATCACCGCGGCAATACCGTTCAGCCAGGCAGCGCGGGATACCCCGGCCATGGCGGTGGATCCGCGAAGCACGGTCCCCGTCGTCGGCAGGTGCAGGCGAAGCAGCGTCTTTAGAAGCGTGGATTTCCCGCAGCCGGAAGGTCCGACCACGGCAAGGCGTTCTCCCCGTGCAAGACGGAAATCGAGGTTCTCGAACAGGACCGGCTCACCCGCGTAGGCGAAGGCCAGCCCTCGTGCTTCCAGCACGGGTTCGTCGTCCGGCGCCGGATCCGGCTCTCCGGACGGCACGACCTCCTCGGGATAGCGAAGGATGTCGGCAAGTCGTTCGAGATGAATGCCCAGCACGCGTACCTTGAAACCGACCTCGACGAGGTTCACGGCGCTCACGGAGAAGAGTCGCTTGTAGGTCAGGAACGCCACGACCATGCCTATGGTCAGGTCGCCGTGCAGCACGGCGGTGAAGGCCAGCAGCCCCGACACGATCGTCTCGACCCCCGAGAACCCGTCACGAGCGTGCATGTACCTGGCGCGCCACGACTTGATGGCAAGATCGCCGTCGAGATCGCGCGTCAGCAGGCGGAACCACCCGTCCGCGCGCGTCTCCTCGGCTTGCGCCAGCTTCACCGCCTGCATGCGCTGCACCGTTTCGAGCACATGGGCGCGCTGGGAGACCTTGTGGAAGATCTGGTCCTCGTTAGCCAGGCGAAAGCGGGAGAACGTGGCGAAGCGATAGCAGAGATAGGCCGCGACGCCGGCGACGACGCTGCATGTCAGCAAGGATCCGTACGCCAGGAGGATAGCGAGACCAACCAGGACCATAAGCGCGTCGGTGGCAATGGCGACGGCGTCTTCCGAGAGGATGGCCCGCACCTCGTCCATGGCGTCGAATTTCCCGAGCAGGTCCGCCGTGTTCCGTGTCTCGAAGAATGTCATGGGAAGGCGCATCAACCGCGTAAGCAACGAGGCATACAACTGCAGCGTGAGACGGCGGCTGAGCACCAGTGCGATAACGTTGCGCAAGGACCGGAGCGCCCATTCCAGGACCACCAGCAGCGAGAAGAATCCTCCCGCCAGCCATAGGACGTGCATGTCGTGACCGGGCAGGAGCCTGTCGATGGCCACCTGGAAGAAATACGGGCTGGCCAGCGCCAGGCCCTGGCAGACGAGCGACAGCACCAGCAGCGACGCCAGACTCGACCACAGCTTCCCCAGGCTCGGCACCAGCTCGCCAAGACGCACCCGGCGATGGTCGTCGGATGGAACGAATCCCACGGCGGGCGCCATCTCCACCGCGATTCCCGTGAGGTGCCGTCCGATGTCTGCCGTGGGTACGGTCACGACACCCCGGCCAGGGTCGTGGACGACCACGCCCTTGCGGCCTACTGCTCGAATGACGACGAAGTGCGACATGTCCCAATGCGCTATCGCCGGTAGCCTCAGCCGCGCCAACGTTTCCGGTTCGACGCTGACGACCCGTGCATCGAGCCTGGCCAACCTGGCCATGCCCAACAGGTCGCCAAGGCTCGCCCCGCGGTTCGAGATGCCCGTACGGTGGCGGAATGTCGTCAGGTCCGTCCGGTACCCGTGATACCAGGCGATCATCACGACGCAGGCAAGCGCGCACTCCGCATTCTCGCTCTGGTGAACGATCGGGAGGCGACGTCTCATGGCCGCGGCGCACAGGTCGTGGCCTGGCCACCGGGCATGAACAGGTATCGAGCGAGGCGCACGGGATGGCTTCCCAGGGAGTCCCGGCAGGTCGCGGCAGGCACCATGCCGATCCACGCCAGCGCGATCAGGCAGACGGCCGCCGATGCCAGCGCCAGCACCGGACGGGGCCGTTGCGACCGCGCCTCCGGCGGCATGGCGGACCGGCGGTGGTCGAGGGCCTCTTTCCTGAAGGGAAGTTCGCCAGCGTTCATGCCATGGCCCGCTCGAGTTCGCCGAGCAGGCGACGGCCAGCCGGCGTCCACCCCTCGCTGGAGGCGATGTCGCGGTGCATCTGGTCAATCTCGCCGTCCAGTCGGGCATCCTCCTGCTCGAGGTAGCCGCTGCGCAAGCCGACCCGAAGCATCGCGCTGGTGAGTCGCTTGATGTTCACCGCCGCATGGAAAGCGAGAAGCACGTTGTACAGGGGTCTGTGCGCACGCTTGAACGGCGAATAGAAGGTCTCCCTGCAATCCACGCGTACCAGGCGCTCGTGGCCGTTGAGCAGTGCAAGGTACTGGTGCGCGCATTCATGGATGAGCTGGGCGGCCAGGTGATGCACATCGATCGGATGTGAGACGTACACCAGACCAGGATGGCTCGAACTGCTGCCGCTGGTGGTCGTGCCATCTCCCGTGTCCACCAGTACGATACCGCGGAGGACCGGTGTCATCCACGCCAGCCCGCGCGAATACGCCGACCCGATGGCGCGGAGGGCGAGGCTCAGGCTGCGCCGGATCTCCCCCATGGGCGACGACGCGAGCGATAATCCGCCAACGAACGACACATCCTCGAATCCCCCCGTCATGGCAAAGGGAATGATCGCGGCACCGCCGATGCGCACTGCCTCTTCGGTTGCGTCGGATTTCGTCCAGGTACCGTCCATACGCAGGAATGTCCGTGTACCATCGCGGGTGGAAACATCGATTCGACGACCGTCGGTCCGGAAGGACACGCGCCCCTCCAGCACGACGGGACAGGGACCGAGATATCCGATCGCACCGCCGCCCACCGGCAAGGTGCACGTCCATCGGCCCACCCCGCCGAGGCTGGCGACGTAGAACGCCATGCCCAGCGGCACGTTCCCCCATCCATGCTCGCCCCACGCAGAGCCCAACGCGGGCCAGACGGGTGAGGCTTCGCCATCCAGCAGATCGAGATTGGCTTCGATGAAGGCGAGGATGCCTCCTTCCTCGGCGCTCGCGTCCAGCTTCTCCAGTGCCGCTGCAAGCATCCTCATCGCCGGATCGGCCACGAGCGTTCGCGGAAGAAGGCTCCCGGTTCCCACTGGCAGTCCATCCGGACTGGCGCAGAGTGCCTCGATCGCCGGCTTGCTTTCGACCACGCTCATGCGACAACCGGCAATGGAGTCTTCAGCCGCGCGTCGATCGCCTCCACGGGCATCCCCGAGTCGACGGCGGTTTCCGCCATGCGCTCGAAGAGCGCCTTGAGCGTGTCGCAGTAGATCGAGGGATTGTCGAATCCAGTGCCGCGCCGGTACCTATGATAGATATCGCCTCCCCTGCACACCGAACTCCATTCGCAGCCGCCGCAGGCCGTAGGCAGCCGGTAAGTCACGTCAGCCAGCTCGTCGAGTCGCTCGTTGCGAAGAACGTCGGCCAGCGTCGCGTCCCGAATATTGAGTCCGAGCTTCATCAGTTGCGGATCGGTCATCCTGAGGATGTCGTCGGGCGCGATGTCGCCGGCGCTCGACACGGTAAACACGATGTCCTTTCTGGCGAAGTACCTTTGCAGCTCGGACGCGAAGAATGGTTTCATCGTCAGCGCGTAGAGCAGCTTATTGAAGAAGCGTATGGTCACGCGGCCGTCCTTTTCCGCCCTGTAGCATTCGAAGAGTTCCAGCATGAAGGATCGGAAGGCCGCCCTCCGGGGCTCCGGCATGGAATCGTGGTTATCGTCCGGCAGCAGGAAATCGACGTTGTGGAATTCCAGATCGCGCACGAGGTGTCCGTAGAGGACCTGGGCATCGACCAGTTCCGGATTGACCACGCAGAGCGCCCCCGGCCTTGCAATGCGTCCATCCGCATGTGCCTTGCGCAGCAGTTCGAGGCCAGCGATGGTCCGGTCGTAAGTGCCTCGTGATCGCTTGTCCAGGCGGTAAGTGTCGTTGGCCTCGCGCGGGCCGTCGATACTCACGCCTACGTACACGTTGAAGCGCTCGAACAGCTCGATCCATGCCTCGTCGACGAGCATGGCGTTCGTCTGGATGGTGAACTGCAGTTGCGTGGCTTTCGATGCTGCCGCAATGGCGCCCAGCAGGCGCTCCATCCGCGGCCGCTTCAGCATCAGGGGTTCGCCACCATGGATGATGATGCGTACGAGGTCCAGTCGATACCGCTCGATGGCTTCTTCGACGAACGCCGCGAGGTCGTCGACCGTGTCGTCGCCGATGAACGCGGGATTGAACTTGTGCGAGTCGTCCCCGCCGAAGAAGAAGTAGCAATAGGTGCAGGCGATGTTACATCGCTCCGCCACCTTCAGGATGATCTGCAGGCTGTTGCCGCGGCCCGCCCGCATGGAGCGTTCGTACCTCGCCGCGGGCGTATTTCCGGATTCGGTCGACATCTCGGTCTGATTCACGAGCCACCTCCCTTGGAAGCCAGTGCCGGGGGCGCTTGCGCCCCCGGCCGTTTGTTCAGGCCGTCGGCCTTGCAACCGACTGCTGGATCGTGTCGCAACCGCTGCCCCACGAGGCCTTGCACCACACGGGCACCTGGCCGCCTGCCACGCGCTCGCTGATGCGGTCCAGCATCGGCTGCGAAATGGATTCCAGCGGCTCGCCGGTGGAGTCCTTGAGCCTTGACTTGAGCTTATCGATAATCGACATCGTCGTTACTCCTTGTAATGCACCAAGTTCCCTCTTCCGAGGGCTCGCCGCACAATGCGGCAAGACGAATTCCGGTCAGTTCTTCCGAGGCACGCGCGCCAGGGCCACCAGCAGATCGGCGAACTTGCCTGGATCCTGGTCCGTACCCCAATAGACAACGTATTGCCCCTTGACGACGAAAGTAGGCGTCCGCGTCACCTCGGCGTCGACGGCCATCTGGTAAATCTTCATTCGAAGATCCTTCGACGCATCCGATTCCAGGTAAGGCTGGACCTTCTCGAGCAATCCTTCGGAACGGAAGAAATCCACGACGTCGGCCTTCGTGTCGAACAGCTTCTTGTCGACATTGAAGCGGTGGAAGAGATCGGCATGTACCTGTTCTTCGACACCCGCGAGGGAGGCCGCGGCGAATGCGTACTGGGACAACTGCCAGGCCACATTGTCGTAGGCAACTTCATAAGCCTGGAAACGGATGTCCGCAGGCTTCGTCTTCTTGAACACGGCAACGGACTTCTCGGCTGCGTAGCAGTAGTTGCAGTTATACGAGAAGAACTCGATGACCTCCGGATCGCCCGGATGCCACGTAAGGGCGACGGGGTGGTAGAACCGCGCGTACTCCTTCAGGATCGGTTCGGAGCCCGACGCGGCCGCCGGCGTGGCAAGGCAGGCCAGCATGCACGCCGTCGCGAAGAGGACGATCGGGATTCGACGAATGAAGATCACGTTCCTACTCCTTCAGGTCAACACGTGGATCAGATGGAGATACCCCCGCTCGATCAAGCGTCGTGCGGCGAGGCGGCTGGCGACGATCACGAACACGGCAAGACACGAGGCGCACGCCACGACGCCCAACGCGGCCGCGAGCGGACCGGCGATACCGCTTATGACGGTGGTCGTCGTGACCACGGCGATCGCCGCGACCGCGAACGCCGCGAGCGCAACCCCGAGCGGCTTCAGCACGGTGGACGTCAGCTCGGCGACAAGGTGGCGGATGCGTGCGCCCGCTGCGATGCGGGCCGCGATCTCGCGCGCCGTTCCGATGAATACGTAGCGAACCACCGCTTCGGTGCCGGCCGCTGCCATGAGGATGGCAAGGAGGACCAGCACCGCGCACACTGCGGCTTTCACCCTATATTCCCGTACAACATCCAGGCGCAGGGTCTTCGTCGGCACGTTGGCGTCGATCGCAGCCTGCGGTACGACCTCTCTTACGATGCCTGCCAGCTTTTCCGGCTGCCCGGCGATGTCCCCGAAGACGAAGAAGGCGAGCGTGGGTACATCGTCTGGGTATTCGTACGGAAGGTATGCCTGCAACCCTGCTCCCGGAGCCGACGCGACGGGGTTCACGACGTCATTCACGACCCCGACGACGGTGTAACCCCTGCCGTCGATCTGGATGCGCTTTCCGAGCGCCGAGTCGCGACCGCCGACGAGCCTGGCGGCCGAAACACCGAGTACGACGGCATCCGCGTGATCGTGGAAGTCGTTATCGTCGAAACGACGACCTTCCATGAGTTTCATCCGCATCGCTTCCAGGTAGGATCTGCCGACGCCGTTCACCGCGAAGTTGCCGATGTTCGCTCCCGTGGCCGTCGCCACCCTGAATAAGGCAAGTGCCTGGGATATTGTCGGCATGTCGACGTTGGCAATGTCCTTCGCCCCTTCGGCGACGAAGCGCTCTTTCAACCGCTGCATGACGTCCCGTTTGGACGTGCCGTCGCGTTGGTCGGCTGGCAAGAAGAGCTGCACATACGACGAGCCTTCTTCCCGGTAGCCGACCGAAGCGGTCAGCCGCCTGACGGAATCGACCAGCACGATGCCGCCGAGATAGAGCACGCCTGCTATCACGAAGAACTGCACACCCAGGACGATGGCTCGTCCTCGGAAGCGGCTTCCCCCCGCCGACCCCTTGGCTCCTCCCGCCAACTCGAGGGAAAGGGAACTCCGGCCAAGGCCACGAAGGGGCGTCGACGCCGCGATGAGGCCGGAAAGAAGCGCCACCAACGCCATGAACAACAGGTATCCGATACCCGGCGAAAGCTCGGAAAGGCGCGGCAGCGATGCGCTCGCGAGAGCCTTCACGGCCTGTACCGCATAACCGTTGAGAGGGATTGCGGCAAACAGCGAGACGACGACGAGAATCAGCACTTCGGCCCAGACGAGCCACCTGGCGGATGCCTTGCGTGCGCCCAAGACCATGTGGGTGGCGATGACGGAGCGGCGTGCGGCCATGCGGGCGACCAGCATCGTACCTACGATGGAGAGCCCCAGGATGACGAGACACGCGGTGATGCCGAGCATGAGAAGCCCGCCGCGGTAGGTATCGCCGACGATGGCGTCACGCAGCGGCACCAGCACGGGCGTGACAACGGTCCCCTCGGGGAGCATCCCCTTGGCATCGCCCTGGGTCAACCGCGAGGTCACGGTATCGAGCGTCGCCTGGACCGCGGCGGCGTCCGACGGGTGGGCGAGCCTGCCGAGCAGTACGAGGCTGTTCGAGAATCCGTTCCACGCCGCTGCTCCCTGTGGCGCGGCCGGTAACGGGATCCAGAGATCTTCCCTGTCTCCCGCCAGCGATTTCGGCGACACGAAGTCGTCCGGCATGACGCCGACGACCCGGTAATCGAACCCGTCCAGCCGGATCACGCCATCGACGGCGCGCCCCTCGCCGAAGGCCCGGCGCGCCAGATCGTGCGAAATCACCGCAACGCGCGACCGCCATAGTTCCGGCGACAGCTCGTCCAGGGTTCGTCCGGCAAGGGCGGAAGCATGAAGCATCCGAAAATATCCCGGGCCGACACTTCCATAGCCGATGTATTCGTCGTTGCTGGCCAATCGCAGCCGGCCACCGGAAGATGCCGCTACCGCGAATTGCCCGGCGAACGATGCCGCATTCGCCCAGGCGTCCGCGAACCCGCGCGCATTGCCTTGCAATACCTGGTCCTTGGTCCCGATGTCGGCATGGATATCGACCAGCTGCCCGGGTTCGTCGTACGGCAGCGCGTTGTACAGGAACAAGCCGTTGAGGGAGAGCACGGTTGCCGATATGGCAAAAACGACTGCCAGGGTGACCACGGTCGAGAGCACGAAAAGCCTGGCGCGCAAGAGTGCCCGCGCGGCATCGACAATACCCGTCCATGCTCGCCGAGTGGACATCAGTGCGCGTGCTCCAGCACGCCGTCGAGCAGGTGCACCACCCTGGCCGCCCTGGCGGCGAAAGACGGTTCGTGTGTCACGAGCACGACCGTGGTTCCACCCTCGTGGAGTTCTCCGACCAGGTCCATGATCGCCCTGCCGCTGGCTGCATCGAGGTTTCCGGTGGGCTCATCGAGCAAGAGCAGGGCCGGAGACATGAACATGGCGCGCGCGATGGCGACACGCTGCTGTTGGCCGCCCGAGAGCTGCGTCGGAAGATGGCCTGCACGGTGCGCGATGCCTACTCGCTCGAGCAGTTGCCGCGCGACGTCCTGGGCGTGTTCGGGAGGGCGCTCCGCATAGCGGGCCGGCAACATGACATTATCCAGGACGGACAATTCGGGAATGAGCTGAAACGCCTGGAACACGAAGCCTATCGACCGATTCCGCTCCCTCGCGCGGTCGTCGAACCCCATGCTTCCTACGTCGACGCCATTGAGGCGATACGTACCCGTGCTGGGACTGTCCAGCAATCCCAACAGGTTGAGCAAGGTGGACTTCCCGCAACCGGAGGGCCCGGTCAAGGCGACGAACTCCCCCGCTCGGACATCCATCGAGACACCGCGCAAGGCATGGGTCTCCACCGTTTCGGTACGGAAGACGCGGGCGACATCGCGTAGTTCTATCAGCGCCGTCATCGTTCGATCCTGATCCGGCTGGCGTCGGCCGTCGCCGGAAGATTCGCCGCGATCTCTTCGCCGCCGGTGAGCCCGGACACGACCTCGATCTGCGCATCGCTCGCGGCGCCGAAACGGACTGTACGAGGCATCAGGTCTTGCCCGGCACGGACATAAAGGATTGCGTTGCTATAAGGAATCATCCCCTCCCTCCTGGGCAGGTACACGGCATCGCTGTCGGAAATGGTCTGGATGTCGCCGCTGACCGACTGCGCGACCCTCACCCCGGACGGCAATGGCCGCAACGGCTGCACGTCGACCATCACGGCACCGTCCTTCACTTTCGGATCGACGCGCACGATATGACCGGGCACCTGGCGGCCCATGATCGAGAGGGAAGCGGGCGAGCCCACGGCCAATTGCGAGGCGTGCGTCTGCGGTACCTTGAGCGACGCCACCAGGTGTCCTGCATCCGCGACCTGCGCCAGCTTTTCGCCCTGGGCGACCGACTGGCCAAGTGAAACGAAGACATCCTGCACGGGTCCGGCGATCGCCGCGCGTACCGCCAGGGCGTCCACGTTATGTCGCGCCTGCGCCTGCAATACCTCCGCCTGCTCGACGGCATCCTGCTTCGCGCTGACCTTCGACGCATCCAGCTCGCGCAGGAGGGACACGCGGGAGCGTTGGCTTTCGGCTTGCAGGCGCAACGTGGATATCTTCGCCTCTTGTCTCAGCATTTCCAGCTTGCTGACGATGCCCTTGTCGGCCAATGGCTTCATGGCCTCGCTTTGCTTGGCCTCCAGCGACGCCTCCGATTCGGCGGCCTTCAGCTTGTCGGCCTCGGAGATGCCATCCATGCGCTGCGCCAGCAAGGCCTCCTTCAGCTCGAGCCTTGCCTTCTGCACGGCGGCGTCGGCCAGGGTGAGCTCCTGCGCTGCTCGAGGGCTGGAGAGCATGATGATCAGGTCGTTCTTCATGACGACCGTTCCCGCAGGTGCCGCGATCTCCTCGACGACGGCGGGGACGGGAGACACGAGGAGCTTCTGGGTGAGGGCGGTCATGCTGCCATAGGCCTGCACGGGAAGGCGCGCACCGCCTCGTACCGCTGTCACCCATTGCACGTCACCCATGCGCACCGCGTGACGCGATGTGCGGAAGGCGCCGAAGAAGACAACGAGAACGATCAGGGGCACCACCAGGAACAACGCACGTTTCCGGGCCACTCTTCGCGGCGACGCTGTAATGGGCATATCCATCACGCGGAATCCATGGTGGCCATGTCGAGCGAGGCGGCGCCGGTATCGCGGATCAGCACCGTCATCGATCGAAGGAATTCCTCGTCGCTGCAGGACGTACGCGAGACGAGCTCTTCCAACGGTCTCGGTCCTCCGCGCAAGGCCTCCAGCAGCGTGCTGGCGACCGGATAGAAGCGGTCCCCGTCCGTCGACACGTTCGTCGTGTACGCATCGCCGTACCTTTCCAGGAAGTGTGCGCCGCTGAGCCGCACGACCAGACCCGAACCCGGTCCATCGAGGAGGTCGATCGATTTTCTTGCCGCAGCAAGACGCTGCACCTGCGCGTCGTCGTTGATGCAGTGGTCGAGGTAACCGGCCGTTCCCAAGGAAATCGTTGCCAGCATATGCGAGGAAAAGGACGCGATCATCTGTCGCAACCGCATCTCCGGTATGTCGCCTGCCATCTCCCTGCACCGCACGGCCGCGCGCCACTCCGGGCTGTCCATCAACGCGGCATAGGCCGCTTCCATCGCGTTGCCGAAAACCGAGGCCCAGCTGTCCACCAGCCCCACGAAGGAGAGATGCAGCGATGGCGCCGCGTCCTCGTTGACGACGCGATGAATGACGCCGCGCGGCACGTACAGCAGGTCGCCCGGGGTCAGATGTTTCGTCGCCCGGGGAACCGCGGCGTCGACGTCGACCGTGCGTTGCCTTGCTCGGTGGGCGGGCAGGCGATCCACGGGCTCGAACAGATCCCAACGCTTCTGCCCGTGGAGCTGCAGGGCGAAGACCTCGCTTCGATCGTAGTGCGGCCGCGTTGCCACGGTGCGCGGCGGCGAAAGGAAGGCGGTGACATCGAAGCGATAGCCGAACAAGGTAGCAAGCCTGGCACAAGCACTTGCCAACGCGGGCACGTGCAATTCCAGCCCCTGGATGGCGAAAGAGAATTGCCCCTCCGCGAACAGTGCGCGGAAACCTGCGGCATCGGCGTGTCCACCGAAGCGATCGAGAAGATCCGCTTTCGCCAGGCCCTCGGCCCCCACGCCCGGGTGGATGGCGCGCACGCCCCCATTCGCCATCGCGACGGGCAGGAGTTCCATGACCTCGTCGATCGAAAGCTCGACGGTAAGCGACGATCGTCCGAACAGCGCCTCGCGCTCGAAATAACGTGCGAGGAACGTGGGCAGGTCGACTTCGTCGAACAGACCGACGGAGCCGGTCGCGGCGCCTTTCACAGGAAGGCGCGCACGACGACGTAGTCGTGGCCGGTTTCGACGCGGTACGCGGCCAATTCGCTCGGCACGATTGCCGCGTGGCCCCTTTCGACAAGGCATGATGCTGCGATGTGACCGGGTATGGCCTCGACGAAAACCCTCATGTCGCCCTTGTCCGCGACGAGGATCTTTACCGGCCCGACGTGGCGCTGGTCTTCCGGAAGCCCGAAGAAGTCGTCCCGTGCGAGCGCCGTCCTTGCATCGTGGGGGATCCGTTGAACGGAAACGATCGGCCCCAGGATTTCGATGGCACCGCTGTCGTTGATGCTGGAGCGGACGCGGTGAACCGTGTCGCGAGGCATGATCGTTGCGTCCGACATGGATTCGGAGACGCGATCGCTCGCACAGTGCGCCAGCTGCTCCGCCAATCCTTCGGGAAACGTCAGCAGGCGCACTGCGCCATTGGATTTACCCGCCTGCGTATGCGCACTGATCGGCTCGTCCCGTTGCATTCCCTTGCCCCCCGGCTGTTGTGGACCATGACATCGGTTTCGAGATTAGTTGTCAAGTCCACTAAATGTGCGCAAAGTCTCGCCGCAAACCTTCTCGTACTCGTAAGCGCTTACGCGGGGCACCGGGCGCTAGTCGCCGGTCTCGAACGCCGCCGCCACATGATCGACGAAGGCCCGCACCTTAGCCGAATACCGCCGTTCCTGCGGACTCACCATGTGGATGGGCGATGGGATCGACCAATCCGGCATGAGCCGGACGACTTCGCCCCGCGCGATCTCGTCGTCGAACAGCCAGGTGGGCGTGTAGCACACACCCATGCCTGCCAGCACGGCGGCCCTCACGACTTCGCTGCTGTCCGTCTGCAGGTCTCCCGATACCGCCACGCGACGCTCGGTGCCCACGGGTTCCGGTGCGCCCGGCCCGGCAACGAAGCGCCATGCGCTGTGCATGCGGGTGCCTGTGTAAACGATGCAATTGTGGTTCAGGAGATCTTCGGGGAGCCGCGGCGACTCGACGCCTTTCGGCAACCGGCGGACGTAATCGCGATGGGCGAGCACCTCGCGTGTGGACTGACCCACGCGGCGGGCGACCAGGCTGCTGTCGGCCAGGTCGCCGATGCGCGCCGCCACGTCGATGCCGCGTTCGACAAGGTCGATGAATCCATCGCTGAGCTTGAGATCGATCTTCACCCCTGGGTGCTCCGCAAGAAAGCTCTGCACGAGAGGCATGAGTTTCAGCCGGCCGAAACCCACCGAAGCGGCCACGCGCAGCCAGCCCTTGAGTTGCTGGTGACCGCTGTCCAGCGCCGCTTCCGCCTCGGCGATCTCGGCGACCAGCCGGCGTGCCTGCTCGAAGTACCGCTCACCTTCCTCGGTAAGCGCCAGCGAACGCGTGGTCCGGGCGAGCAGCTTGGCGCCGAGTTCGTGCTCCAGGGCCGCCACCTGCTTGCTGACACCGCTCTGGGTGCCGCCGGATTCCTTCGCCACAGCGGAGAAGCTCCCCGCCTCCACCACCCGTACGAAGGTCTGCATGGCCTGCAATTTGTCCACGGCTCGCCTCTTTTATTCCCATGCGGACTTAATGATATGACATTGCGCCTTCTAGTTTCGTGCCGAGGAATGAATCAAAGTTCGCTCCAACGAATACCCCTAATCACGGAGTCCCTCATGAATCACCAAGTCGTCCTGATCACCGGCGCTCTCACCGGCATCGGCCGCGCCACGGCCCTGGCCTTTGCGAAGGAGGGTGCTCGCCTGGTCGTCAGCGGCCGCCGCGAGGAGGCAGGCCAGGCCCTCGCCGCGGAACTCCGTGCCATGGGCAACGAAGCGGAATTCATCCGTGCCGACGTGCGGTACGAGGCAGATGTCCGCGCCATGGTGGACCAGACCATCGCCCGCTTCGGACGCCTCGACGTCGCCGTGAACAACGCCGGTACCGAGGGCCAGCTGGGGCCGGTCGCCGACCAGACCGTGGACAACTACGAGAACACGTTTTCCACCAACGTGCTTGGCACGCTGCTGTCGATGAAGCACGAAATGCGCGCGATGCAGCAGCAGCGCGGCGGTGCCATCGTCAACGTCTCGTCGGTCGCCGGACATGTCGGCATCGCGGGTGCATCTGTCTATGTCGGCAGCAAGCACGCGGTGGAGGGCATGACGAAGGCCGTGGCCCTCGAAGGTGCCGCCCTCGGTATCCGCGTGAATGCCGTCGCGCCGGGTCCCGTCGCCACCGACATGCTCGACCGCTTCGTCGGCAACGACGAGGAGGCGAAGCAGGGCTTCCTCGCCATGATTCCCGCAAAGCGAGCGGCATCCGTCGACGAAATCGCGCAGACCATCGTCTTCCTCGCCGACGACAAGGCCGCGTACCTCACCGGTCAGGTCGTCGCCGTCGACGGCGGCTATTCGGCCCAATAATGAAGGAGAACACCATGTCACGTATCAACGTCCCGACCCGCGATGACGTCTCGCCGGCCAACCAGGCCCTGTTCGACAACCTGAAGAAGGGCGTCGGCATGGTGCCGAACCTGTACGCGACGTTCGCACATTCCGAGCATGCGCTCGGCAGCTACCTCGCCTTGCAGAACGCGAAGAACAGCATTACCGGTAAGGCACGCGAGGTGGTGAACCTCGTCGTGAGCCAGGTGAATGGCTGTGAATACTGCCTCGCCGCCCATACCATGGTCGGCAAGATGAGCGGATTCACCGATGCGCAGGTGCTCGAGATCCGCGGGGGACGCGCCAGCTTCGACCCGAAGCTCGATGCGCTGGCGCAGCTGGTGAAGGCCATGGTGGTCCAGCGCGGCAAGGTCGGCGATGCGCTGCTCGATGCATTCCTCGCCGCCGGGTGGACGAAGGAAAACCTGGTCGACGTCGTCGTGACCGTCGGCGACAAGACCATCAGCAATTACCTGCACTCGGTGACAAAGGTGCCGGTCGATTTTCCGGCGGCACCGGCGCTTGTCGCCTGAGTGAGGGTCCAGGCTTAGCGTGCCTTCCGCTGCGCGCTCGTACGGAAGGCACGCCGCGCATGGCCGGTATCCGCCGGTGTCTCGTTCAACCGTGCAGCGATGCCCACAAGTGCATGCTTGCAAGGCTTCGCCACGGCGCATATCGGTCCATGAGTTTCGCCGTCTCCGTTGCGTCGGGTCGGTATGCCAGCCCGTGCAGGCGTTGCAGCGCGGTGGCGAGACCGCTATCCCCGACCGGTGCCGAGTCGCCGAAGCCGATGCGCATGAGCACATAGCGGGCGGTCCAGACACCCACACCATGCTGGGCCGTAAGCCTTGCCTCGGCCTCGATCGCCGAGCCGCGCCACAGATCTTCGATCTCCAGCGCACCCGAAGCGACGGCTTGCGCGGCGGCCAGCAGGTATTTGGTCTTCGCACGCGAGAAGCGTTGCGATGTCAGGTCGGACGGATCGAGGCGGGCGATGGCTTCGGGCGTGGGATGCACCTTCATCGACCCGACAGGCGTTCCGGCCACCTCGATGAGATGGCGCCGCAGGCTACCCGCGAAGGCGAGATTGATCTGCTGGCCGACGATGGCCCAGCAGAGCGCGTCGAAGGCGGTGGATATGAGCGGTACGCGAAGCCCCCGGCGGCCCTCGACAAGCCCTGGATGGGCCTGCTCGAACGCCATCGCGTCTCCGGTCAGGCCGAGTATCTTGAGCGCGTCCATATGGAGCTTGGCGACACTGTGCCGACCTAATTTGCGTGTACTGTCGATCGACGCATCGACATGGGTACCCGAGAGGTCGAGATGCAGGATGGCGGGGCCATCGGCCGTCATCAGCGCCTTGTGGATGCACGCGCCTTCGACGCGTTCGGCGAGCCCTTGGGGATCGCGCCCCTGGTAAGCGAGCACCTCGGTCTTGCGATACCCGCGAGGCAACCGCAGCTGGAAGCGACTCGTTCGCAATGCCTCCCGGTAATCGCCGGGTGTCATCGCCATGCGGCGCTTGAAGGCGCGCTGATAGCCGGCGTCGGTGGCGAACCCCGCGCTCTCGGCGATGGAGGTGGCCGACCTCTCCCGATCGAGCAGCAGGCGTGTGGCGAAGCCGATTCTTTCCCGTTCCATCCAGGCCGCGGGTTTCAGCTGGGCATGTTCGGCTACAAGGGCCGCTGTCTCTTCCTCGCTAAGTCCCGCCGCCGAGGCCAGCGACGGAATCGAGGGGAGAGAGGCCGGGGACGAGGCCAGGCGCTCTTTCAGGCGGTTGAACAACGGAAGCGTCGTATCGGTCACCTTGGGCTCCCGGCGTGAGACGCGGCATTGTAAGGCAGGCTCGTCGTGCCGACACACGTTGCCCATCGAAGGACATCGCTGAACCTATAGAATGTCTGTCTCGCCGACCAGCGCATAGTTGTGCATGGGCCGCAACGTGCCGTCGCTCGCCGTATAGACATCGGCGTCGCCGGCGGAATCGCGGATATTGCTTCGCGGCCCGCCGATGCGGCCGGCGACGGAGGCGGGCTCCGCCGGATCGCCCCAGCCGACCGTTAGCTTCGTCGCCGTATCGGGTAGCTCCGTTTTCAGGGTGATCCGTAACATGTCCCTCCCGACGACCATCACGTCCGCGATCAGGTTGTCGTCCCCGATGCCCGCGGGAACGATGGCGTTGCCGGCATCGCGTATGTCCAGCCCGTAGTTCCGTGTTGGCGCGACCCAGGTCGTATCCAGTACGAGGCCGCCGGTCGGAACGTTGAACTTCACAAACAGGGTCCGCGCGCCCCAGGCCATGGCGGAAATCAAGTCCACCGCCGGACGGCGCAAGGGCGCGCCGGCCAGACGGTCCTGGATGAGCTGGTGGATGGCGCGCGCGAAGTAGCGCCCCTGCCAGCGGTGGCTTTCGTTGGTGAGGTGCAGCATCGGCTGCCCGAGCGCCGACTCGTCGAAGTAGTCGAAAAGATACTGCGGGTTGACCATGCGCATCGACGCGCTGGCGAGGCAGGCATCGCGCTGCGCCAGTGCGATGAAAGGGTTGCAGAAGGCCATGCTGCCGCTGCCGTAACTGTTATGGCTGCATACCTGGGCCACGAGCCAGAGCGGTCGCCATGCCTGTTCGGGTATCAACACCTGGCAGAGCTTCAGCCAATGCGCGCGTTCGAGCCTGGTCAGCTTGGAGGCGTAGCTGCTGCGCGTTTCGGTGAGACCCGTGGAATCCGTTTCGCCCTGCTGCCACGTGGTGGCCAGCCAGCTGAAGTTGGCGGTGCGAGCCGTCGCCTCCGCACGCATCAGCGCGATCATGTTCCGCAGCCTGATCTGGCTGTTCGTCCAACCCTGGTATCCGCCCAGGTTGCTGTCGTCGAGGAAGCTGGAGAAATAGCCGATGGGCCTTCCACCTTCCGCGCTGGTAAAGGCGCTGTACTGGCTGAACTGCGCGGCAAAGGGAATGCCGGCGGATGCGGCGGCGTATTCCACGAGCCCGTCGGCACAGGCATTGGTGCCCACTTCTCCGCCGGTGCCGTGGCCGCCGTCGTATTCCACGAGCGGCACGAGGCTGGTCATCGCCGCGGGATCGGTGCCCGGACGCACGCCGCCATTGAAGGTGACGTTCGCGTATATCTCCTGCAGCGTCAACGCGGGGTTTCCGCCGGTGCCCACAGCATTGGACTGACCGTGAAACATGATCAGCTCGCGGCGTGCCCTCACGAACCCTTCTCCCCGGGACGCATCCGCGGCGCGTGCCGCACCACCGGGTAACCAGCCGCCCGTTACGCCGGCCACACCGAGGCAGCCGAGCGTGGCGAGGCCCTGTCGCAGGAAGTCGCGACGGAGCGTGGAAGCGTCGTCGTCGTTCATCGTCGCACCTCGCGCCTGGGGAGTAGCGTTGCGGCGAGGTTATGCGCCCGACCGTGAGGGCGAGATCGCGGTTCGCGCCCAATTCTTCCACTTAACCTAGAACAACTCCCCTTGTGGCGAACGGACCCGCGGCGGTACGAAGCACGACGTATCGAGCACCACATCCCAGGCACGATGCAGGCCCGCCTTGCGGCACGCCACCTGCACCCGCTTGCGTATGATCTCCGCGAACACACCCTGCCCGCGCATGCGCGTCGCAAAGTTACTGTCGTAATCCTTGCCACCGTTCATCTGCTGAATCAGGCTCATGATGTGCGCGGCGCGTTCGGGATAATGCAGGTCAAGCCACTCGCGAAACAGCTGCTTCAGTTCGTGAGGAAGGCGAACGCAGGTGTACCCCACCGCCTTCGCACCACGGGCCGCCGCCTGCTCGACGATCGCTTCGAGGTCACGCTCATTGAGCGCCGGAATGATCGGCGCGACGAGGACCCCCACGGGAACCCCGGCCTGCGCCAGCGTCTCCACCGCCTTCATACGCCGATGCGGCGCCGTGGCGCGCGGCTCGAGTTTCGCGGCCAGCTTGTTGTCCAGCGAATTGATCGAAACGAACACCTGCACCAGGTTGCGTTGCGCCATGGGGGCGAGAATGTCGAGGTCGCGTTCCACCAGCGCGTTCTTCGTCACGATGGTGCACGGATGGTTGCACTCGTTGAGCAGCGCCAGCGCCGCCCGCGTCAGGCGCCACTTCTTCTCGATCGGTTGGTAGGGATCGGTGTTGCTGCCGATGTTGATCGGCTTGCATACATAGTTCCGCTTCGACAACTCCCCGCGCAGGATCTCTTCCAGGTTCGTCTTGGCGAACAGCTTCGTCTCGAAGTCGAGACCGGGAGAGAGGTTGAGGTACGAGTGCGACGGGCGGGCGAAACAGTAGATGCAACCATGCTCGCAGCCACGATAGGGATTGGTGGCCTGTTCGAAGGCCACGTCGGGGGAATCGTTCCGCGTGATGACGCTTCGCGCGAGTTCCTCTCGCACCTCGGTCTCCGGGCGATGCTCGTCGTCCTCGCGGTACCAGCCGTCGTCTTCTGCCTGATGGCGCGTGGATTCGAAGCGACCCTCCGGATTGGAGGCTGCGCCACGCCCCTTATGGGGCCGGATCATGGGAATCGGGTCGGACATTGTACAAATGTACGACTCCCCAGTCTCAGAGTGTGCGATACCGCTACACCGCCTTCGCGGATGCCTCGAGCTGGAACGGTGGGGTCGACCTGCTGCAACAGGACAGCTATGCGGTGGTTGCAGCCACCGCCAGATCCGATTAAGCCGGAATCGCGAAGTCCACCGTCGCCAGCGCTTCTTCCCTCGCCAGGGCGGCTTGCCCGTCATCCAGGAACGCCGTGCCTTGCACGGCGAGGAAGTGGACGGTTTGCAGCCCCATGCTTCCCAGCACCGCCGACAGGTATGGGGTGAGGAAATCGGGCTGGTTCGCCCTTTCACCCGAGAAGATCGCCCCGGAGGCGATCGCGATGAACACGGGGCGATCCTGGAGCAAGCCCACCTTCCCCATCGGCGTGGACCTGAAGGTGCGGGTCGCTCGAAGGACCTGGTCGATCCATGCCTTGAGTACCGACGGAACGGTGAGATTGTGCATGGGCGTTCCGATGACGACCGCATCCGCCGCCTCGACTTCCCGGATAAGCGACTCCGAGAAGTCCAGCGACCCGGGCGGAGGATCCGCCAGGGTCGTCGGCGACGACAAGGCCGTCGCGTAATCCGACCACGCATGCGGCACCGGATCGATGGCGAAATCGCGCCGGGTGACGCTCGCGCCCGGCGAGACGTCCAGGAGCCTTTCGACGATCGCCGCCGACAACTTCCGGCTGTGCGATTCGGCCCTCGGGCTGGCATCGATATGGAGGATGTTCATGTGACGACCGTCAGATCGATCCTGCCGGGGCAACGATCGGAAAATCCTTCTCGTGATCGAAGACGTTGTTGAAGAAGTTCGTCAGGGAGTACATCGCCACCAACGCGATGATCTCGATGATGTTCGCTTCCGTGTACCCGGCATCCCGAACGGCTTTCAGGTCCGCGTCGGCGACCTGTCCACGCGACGCGATGACCTTGCGTGCGAACTGGACCGCGGCGTCGCGCTTCGGCTCGGTCGCGTGCCCCTTGCGGGCAAGAATGATTTCGTCGGGCGGCAGCTTGGCCATGTGCCCGGCGGTGAAGCTGTGGACCCCGAGGCAATAGTTGCAACCGTTCACTTCGGACACCGCGAGCCCGATGCTGTCGCGGGTCTTCACGTCGAGCGCTTTGCTCAGCGAACCGAGCAGGGTGGCCCAGGCGTTGAACGCCAGCGGGCTTTGCGCGAAAACGGTCATCATGTTCGGCGTGAACCCGATGTTCTTGGTGAAGGCATCGAGGGTCGGTTTCGAATCGGCCGGTACCTGGTCGGGCGCGATTGCAGTCGTTCGGGACATCGTACGGTTTCCTTTATGTGTTTAGCGACGGGATGAGGGATCAGACGAGATCGAGCACTTCGGCGACGGGCCGGCGCGGCTTCTGCGCCCAGTTTCCTGCGCGCTCGGCGCCCACGGCCAAGAGCATGACCGGCACTTCGTCCTTGGTCAGTCCGAACTCGCGATGCACGGCGACGTCGTCGAAGCCGATCATCGGTGTCGATCCCAGGCCAAGCGAGCGGGCCGCGTAGATCATCGCCGCGGCGCCGAACGTACCGCTGCGTACCGCTTCATCGCGCTGGCGTTGCGGGTACGCCATATACAAGTCGCGTGCGGGGATTTCCCACTCGGGCACCATCGTCGCCGGCATGACGCCGGATGCGACCAGCGGTGCGAGACGATCCGGGATGACCGTGGAATCGGCCAGCTGGCCACAGATGATGAAGGTCACGGCGGCATCGGTGATCGCCGGCTGACTCCACGCGATGGGGCTCAGTCTCGCCTTGGCTTCCGGCGAGCGCACGGCGATGAATCGCCAGTTCTGCAGGTGGAAGGACGTCGGGGCGCTTGTGCCGATGCGCACGAGTTCGCTGATTTCTTCATCGCTCAAGACCGCCTTCGGATCGTAGTACTTGGCGGAGGTGCGGCTCAGGATGGTTTCGATGACGGGGTTGGTCATGGAGGCGGCTCGTTCTCGGTGTGTGTGTGTGTTGGTGCGAGAACAAGTTTCCGACCGGGCAACGTGCAGAGGGTCCGTCTATGGCGTCCCGTTTTCCGCATGAGTGGAACGGTACTCCGACGGATCCATACCGAAGATATTGCGGAAGGCACGGGCAAAGCTGCTGCGGCTTTCGTAGCCGGTGTTGCGAACGACCTGTTCGATGGGTACCTGGCCGGTGCGAAGCTGTTCCGCCGCCTGACGCATCCTCAGGTCGCGCAGCACGTTCATGGGCGGCTGGCCCACGATATCGACGAACCGCGCCATGAAGGCCGAGCGGCCCAGGTAGGCGCTTTGTGCCAGCGAATTGACCGTGTGCGGGGCGCCTGGGTTGCTGGCCATCTCCGCGAAGGCGCGAGCGATCTGCGGATCCCGAAGGAGGGAAAACCGTTCCACCCAGGTGTTGTTCGAATGCAGCGAGCGACGAAGGATGTGGACGATGACCAGCTTGAGAAGGGCCGAGCTCATCGCGCCGGAGCCGACTTCCTGCGTGACGAGTTCGGCGATGGCACTCTTAAGAGTCGTGTCCAGCCGGTCGGCTTCGGAAAACTGCTCGACGATGGGTGCGCTCAGGGTGCCGAACAGGTTCACCGCCGAGCCGTAGCAGGCATCGAAGAAGCCGCAGATGAGGATGACTTCGGGATCGCCCTCGCCGGCAACGATGTAGTTGACCGAATCCTTCGACACGGCGACCAGCATGCCGTCCACCGTGCGCAGGCTTTGCAGTCCTCGCTCGAAACCTTCCGCCTCGATGCGGAAGGGTGCATTTGGCGGAACAATGACGAGAGTGTGCGGCTTCAGTTCGACCGGCTCGCACCCCTTGATGACCAGGCGGCCGCTACCGCGGATGTTGTAATGGATGCCAGGCGCGGCGACGCCGCCCATCTCCAGGCAGTAACCCTGGCTGACAAGGCATTCCGTCAGCGCAACGAAACTGACCTCGAGGCTTCCGAGGAGCCGGTTGAGGTCTTGCGGCGAAATGCGTACGGCGGGTCCCATCATGGGGGGCCGGTCCGCAGGCTTTCCTTCATGACGCGCATGTGGGCGCTCCTGCCCACGGCCATGTCGGTCATGTCGCCTGGCCGCACCAGCCGCGTCTCTATCTCCGATCCGCGCGCCACCGTGACATGGGTGGGGCAGCGCATGGACACATCTACCAGGGCATGGATCTGGACCAGCGACAAGGGCCCAACGATCTGAATCTCCTTCAGAAAGCGGTCGCTCGATGCCAGCGTCGGGCGATCGTGGCTGACGCGCACCGCCAATCCTTCGAGTGGCCAGTCGCGGTCGTCGGCATAGCTGCGCATCGTCATCAGGGAACACGAACCCAACGCCGCGCTGAGCAGGTCGAAAGGCGTCGGTCCCGAGCCCAATCCACCCGCACCGAAAGGCTCGTCGACGATCAACGTGGAGGATGCCGATCGCACGAGCACCTGGTACGGACCGTATTTTCCATCGCTCATATAGACCGACTCGGGACCCGCTTCGAAGAGAGTATTCATGGACCCAGTCTACGAAGGGTCGCTGCGCTCCGGGTCCGGCAATAGCGTCCCATAATCCTCGGTCGGTTCAACGACTCGATCGAGGGTATCTCCTTCGGGTACCCGGGCTTACGGTACGCCGGAACGACCCGAACCCGGAAAGCGACATGACACAGGCACCCGCGATCGGCGGCAGGATGAGCGATAGATCGGCAACGCCCGACGATGGCGCCGTTCGCGACTGGATAGGGGCCCGGGCGTTCGGGCACTGGACGGCGTTGCGGAACTGGATCGACGCGTCCTACCCCGGTGTATTCGCCCCGGAGTGGCTTTATGGCGGCCAGAAGCGCGGTTGGACCCTGCGCTACAAGAAGACCAGGGCGCTCTGCACCCTGGTCCCCGGATACAGGCAGCTTTCCGTCCAGGTGATTTTGGGGCGGGCAGAGCGTGAGGCGTTCGAGGAACGGCGTTATCTCTGGCGCGCTCCCCTGGTCGCACGTTACGACGAGGCCCGCGAATACCCCGACGGGAAGTGGCTGACCGTGCCGGTCGCCTCCGCGGACGACCGGCAGGACGTGATCGAGCTTGTCAGTATGAAACGGCCCCCGCCGTCGCGCCGTTGAAAGCCCGCTGGCCGGCAGCCGTATCCAGGAAGCGGACGTGTTCATCCGGGGGCAAGAAGCGGCCACCCGTGGTCCAGACGATGTGGGTGGCGTCCGCCATCTTGTCCTGCAGACCGTTCGCGCCGAGGTAGCGCGCGCCTTCGTCCGTACCGAACAATGCCCGTAGGCCGCTGAAACCCGCCGCGGCCGAGGGCTCGATCACGTGGCCTTCGAGGTGGAACACGGTGGCGAGGTCCTCGAACATCGCCGCGTCGGATGTCGTGACGACGCCTGCGAGACGGGAGCGCATTTCCGCCACCGCCAACAGGGAGGCCTGGGCAACGGCCAGGCCGTCGGCTTCCGTGCGGTTGCTCATGCCGAGGTCGTAGACAGACCGGAGCGTATCCGGAGGTGCCTGCATCTGGGCGAGGAAGCAGGGCGATTCGGTCGGCTCGACGAAGAAGCAGTGGACATGCTCGCCGTAGACCTGTTTCAAGCCGAAGGTAATGCCGGAAGGCGCACCACCGACGCCGCAAGGGAGATAGACGAACAGCGGATGCCCGGCGTCGACCGCGATGCGTTGCATCTCGCACTGTCTGGCCAGGCGCCGCGCGGCCACGGCGTATCCGTAGAACAGCGGCAGCGAATGCTCGTCGTCGATGAAGAATGCGCGGCCGTCTTCGGCAGCGCGCTTGCGGCCGGCGGCGACGGCGAGGCCGTAGTCGCCGTCGTTCTCGATCACCTCGACACCGCGGTCGCGAAGGCGCTTCTTCTTCCACGGCTTCGCGTCCGAGGACATGTGCACGGTCGCATGAAAGCCGAGGGCCGATGCCATGATGCCGATGCTCATGCCGAGGTTGCCGGTGGAACCGACGACGATGCGGTGCTGGCTGAAGAGTTCGCGCGCCCGCGGTTCGAGCAGGTCGCGATAGTCGCTGTCGCGGGCGATCAGATCGTGGGCGAGTGCGAGGTTCTCGGCGATTTCCAGTACTTCGTGCACGCCGCCGCGCGCCTTGATGGAGCCGGCGACCGGGAGGGCATGGTCCGCCTTGATCCACAGGGAACCCTTGCCGCCTCCGTCGTGGAAGGCCCGCTGCATGGCCGGTGCGCGGAGCAGCGGCGACTCGATGATGCCGGCGGTGTCGCGGGTGTCTTCGAAGAGTTCGGCCAGCAATGGCGCGAAACGCAGGAGGCGGGCGTCGGCTTCATCGACGGCGGCGTGCGTGGCGAGAATCGTCTGCGGGATCTGCGGCTGCGGGTTGAGCCAGAGCTTGGGTGCAGTGTCCAGGGTTTGCATGGTGCGAGCCTCGTCCAGGAGTGGAGGCTGCATCGTGCATCGGGTTTTGTTGCAGCTCAAATCGCGGCGGCTGGTTGCCCCGTTTTTCAGCGGTGGCGAGAGAGGCCTGGCGACGGGTGGAGTTGCGAACTTACTCAAGCTTGCGGTGAGGTGCTGGATTCCTGCCTGCGCAGGAATCCAGCGTCCCACCCCGACCTCAATGCTCCAACGGAACGTCCTTCGTCTCACGCACGAAGAACAGGCCAACGAGGAAGGTCATCATCGAAACGATCACCGGGTACCAGAGGCCGTAGTAGATATCGCCCTTCCAGGCCACGAGCATGAAGCCGATGGTCGGAACGAAACCGCCGAACCAGCCGTTGCCGATGTGGTAGGGCAGGCTCATGGAGGTGTAGCGGATGCGCGTGGGGAACATCTCCACCAGCCATGCGGCGATCGGGCCGTACACGATCGTGACATAGAGCACGAGGATCGATAGCAGCACGATCAGCATCGGGTAGTTGGTCTGTGCCGGATCGGCCTTCTCGGGATAACCTGCCGCCTTGACCTGGCTGCCGACCTTCGCGGTGAACTCCTTGTTCCGCGCGGCGAAGGTGGCCTTGTCGAGTTGCCCGCCCTCGAACGACTCGATCACCTCGTCGCCGATCTTGACCGTGGCGAGCGTGCCCGCCGGCGCCGCGGCGTTGGTGTACGGGATGCCTTTCTTCGCCAGCACGCTCTTGGCCACGTCGCACGAGCTGGTGAAGGTCTTCTTGCCCACCGGGTCGAACTGGAACGTGCACGCGTTCGGATCGGCGGTGACCACCACCGGCGCCGAAGCCGCCGCGGCTTCCACGGCCGGATTGCCGAAGTGGGTGAGGCCCTTGAAGATCGGGAACAGGGTGAGGGCGGCCAGCAGGCAGCCGGTAAGCACCACCGTCTTGCGCCCGATCTTGTCGGACAGCCAGCCGAAGAACACGAAGAACGGCGTGCCGATGAGCAGCGCGGCGGCGATCAGCAGGTTGGCCGTGGTGCCTTCGATCTTGAGGCTCTGGGTGAGGAAGTACAGCGCGTAGAACTGGCCGGTATACCAGATGACCGCCTGGCCCGCGGTAGCGCCGAACAACGCCAGGATCACGAGCTTGAGGTTCGACCAGCGCCCGAAGGCTTCCGTGAGCGGCGCCTTCGAGTGCTTGCCCTCGGCCTTCATCTGGCGGAACACCGGCGACTCCTGGAGCTGAAGCCGGATGTACACCGAGATGCCGACGAGGACGGACGAGATCAGGAACGGGATGCGCCAGCCCCAGGACTCGAACGTCTCGTTGCCCATGCCCATGCGCGTGCCGAGGATCACCAGCAGCGACAGGAACAACCCGAAGGTGGCCGTGATCTGGATGAAGCTGGTGTACAGGCCACGCTTGCCCATCGGCGCGTGTTCCGCGACGTACGTCGCCGCGCCGCCGTATTCGCCGCCGAGCGCGAGGCCTTGCAGCAGGCGGAGCACTATCAGCAACACCGGTGCCGCCACGCCGATCGTCGAATAGCCCGGGAGCACGCCGACGAGGAAGGTCGACGTACCCATGATGACGATGGTGATGAGGAACGTGTATTTACGGCCGATCAGATCGCCCACGCGACCGAACACGATCGCCCCGAACGGCCGCACGAAGAAGCCGGCGGCGAACGCGAGCAGCGCGAAGATGAACTGGCTGGTCTCGTTGAGGCCGGTGAAGAACTGCTTGCCGATGATCGCGGCCAGCGAGCCGTACAGGTAAAAGTCGTACCACTCGAAGACCGTGCCCAGGCTGGATGCGAAGATCACCCGCTTGTGGCTGGTGCCCAGGGTGCCGTCGGCGTGGAGGCTGCTTGCGGTAGTCGCCATGTCGATCTCCGATCAGAACCGGTAATTGCCGTTGAGGGTGAGTTCGTTGGCCGACGTCCTCTGCCGCCCGAGGCCGTTGGTGGTCGTCGAGTTGAGGGTCGAGTGGAGCCATTCGATGCTGAAGTCGTACGCGCCGGCGGTGTATTGCAGGCTGAGCGCCTGCTGGCGGTTCTTCAGCAGGCCGGGCGCATTGGCGGTCCGCCAGCGCAGCACGTCGTTCTCGTTCGGCTTGCTGCCCGCGTAGGTGCCGTAGAGGCTCCAGTTCGGCGTGAACTTGTAGCCCACCTGGAGATAGCCGCCCTTGTCCTTGATGTCGCCGAACTGGGAGAGATCGCCGAAGATCTGCGCGATGGCGGTTCCCGTATACACGGCACCCTTGATCATGAAGTTGCCCGGCATCCACATGCCGCCCACTTCGTAGGCGGTGCTCTTGATGCCGCTCTTGATAGGCGTGACCGTTTCGCCGTCCACGCCGTGCAGGTCGAGCTTGCTGTAGTGCGCGGCACCGAACACCTGCCAGTTGGAGCCCTTCGCGGTGAGGCGCGCCTCCACCTGCGGCTTGAAGCCCGCATTGCCCGCGGTCAGGTAGTTCGTCGTGAGCCCCGGCCCGTTCCAGCTGCCCTCGAACACGCCGAGGTCGAAGCGCCACTTCACGCCCTCGGAGCCATGGTTGAGATCCTGCATCAGGATGATGCCCGGGTATCGCCAGCCGATCAGCCCGGTACCGTAACCCAGCGGGAAGGCTATATGAGAAAGCGACTGCGGCACGTATTCCAGCGGGAACATGAGGTCCCACATCTGGCCGATGCGGAACGTGGTGCCCGTGGCGGCATTGGTGATGTCCATGTATGCCTGGCGCAGGCGTGGCGTCGGCTGCTGCTGGCTGTAGGCACCGGTGCCGTTGAAGCCACCGAAGAAGTCCATCTCGAGGCGACCGCTGCCGGCCCAGCTCTCGGTGAACTTCGCGCCGGTGAAGTCGAGCCAGAACCGGGTATTGCGCACGTCCACGCCGCTCAGCGAATCGTTCACCCGGCCACCCAGGCCCGGAATCGGGTACTCGGCGCTGGCGCCGTTCCCGTAGGTGAAGACCTTGCTCTGGTTGAACGCGTTGGCGTTGATGAAGCCGTGCAGGGCCACGGACACGCCCGGTGCCGAGGTGAAGATGGGCTTCGCCGGCACGGCGGCCACGGTCTTCTCGACCTTGGCCACCTTCTCGTCCGTTTGCTGGGCCTGGGTCTGCGCGGCCTGGGCGGTGGCGGTCGCCTGGCTGGTGGCCGCCTTCTGTTCCTGGATCATGGCCTTCAGCTCGGCCAGTTGCTGCTCGAGCTGGCTGACACGGGATTCGAGTTCGGCCTCGCGCGTGGATTTCTTCGCCCGGGACTGGGCATGGGCCAGGTCCGGCAATGCGGCCATCGGCAGCATCAGGGCACAGGCGACGCTGAGGGCAACGGCCTTACGGCCGCCGGAGCGAATGCTGTTCATCATGGTCTCCCCAACCATTGGCAGGCCGAGCATGTGACACGCCCGCTGGGGCTTCCATTCGCCAAAGGTCGAACCTCGACCAAAGTCGTAGCGGGTTCGCAGCTTAATGCTGCGCCGCGAGGCTAAACTTCATGCCATAGCAAATGCCTGGAGCCAGCATGTCCGATTTCTACCCGGTCGATCCCGCCTTCGCCGCCTCGGCGCGCGTCCGCAAGGACGACTACCAGCGCATGTACGCCCGTTCCGTCCAGGAGCCCGAGGCTTTCTGGAAGGAGATGAGCGGGCGGCTGGACTGGATCGTGCCGCCCACGAAGATCAAGAATGTCTCGTTCGATCCGAACGACCTGTACATCCGCTGGTTCGAGGACGGCCAGCTCAACGTGTCGGCCAACTGCCTGGACCGCCACCTGGCGGATCGCGGCGACAAGACCGCCATCATCTTCGAGGGCGACGACCCCGGCGAGTCGCGCAGCCTCACGTACAAGGAACTCCACACCGAGGTGTGCAAGTTCGCCAACACGCTGAAGAACCTCGGCATCGCCAAGGGCGACCGCGTGGTGATCTACCTGCCGATGATTCCCGAGGCCGCCGTCGCCATGCTCGCCTGCGCCCGCATCGGTGCCGTGCATTCGGTGGTGTTCGGCGGTTTCTCGCCGGATTCGCTGGCGAGCCGCATCGCGGATTCGGGCGCCAAGCTCATCGTCACCGCCGACGAAGGCGTCCGCGGCGGCAAGAAGATCCCGCTCAAGGCCAACGTGGACGAATCGCTGACCCGCCCGCATACCAGTAGCGTGGAGACGGTGGTCGTGGTGCGCCGCACCGGCAGCGCCATCCACTTCCAGTCGCCGCGCGACCGCTGGTACCACACGCTGATGGAGGGCCAGTCGGAAACCTGCGACTACGAGCCGATGAACGCGGAAGACCCGCTGTTCACCCTCTACACCTCGGGCTCCACCGGCCAGCCGAAGGGCGTGCTGCACACGAGCGGCGGCTATCTCGTCTATACCAGCCTCACCCATGAACTCGCCTTCGACCTCCGCGAGGACGACATCTACTGGTGCACGGCCGACGTCGGCTGGGTCACGGGCCATAGCTACGTGGTGTATGGCCCGCTCGCGAACGGGGCCACGGTGGTGATGTTCGACGGCGTGCCCAACTATCCGGACTTCAGCCGCTTCTGGCAGGTGGTGGACAAGCACAAGGTGACGCTGTTCTACACGGCGCCCACCGCCATCCGCGCGCTGATGCGCGAAGGCGACGGCCCGGTGAAGAAAACCTCGCGGAAGAGCCTGCGGGTGCTGGGCACGGTCGGCGAGCCGATCAATCCGGAAGCCTGGAACTGGTATTACCGCGTCGTGGGCGACGAGCGTTGCCCGGTGGTGGATACCTGGTGGCAGACGGAAACGGGCGGTTTCATGATCACCCCGCTGCCGGGCGCGATCGACCTCAAGCCGGGTTCGGCCACCCTGCCGTTTTTCGGCGTGAAGCCGGCCATCGTGGACGCCGACGGCAAGACGCAGGAAGGCGAATGCAGCGGCAACCTGGTCATCACCGATTCCTGGCCCGGCCAGATGCGCACGGTGTACGGCGACCACCAGCGTTTCGTCGACACCTATTTCAAGACCTATCCGGGCAACTACTTCACGGGCGACGGCGCGCGCCGCGATGCGGACGGCTACTACTGGATCACCGGCCGCGTGGACGACGTGATCAACGTATCCGGCCATCGCATCGGCACGGCGGAAGTGGAAAGCGCGCTGGTGGCGCATCCGAAGGTGGCCGAAGCCGCCGTGGTCGGCTGCCCGCACGACATCAAGGGCCAGGGCATCTATGCCTTCGTCACGCTGGTCGCGGGGGAGACGGGCAGCCAGGCGCTGGTGAAGGAGCTGATCGCCGAGGTCCGCAAGGAGATCGGTTCGATCGCCGCACCGGATTACCTGCAATGGGCGCCGAGCCTGCCGAAGACACGTTCCGGCAAGATCATGCGCCGCATCCTGCGCAAGATTGCCGAGAACCAGCCCGACCAGCTCGGCGACGTGTCCACGCTCGCCGATCCCGGCGTGGTGAAGAACCTTGTGGAAGAGCGGTTGATCAAGTAACCCATGTCCGACGTCCTGATTGCCGACGACCATCCCCTGTTCCGCGACGCCCTGAAGCGCGCGGTGCTGGCTGCGGTGCCGGACGCCACGGTGCACACGGCGGACAGCGTGCCCGCGCTGTTCGCCCTCATCGAATCGCTTCCCGATGCGGATCTGCTGCTGATGGACCTGCACATGCCGGGAGCGCGGGGGTACTCCGCGCTCGCGCATATCCGCGGGCAGTACCCCGGGCTGCCGACCATCGTGGTGTCCGGTCACGAGGAAGGACAGATCGCGCGGCGTGCGCTCGCGCATGGCGCGTCGGCGTACATACCGAAGTCGGCCGCGGTCGAACAGATCGTCGAGGCCGTGCGTGCCGTGCTGGAGGGCGACGTCTGGCTGCCTCACCAGCTGGTCGGCGGTACCGTGGAACTGAAGGCGGACGAAGCCGAGGTGGCCGCGCGGATCGCCTCGTTGACCCCGCAGCAGTTCCGCGTGCTGAACATGATCGCCGAAGGCCTGCTCAACAAGCAGATCGCCTTCGATCTCGGCGTATCCGAAGCGACGGTGAAAGCGCACATGACGGCGATCATGCGGAAGCTCGGGGTCTCGAATCGCACGCAGGTGGCGTTGGCCGCGAGCCACCTCGATGTCGAGAAGGAAGCGTTCCCCGGGGTCTCGCAGGACATCTGACCTCCACCGTCGTTCCTGCGACGCCAGGGATCAAGCCGCGTGGGTGCCCGCGCGTTTCCCCAGCGCCACCAGCAGGGCCCGCAAGGCCGCCGGCCTCACCGGCTTGTGCAGCAGCGGATAACCCAGGGCACGCGCACGCTGCTTCAACTCGGTGCTCCCGTCCGCCGTGACCATCGCCGCCGGCGGCATCCGCGTCAGCTTGTTCCCGAGGAACTGGAGGGCTTCCACGCCGTCCAGCCCTTCGCCGAGATGGTAGTCGGCGAGGATGAGATCGACGTGCGTCGACGACAGCGTCTCCAGCGCCGCGTCCACATCCAGCGCCACGCGACAATCGACGCCCCAGCGCCCCAGCAGGGCGCGCATGCCTTCCAGGATCGTCTCGTCGTTGTCCAGGCAAAGCACGGTGAGCGGAAGCTGCTCGCCGCCCGGGCGAACGACGGCGGGCGCACGCTTGCGCGACACGGCTTCCGTGCGCGGCACGGTGATGCTGAAGCAGCTTCCCTTGCCGACGCGGGAACGCAGTCCAAGGGGAAGGCCAAGGATGCCGGCCAGGCGGTCGCAGATGGAAAGGCCCAGGCCCAGGCCCTTTTCACCCCAGGGCGAGGGACGTTCCAGGCGCTGGAATTCGCCGAAGATCCGCGCCTGCTGTTCATCGGCGATGCCCGGGCCGCTGTCCCATACCTCGATGCGAACCTTGTCCCCGGTACGCCGCACCCCGAGCAGCACGCCGCCGGACCGCGTGTAGCGCAACGCGTTGGAAAGGAAGTTCGCGACGATACGCCGGAGCAATTGCGCATCCGACCGCACCGACATCGACGACGGCACGACGCGCAGCGTGAGGCCGCGCTGCTCGGCGACGACGGCGAACTGCTGACGCAACGAATCGAACAGGTCGGCCAGGGCGAAGGGTGCGATCTCGGGTCGATAGCTGCCGGCATCGAGGCGCGAGACGTCGAGCAGCGCGTCGAGCAGGTCTTCGGCCGCGCGGAACGAGGCATCGATGCGCTCCGCGAGTTGCGCCACCTCGCCGTCGAGCCCCGGATGCTGGCGAAGCGCGGAAGTGAACAGGCGAGCCGCGTTGAGCGGCTGGAGAAGATCGTGGCTCGCGGCGGCAAGGAAGCGTGTTTTCGATGCATTTGCCGCCTCCGCCTCGCGCCGAGCCGTCGCGGTGGCACTCAGCGCATCGGACAGTTCGGCCGTGCGGTCTTCCACGCGTTGTTCGAGCGTCTCGTTCGCGTCGATGAGTGCCTGCTCGACGGACTTGTAAGCGGTGACGTCGGTGAAGGTGGTGACGAAGCCGCCGCCCGGCAACGCGCGTCCGCGCATTTCGATCACGGTGCCGTCCGGACGCACGCGCTGGAAGACATGCGGCGAACCGGCGCGCATGTAACGGATGCGCTTGGCGACATGCTCGTCGACTTCGCCCGGTCCGCATTCGCCGTGCTCGGCATTCCAGCGAATGAGGTCGGCGACCGGAAGGCCCACGTAGACCATGCCTTCCGGGTAACCGAAAAGTTCGAGGTAGCGGCGGTTCCACGCCACCAGCCGCATCTCGCCGTCGACCACGCTGATGCCTTGCGATACGTTCTCCAACGTCGTGGACAACAGCTCGCGGTTGAAGCGCAGTTCCTGCGAGGCCTCGTCCATCAGGGCCATCGCCTCGGCGATGTCGAGGCCCGTGCCCGACAGGGCGCCCATCAGGATGCGCCGCGCGCTCGCGGCACCCACGGCGCTGGCGAGGAGGCGCTCGGTGAACTGGATGAGCGGGCGGTCGGCCGCGTCGGTGGGGGAGAGCGTCACGCCATGGCGCTGGCCGTATTCGTTGAAGGCGCGCACGGTGACGCGGTCGCCCACGATGCGGCCCGCTATCGTACCCAGGTCGCGCACCGTCACCCGGCCGCGCCAGTCGCCGGCACCGGTCGCGCTGCGCACGAATGGGTCGACGAAGAGCGCCGCGTGCAGGCGTTCGGCCACGCTTGGCCGGAAACGCAGCGAGATGAAGACGAGGCAACCGACGTTGAAAAGCAGCGACCAGAAGGTGCCGTGGGTGACCGACTCCCACCCGGTCAGGTGGAAAAGCTCCGTCGGCTTGAGCCATCCGACACCGAACGGGCCCTCGTCCATCCATGCCGGATGAAACCAGCCGGCGCGGGTCATGGCGGGCAGCAGCAACGTATAGGTCCAGACGACGAAACCGGCGAGCAGTCCGACGTAGACGCCGACGCGGCTCGCGCCGCGCCAGTAGAGTGCGGAAACGATCGCCGGCGCGAACTGCGCGACGGCGGCGAACGAGAGCAGGCCGGTTGCCGCGAGGTTCTCCGCGTCGGCGATGATGCGGTAGTAGACGTAGGCGAGACCGGCGAGCGCGACGATCGCCACGCGGCGTACAAGCAGCACGATGTTGGACAGATCGCCGCGGCGCTCGAGATCGAGCCGCTTCATGCGCAGCAGCGCCGGCATGACCAGGTCGTTGCTGATCATCGTGGCGAGTGCCACCGCGGCGACGATCACCATGCCGGTGGCGGCCGAGAACCCACCGACGAATGCGAGCAGGGCCATGCCGCTGTCGCCGAGCGCGATGGGCAGGTTCAGGACCCATGCGTCCACATGGCCGCGCATCACCAGCGGCAGATCCATTCCCGCGCTGACGATGGGCAGCACCGCCACGGAAATCAGGACCATGTAGATGGGGAAGAACCAACGCGCGCGATGCAGGTCGCGCGGGTTCTCGCATTCCACGACACCGATCTGGAATTGTCGGGGCAGACAGAACATGGCGCAGAACGCGAGCAGGGTCTGCGCGAAGAAGCCCGGCGGCAGGCTCCCTTTCTCCAGCTGCGATATCGGTGCGCGCAGGGTTTCGACCGCCCCGGGCCCGTGCAGGTAGGCGTAGACGCCGATGGCCACGAAGGCGAGCAGCTTCACCAGCGATTCCGCCGCCACCGCCAGCATCATGCCATGGTGGTGTTCCGTGGCGTCGATGGTGCGCGTGCCGAACAGGATTGCGAACACGGCGAGGAGGCCGGCGCACCAGGCCGCGGTGTCGCCGAACCACCATGCCGAGCCGCCGGTGCCCAGCACGGTGAACGACATCGCCACCGCCTTGAATTGCAGGGCGATGTAGGGAATGACGGCGACCACGGCGATGAGCGCGACCAATGCCGCGAGGCCGTGCGACTTGCCGAAGCGCGCGGCGATGAAGTCCGCGATGGAGGTGATATTGCGCTCGCGCGCCACGAGCACCAGGCGCTCCAGGAGCCCGAACCCAAGGACGAAAAGCAGCAACGGGCCGAGGTAGATCGGCAGGTAGGAGAGACCGGAGACGGCGGCGGTGCCCACCGCGCCGTAGAACGTCCACGACGAACAGTAGACCGCCAGTGCAAGGCTGTAGACCAGCGGGCGCAACCTGGGCTGGCGGGGATAGAGCGGCCGGCGATCGCCAAGATACGCGATGCCGAACAGCAGCCCCACGTAAAGCAGCGACACCAGCAGCAGCAACCAGCCTGCGATCACGAATGGCCTCCCCCCGTGCAGTTGGAATCATTCTAGTGTGGGAGCCACCCTCATGTGGGAGCCGCTTCAGCGGCGATGGATGCTCGCGGCGAGCATGCCCGCTGCCGCGGGATCGCCGGCACAGCCGGGCTCCCACAGGGTAGGATCGGCCAGATGATTCAAGCGATATCGAGCGTTCCCTTCCTGGAGCAGGACGAAATCCACATCTGGCGCTGCCGCTGGGCCGGAGGTGCCGGCGAGCAGGCGTTCGCCGGCATTCTGCGCCGCTACCTCGGCGACGAAACGGTGCCGGTCGAGCGCGGCGAGCACGGCAAACCGCATTTCGCGGCGCCGCACGACACGCTGGGCTTCAACTGGTCGCATAGCGGCGACGTGGCCTTGCTGGCCCTCGGCCGCGGTCCGGCCGGCTTCGAGGTCGGCGTCGATGTGGAAACCGTGCGGCCGCGGGCGCGAGCCCTGGAACTGTCGCAACGATTCTTCGCGCCTCCTGAGACGGCACGTCTCCGGGCGCTTCCCGAAGCCGCCCGTCTGCACGGCTTCCTTACCCTGTGGACTGCGAAGGAAGCCGTGCTGAAGGCCCATGGCGGCGGTCTTTCCTACGGATTGCACCGCGTGTCGTTCAGCCTGAACGAGGAGGGCGCGGTGCCCGAAGTGTTCGAGGGCGACGTAGGCGCGGCGGCGGAATGGCAGGTGCGGCCGTTGGCGCTCGACGAAGGCCTGGTATCCGCCGTCGCGTGGCGCGGTGAGAAGCGCGCGCTTCGCGTCTTCACATTTCCGCTTTGAACCTTTCAGCCACGAGGTGTGTCTTACTCCTTGTGTGTGAGTGACCGTGGAGTGCGCCACAGGGACGTGGCGAGTTATGCTGGGACGACAGTCGTTGCGCACGCTGCGCTTTGCGGCGTGCGTTTTTTTATGGACCGTCGATGACCCTACTCAGCGTTAACCTCAACAAGATCGCCGTGCTGCGCAATTCGCGTGGCGGCACCGAGCCGGATATCGCCACCGCCGCCAACTGTTGCATCGATGCGGGATGTGGCGGACTCACCGTGCACCCTCGCCCCGACATGCGGCACGTGACGCCGGACGATGTCCGCACGCTGGCCGGGCTGTTGCGCGGGCGCGTGGAATACAACATCGAGGGCAACCCGTTCGCGGGCGCCCGCGGGGCGTACCCGGGATTATTCGAGCTCGCCCGCGAGGTGCGGCCCACCCAGGTCACCCTGGTACCCGACAGCGACGGGCAGATCACCTCGGATCACGGCTTCGACCTCACTACCGACATCGACATGCTGAGGCCTGTGGTTGCGGCGTTCCGCGACCTGGGCTGCCGCGTGAGCGTTTTCGTCGACGCCGGCGGCGAAGGCTTCGAAGCGGCAAAGGCCATCGGTATCGATCGGATCGAACTCTATACCGGGCCCTATGCCAAGGCGTTCCACGATGGCGACGCACGCCGGGAACTGAAGGTCTTCTCCGATACCGCGACGCGGGCGCAACGCGCGGGCCTGGCGGTGAACGCGGGACACGACCTGAGCCAGGCGAATCTTGGAACGTTCAAATCCGCGATTCCGGGGCTTGCCGAGGTGTCGATCGGTCACGCCTTGATCTGCGAGGCGCTTTACCAGGGACTCGGCAATACGGTCCGGGCTTACCTCGATATCCTTTCGTAGTGCGGTGGGGGGCGTGGCGAGGCCGCCGCTCGCCCGGGCGATGAGGCATCCGGTTTTCGCGACAAGCCGGCCACGGCTCTTCCCAACATAAAAAAACCCCGCCTCACGGCGGGGTTTTCGGTGCTACCGGACAACCGATCGGTTATTGCGCGTTGACGAAACCGATCTTGGTCAGGCCCTGGCCCTTAGCGTCGGAAAGCACGCGTGCCACGACCTCGTACTGAACCGCATCATCCGCGTCGATCTGCAGTTCCGGCTGGTTCGACTGTTGGGCGATCACCGCGATCTGGGCACGGAGGCCCAGTTCGTCGACCGGTGTGTCGTTCCAATACAGCGAGCCATCCTGGCGGATCTGCAGCCGGACGGGATCCGGCGGATTCTCTGGATTGACGATGTTCGGGTTCGGCTGCGGAAGATCGATCTTGATCTTATGCGACAGCATCGGAGCCGTGATCATGAAGATGATCAGGAGCACCAGCATCACGTCGACGAGCGGCGTGACGTTGATGTCCGACATCGGGCCACCGGAGTTGCCTGAGCTGAATGCCATGTTCGTTACTCCTTGCCGGTCGACATGAAGCCGACGTGGACCATGCCCGCTTCCTTGGCGTCGCCAAGGATCTTCTTGACCACCTTGTATTCGGTGGTGCGGTCCGCACGGATCTGGAGTTCCGGCTGCGGCGACTTCGCCGCCGCAACCGCGAACTGGGCCTTCAGTTCAGCCTCAGTGACTTCGCCGTCATTGAGGAAGTACGTACCGTCCGGCTTGACCGCGAGATCCATCGGTTCGACCGGGGTGTCATCCTTAACGTTCGGATTAGCCTTCGGCAGATCGATCTGGACCTTATGGGACATCAGCGGCGCCGTGATCATGAAGATGATCAGCAGAACCAGCATCACGTCGACGAGCGGCGTGACGTTGATTTCCGACATCGGACCACCGGAGTTGCCCCCGCTGCTCATAGCCATGGGTCAGTTCCTCTTACTTCTTGGCGACGGCAGCCGGACCGGTGCCCTCGACGCGGGCGCCCGTGGCGAAGAAGTCGTGCAGGTCGTGCGCGAATTCGTCGAACTGGGCGTAGGTCAGGCGGTTCGAACGCATGAAGAAGTTGTACGCGAGCACGGCCGGAATGGCGGTGAACAGACCGAACGCGGTCATGATCAGCGCCTCACCGACGGGGCCGGCGACCTTATCCATCGAAGCGGAGCCCGAAGCGGCGATACCGATCAGCGCGTGGTAGATACCCCACACCGTACCGAGAAGACCGATGAACGGAGCCGACGAACCGACCGTGGCGAGCAGGGTCAGGCCGCCTTCCAGACGCAGGCTCTCGCGAGCGACGGCCTGGCGCAGGGCGCGATCGATGAATTCCGAACGCGACAGCGTCTCGGCGAGGCGACCGCCAGCAGCCTGCTGGTGGTGAGCGACGGCCGAAGCGGCGTCGAGAGCGATCTTCGAGAACGGTTCGCCCTTCGGCTGCTCTTCGAGCATACGGATGGCTTCCTGCGTCGACGAGGTGTTCCAGAAGCCCTGGATGACCTTGTCGGCGCGCGAACGCACGAGGCTGTTACGGATGAAGTTGGCGACGATGAAGTACCACGAGAGTACGGACATCGCGACCAGCACCACGAACACAATCCAACCGAGGAAGTCGAAGTTGTGGATCAGGTGGTCGAAGCCCATCTGCTTGAGGGCGTCGGCATTGGAGTTTTGACCTGGATTAGCAGGCTGAGCGGAGGTGTCTTGCAACATAACGCTACCCTTGGGAAGTCAAGCGTGAACAGAGATGTAAGTGTGAGGACTTACAGCTGGTTTAGGTTGAACGTAACGGGGACACGTGCATAGCCTTCGACGGCCTGACCGCCTCGCTTGCCCGGGTTGAATCGCCAGTTCCTTGCCGCATCCTGCGCTGCCTTGTCCAGTTCGCGGAAACCGCTCGACTGGTCGACCTTGATGTCCTTCGGCGAACCGTCGACACCAACGAGGACCAGAAGTACCACCGTACCTTCATGCCGCTGACGGATCGCCTGCGGCGGATACCTTGGCGGGTTGCGCTGACGGTACGACAGATTCTCGCTAGGCGCGATGTCGGCCGGCGGTGCAGGCGGCGCGGGAGGCGCCGGCGGCGGGGCCGGAACGGCATTCGTGCTCGCCTCTTCGACAGCCGGCGGCGGCGGAGCCGGCGGCGGCGGTGTCGGCGGCGGCTTCACCTGCTGGATGATTTTCGGCGGCGGCTGCTTCGGGGGTTCCGGCGGCGGCGGCGGAGGAGGCGGGGGCGGCGGCGGCGGTTCGATGAAATCGACCTGCACGACCTTCTCTTTCTGCTTTTCCTGCGTCTTGGGCGGCGCCATGGGCGCGACCAGCAGCAGGAAAGCGAACGAGTGCAGCGCGATGGCTACTGCCAACGCACTGGTGCGCCCCCAACTGAACGGCGCTTGGCCGGTTGATTCGTTACTTGAGGCCATCAGTCACTATCAAGAGCTAATCAAGCGGAAGTGAGCCCGCACTGCTCTTCCGGCGTTCGGCGGCTTGACATTGCCGAAAACGCAGGTTTCTGCAAGCGGAAAGGTAAGCAAGTTACACCAGCATATGGCGTTTGTATAGCACCTGAAGGGAGGATTTATGACGATCCATAACCCCCCCTTCCGGGTCTTTACAAGCGCTTACTTGCCGGTACCTGCGGTTTTCAACCAGGCGTTGGCCTTGGCAGACGTTTCAGGGTCCTGGGCCGCGAGCTTCATGTCCGCGATGGCACCCTGCTTGTTCTTCTGACCACGCTTGGCTTCCGCGCGCACCATATAGGCCTGGCCCTTATGCTGCACGCCCTTGCTGATGGCATCCGTCGCCGACTTTTCGGCGGCGGCGTATTGATTCTTGGCGAGCTGGAGACGCGCGACGCTCAGCGTGATCTCCCCGTCCTTCGCGAGCGGCGCGGCCTTCTGGTACGCGGCCAGCGCGGCGGCTTCGTTGCCACCCGTGAGGGCGGCGTCGCCCTGGAGCTTGTAGACCTCGGCGCTGGGCTTCACCACGCCCTTCGCCATGCCGTCGTCGAGCACCGCGGCCGCCTTCGAGGCATTGGCTTCCTGGCGATCGCCATGTTCCTGGCCATCGATCAGGTAGACCTTCGCGAGGTTCACGTACTGCTTTTCGTCCTTGAACGCGCCCGCGGCGCGACCCTGCTCCATCAGCTTGATGGCATCGGGGTACTTCTGCGCCTGGATCAGCGCCGAGGCGGCGTTGTTCAGCGCGGTGGGATCGTTCGGGTTCTTCGCCAGTTCGGCGGCAGCGAGTTCGGCAGCCTTGTCGCCCTGGCCGGTCTCGGCATAGCTGGCGGCGAGGATCTGGTCCCACGAACCCTGCGGCTTCGCGTCCGGCATGGACTTGGCCTTGGTGATCGCGGCGATCGCTTCCGGATACTTCTCGAGACGGTAATCGATGTTGCCTTCGAGGCCGTAGGAATCCGCGGTTTCCTTCTTGCCTTCGTTACGCCATTCCTGCAGCGACTGCAGGGCCTGCGCGTACTGTTCGTCGGCCACGAGGAACTGCGTGTACATGTACTTCAGCTGGAAGTAGGTGTCGTTCGGCATCACGCCGATGTCGAGCGCCTGCTTCAGCGTGGTGATGGCGCCCTTGACGTCGCCGTCGTTGTACTTGAGGTTCGCGATGCCCTGCAGGGCCAGCGCCTGGGCGTACTTGCTGCTGGTAGCCGAGCCGTCGGCGAGCGGCTGCAGGATTTGCAGCGCCTTGTCCTTCTCGCCGTTGTTCGCGGCGTCGAGGCCCTCGTTGATGGCCTTCTGGTCTTTCTCGCTCTTGAGGTCGAGCTTGGGTTCCGTACGCGTGGCGTTCGGATACAGCGCTTCTTTCTTTTCCTGGGGCTTGGTGTCGCGAGCGACCACCGCACCGCTTACGAGGGAAAGTGCGATCGCCGTGGCGAGCGCCAACTTGCTGAGGGAACCCTGTTTCATTGAATGACCTCGGTGTGTAGGAGTCGGCCTACTGGGCAGCACTCCGGGGGACTACAGAGGTTAACCCGATTCGATTCCTAAGAACAAGTCGCAGTGCAAGAAAAAAGGAGAGTCAAAACAATGACTTGTTAGAAGAATGTTGGCGCTTACCGGTTTATGGGTAAAAGGTTGCCTTGAAAACGCCTTTTTTATCCCCCTTCCCGTCAACTGTGATGCAGCTCAAAAAAAACGCCTGGTCGGGATTTCGACCGGGCGTTTGGGATGTCGCGCGTGCTTTTATGTGCGAATCAGATGTCCAGATTGGCGACCTTCAGCGCGTTCGATTCGATGAAGTCGCGACGTGGTTCCACCGCCTCGCCCATCAGCATCGAGAACATCTGGTCCGCCGCGACGGCGTCCTCGATGCCCACCTGCAGCATGCGCCGGGTTTCCGGGTTCACCGTGGTCTCCCACAGCTGTTCCGGGTTCATTTCGCCCAGGCCCTTGAAGCGCTGGATGGTGCGCCCCTTCTTCGCTTCCTCGAGCAGCCAGTGGCGCACGTCGGCGAACGAGAGCACGCCGCGCGAGCCGTTGCCGCGACGAACCACCGCGCCGGGCTGAAGGCCCAGCTTGGCGAGCTGCTGGGCGATGGCCTGGATGGCGCGGAACTCGGTGCCGCCAAAGAAGGCCTGCGGCATGATCCAGGTATGGCTGAGGCCGTGCTGCATCCGCTCGACTTCGATCGCCGCACCCTGCTCGTTAAGAGCCGCACGGAACCGCAGCGCGTACGTCGGCTTGCCGAGGCCGCTGGCGCTCAGACGCGAAGCGATGCCGTCGAGCCAGACCTGCATGCGTGCGGCGTCGGTCCAATGGCCGTCTTCCAGCGGCGCGTGCTCGATCATGGCCGTGAGCACGGCGACGTCGAAGCGATGGCTGAGGCGCTGGATCTGGTCGAGCGCGACCTGGTAATCGCGGAGCAGCTTCTCGAGCGCCACGCCGTCGATGGCGGGCGCGCCCTCTTCCGGCGTGAGCGTCGCGTTGTCCACGGCACTGGCGATCAGGTACTCGTTCAGTACGTTGTCGTCCTTGATGTACATCTCCTGCTTGCCCTGCTTCACCTTGTACAGCGGCGGCAGGCCGATGTAGACGTGGCCGCGCTCGATGAGCTCGGGCATCTGGCGGTAGAAGAAGGTGAGCAGCAGCGTGCGGATGTGCGAGCCGTCCACGTCCGCGTCGGTCATGATGATGATGCGGTGGTAGCGCAGCTTGTCCGGGTTGTACTCCTCCTTGCCGATGCCCGTGCCAAGCGCGGTGATCAGCGTGCCGACCTCGGCGGAGGAAATCATCTTGTCGAAGCGGGCCTTCTCCACGTTGAGGATCTTGCCCTTCAACGGCAGCACGGCCTGGGTACGGCGGTTGCGGCCCTGCTTCGCGGAACCGCCGGCGGAGTCGCCCTCGACCAGGAACAGTTCGGACAGCGCGGGATCCTTTTCCTGGCAATCGGCCAGCTTGCCCGGCAGGCCGGCGATGTCCAGCGCGCCCTTGCGACGGGTCATCTCGCGGGCCTTGCGGGCCGCTTCGCGCGCGCGCGCGGCGTCCACGGCCTTGGAAGCGATGGCCTTGCTCTCGGCCGGGTGTTCCAGGAGGAACTCGGCGAGCTTGTCGTTGACGACCTGCTCCACCGCCGTCTTCACCTCGCTGGAAACCAGCTTGTCCTTGGTCTGCGAGGAGAACTTCGGATCGGGCACCTTCACCGAGAGGACGGCGATCAGGCCTTCGCGCATGTCGTCGCCGGACAGGCCGACCTTGGCGTTCTTGGCCAGGCCTTCCTTCTCGATGTAGTTCTGCAGGGTGCGGGTAAGCGCCGCACGGAAACCCGTGAGGTGGGTACCGCCGTCGCGCTGCGGGATGTTGTTGGTGAAGCAGAACATCGTTTCCTGGTACGCGTCCGTCCACTGCATCGCCACTTCCACGGTGATGCCTTCGGAGAACGAGCTGAAGCTGATGACGTTGGGATGCAACGCGGTCTTCAGCTGGGCCAGGTGCTGCACGAAGGACTTGATGCCGCCCTCGTAGGCAAAGACGTCCCGGCGATCGTTCCGCTCGTCCACCAGCTCGATGGTGACGCCGGAGTTGAGAAAGGCCAGCTCGCGCAGGCGCTTCGCCAGGATGTCGTAATGGAACTCGATGTTGTTGGTGAAGGTGGCCGGGCTGGGCAGGAAGCGAACCAGCGTGCCGCGACGGGTGGCGTCGCCCACGGCCCGGATGGGGGCCAGCGGTTCGCCGTGGGAGTATTCCTGGCGATATTCCTTGCCGTCGCGCCAGATCGTCAGCCACAGCTTCTCGCTGAGGGCGTTCACGACGGACACACCCACGCCGTGGAGGCCGCCGGAAACCTTGTAGGAGTTGGCGTCGAACTTGCCGCCGGCGTGGAGCACGGTCATGACCACTTCGGCCGTGGACTTGCCCTCTTCCGGGTGGATATCCACCGGAATGCCGCGACCGTTATCGTCCACGCCGACCGAACCGTCCTGATGGATGGTGACCTTGACGTAGTCGCAGTAGCCGGCGAGAGCCTCGTCGATGGCGTTGTCCACGACCTCGAACACCATGTGGTGCAGGCCCGTGCCGTCGTCGGTATCACCGATGTACATGCCAGGGCGCTTGCGGACGGCATCGAGTCCCTTGAGGACTTTGATGCTGCCGGAGTCGTAGGCTGTCGAGTTCGTCGTCGGATCGAGAGGTTCGTTCATGCGATGCCCGGTAATGGCGCCAGAAAGCGGCTCCGAGGCGGCGCGGAAAGGCCTCGGGACAGTCGGTCGATTATAGCAAAGCCGTGACGGCACCCTGTTCCACGTGGAACAAAGTGACCGGCTGCTCGGTGAGGGCGGACGGGATCTCGGTGCCCGTCACGAAAACCTGCGCATCGCGCCCCAAAAGTTGCGCGACAACCCACTCTTGATGGGTACGATCAAGCTCGGATGCAAGGTCGTCGAGGCAGACCACAGGCCATTCGCCGCGGATTTCGGCGTGGAGAGATGCCTGTCCCAACAAGCAGGCAAGGGCGCACAGCTTCTCCTGTCCACGGGACAGGTGCTCGCGGAGCGGCGCATGCTCGAAAGCGACCGAAAAGTCGGCCCGGTGCGGCCCGACGGTCGTATGGCCCCTCGCCAGGTCGCGCTGCCTGCGCTCGGCGAGGGTAGAGGCCAGATCGGCGGTCTCATCCCACCCCGGACGGTATTTGATGTTGAACCCTCCCAGTTCCGGCAGGACGTTCACCATGAATCCCTGGATGTGGGTCAGAAGCCTCTCGAGGTAGCGGCGCCGAAAAGCGGTGATGCTTTCACCCGCCAAGGCCAGTTCCGCCTCCCAAGGCGCCAGCCATGCCGGGTCCGGGCTCCCGCCCGCGCGCAGCAGGGTGTTCCTTTGCTTGAGGGCGCGCTGGTAGCGGCGCCACTGGGATACAAAGGCATGTTCCACGTGGAACAAACCCCAATCGAGGTAACGGCGGCGCTCGTCCGACGCACCGGCGATCAGGTCATGCGACCCCGGCTCGAAGCAGACCACGGCGCATTCCTGCACCAGGGCGCCAAGCGACGCCGCGGCGTCTCCGTCCACCCTCGCCTGCCAGCGGCTGCCCTCCCGGCCCAACCCCAGTCGACGAAGGCTGCCGTCGGCATGCCTGACCTCGGCGAAGACCGACAACGCGCTGGCGCCCCGCTTCAGCAGCACATCGCGGGAGCCCGCGCGGAACGACCGGCCATGGGAAAGCAGATAGGCCGCCTCCAGCACACTGGTCTTGCCTGCGCCGTTCGGACCGACGAATACGTTGATACCGGCGGAAGGCGTCAAGGACACGCCGTCCAGGCAACGCAATCCAGAGATCCGGAGCGACTCGAACTTCATACCAGCCTTCATCCCATCCAAAACGGACGACGCCGGGGTGTCCAAGACATCCCCGGCGTCGAAAGCCGAACATCGCAATGCAGTGGAGCGGTGCCTGCCGTTCGTGCCGCGCAAGCCCTAAGACTGGCGCGAAAGGCCGGCGCGGACAAGTCCGCTCCTGCAAGGGTCAGAGACGAAGCGGCATCACCACGTGACGGGCCTCGTCGTTCCCCTCTTCCTGGAGAAGGCAGCTGGACTGGGCGTCGCGCAGATTGATGCGGACCTTGTCACCACGCAGGGCGCCCAGGGCGTCGAGGAGATACCCGACGTTGAAGCCTACAGCCAGGTCGTCGACCGCCGTCTCGGCTTCCACCTCTTCCTGCGCTTCTTCCTGCTCCGGGTTGTGCGCCACGATCTTGATGCGACCGGGGCTCAGTTCCAGCTTCACGCCGCGGTACTTTTCGTTCGAGAGGATCGCCGCGCGCTGCAGGGCGCTGCGAAGCACGTCGCGCTCGATCGTCGCGGTCTTGTCGGCGCCAAGCGGAATCACCGCCTCGTAGTCCGGGAAGCGGCCGTCGATCAGCTTCGACGTGAACACCACGCCGCCGCGACGCACGCGCAGGTGGTTCCGGCCGAACTCCAGCTCCACCGAGCCCTCGCCGGACTCGAACAGGCCGATCAGCTCGTTCACGCCCTTGCGCGGAATGATGATCTGGCGGCGGGTGGAAACGGAGCTTTCGAGCTTGGTTTCCTTGAGTGCCAGGCGGTGCCCGTCGGTGGCTACGCAGCGCAGCGTGTGCTCCTGGAGGTCCAGCAGCATGCCGTTCAAGTAGTAGCGAACGTCCTGGTTCGCCATGGCGAAGGCCGTGCGGTCCATCAGATCGCGCAGCACTTCCTCGGGAAGCGTCACGCGTTCGACCAGTTCGATCTCGTCGATGATCGGGAATTCGCTGGACGGCAACGTGGCCAGGGTGAAGCGGCTGCGGCCGGCGTTCAGCGCGATGCGCTCGCCGTTCAACTTGATGTCGATCTTCGCGCCATCGGGCAATGCACGAACGATGTCGAACAGCTTGCGCGCCGGAATCGTGATTTCGCCTTCCTGCACGCCGTCGGCGGCAGTGGTGGCAATCATCTCGACCTCGAGGTCGGTGCCGGTGAACGACACCTCGCTACCGGAGGCGCGAACCAGAAGGTTGGCCAGCACGGGCAGCGTCTGGCGGCGTTCCACGACGCCCACCACCTGCTGCAGGGGTTTGAGCAGTACTTCCCTCTGGATGCTGAATTGCATGCGTCCCCTACTCCTGCTTTTAAGTTTTTAAGATTTTATTGGTGGTAGTTGTTGGGCCGGTGGATATCTTGAAAAGCCTGAAAAACAAATATGTTTCAAGGACTTGTTCTTGGATATCGACTGGCTTGAACACGCGGTTTCGTGTGGGTGCCTTGTGGATAACTTCAGGCGTCGAAACCGTCCTCCGTCCATCCACCTATTATCCACAGCTTCTCAGCCCGTCAAGATACGTATGAGCTGCTCCCAGTCCTGGCGCATGCGTACGTCCTTCTCGCAGAAACCGCGGATCGTGCGGCAGGCATGCAGCACCGTCGTATGGTCGCGGCCCCCGAACGCCTCCCCGATCTCCGGCAGGCTGTGCTCGGTCAGTTCCTTGGACAGGGCCATGGCCACCTGACGGGGGCGCGCCAGCGAGCGCACGCGGCGCTTGGAGAGCAGGTCGGACAGGCGTACCTGGTAGTAGTCGGCCACCGTCTTCTGGATGTTCGGCACCGTCACGGCCTGCGCATGCGTGTTGAGCAGGTCGCGCAGGGTTTCCTCCGCGAAATCCGTGGTGATCGGCTTGCGGTAGAAGTTGGCGCGCGCCGCTAGCGTATTGAGCGCGCCCTCGAGGTCGCGCACGTTGGAACGGATGCGCTTGGCCAGCAGCATCGCGACGTCCTCGGAGACTTCCATTTCCTTCTCCGCCGCCTTCGACAGCAGGATGGCCGCGCGCGTCTCGAAATCCGGCGGCTCGATCGCCACCGACAGGCCCCAGCCGAGGCGCGACTTCAGGCGCGGCTCGAGCTTGTCGAGTTCCTTCGGATAGCGGTCGCAGGTGAGGATGATCTGCTGCTTCGCCTCGAACAGCGCGTTGAAGGTATGGAAGAACTCTTCCTGCGTGGTGTCCTTGCCGGCGAAGAACTGGATGTCGTCGATCAGCAGCGCGTCCACCGAACGGAAGCGGCGCTTGAAGTCGTCCATGTTCTTCTGTTGCAGGGCCTTCACCATGCCGCTGACGAACTGTTCCGAGCGAAGGTAGAGCACCTTCGCGCCGGGATTGTTCTGCATGAGCATGTTGCCGGCGGCATGCATGAGATGCGTCTTGCCGAGGCCCGTGCCGCCGTAAAGGAGCAGCGGGTTGTAAGCGCGGCCGGGATTCATCGCGACCTGCATGGCCGCGGCCTTGCCCAGCTGGTTCGACTTGCCTTCGACGAAGGTTTCGAAGGTGTAGTGCGGATCCAGGTTGTGCACGTGCGGCGGTTCGTGGACCGGCTCCGCCGCGCGCGGCGCTGCCGCGGGGCTCGGCGCCGTCGACGAGGCCGGTCGGGCGGGCGCCGGCCGGCCGCCCGACGAGCCGACTTCCAGGCGCACGGGCAGGGTACGGCCGCTCAGGTGCTCGACGATCGACTGGATCTTGTCCAGGTACTGATCGCGCACGGTATCCAGCGAATAGGGGTTGGGGGCGTAGAGGAACAGACCGTGGCCGTCCTCCCTGGCCTGCAACGGCATCAGCCAGGTATGGACGTCCTCGGACGTCAACTCGCCTTCAAGACGCTCGAGACAGCGCCTCCAGAGATCACTCATCAGGTATTCTTGCCACAGCAGGGGCGCATGCGCGCGGGGTGGACGAGGAAGTCTACCAGTGTTCCGCCCCCTCCTCGGGCCCCCGTACCCACGGACGTCCCGCGACGTCCCGCGACGTCGCTCGGCCAAGCGGTTGACAGTCTTACGGAATGTCCCGCATACTTTCTGGCCTTTTTCCACCTTCATCCGGATGTAGCGCCATGAAGCGTACTTTCCAGCCCAGCAAGCTCAAGCGTGCACGTACGCACGGCTTCCGCGCCCGCATGGCCACGGCCGACGGCCGCAAGATCCTCAATGCCCGTCGCGCGAAGGGTCGCAAGCGTCTGATTCCGTAAGCGGCTCGCCTGTCGTGCGTGCCGCAGCCTTGCCGCGCGAAGCGCGGCTACGCCGCGCCGCCGACTTCGCAGCCTTGCGAACAGTCAGCGGTCGCCTCGGCGGCCGCTGTTTTCTTTTGCGCTTCGGGAACAACGACGCCGGCACCGCCCGGCTCGGCCTGGCCATCTCCAAGCGCTGCTCGAAACGCGCCGTCGATCGCAACCGGATCAAGCGCCTGGCGCGTGAGGCGTTTCGTCGCGCCCGCCCGGCCCTGCCCGCGGTCGATATCCTCGTCATGGCCCGCGACAGCGCCGTGGGCGAGCCCGGCGCGGTGCTCCTGGCCGAGCTCGACGCCCTGTTCCGCCGCATACGGCCGTTGAAGCCTGAGGGTGCCGACGGCACAATCGCGCGTTGACCCCACCGTCCTTCCCGCCTTTCCCGGCCAGCCGGCCGTGGCGCCATTCGGATCTGGCCTAAGCAATGAATCAAACGCGCACGCTTCTCTTCTTCGCGCTCATGTTCGTGGCGTACCTGCTGTGGACGGAATGGGAGAAGGACTACGGTCCCCATCCTGTCGCCCCGACGCCTGCCGCCCAGACCGACGCCGCCGCCGGCGCGGGCAAGGCGAACGCGGACGCCAGCGTTCCCGGTACCGCGGCACCCGCGACCGTGCCGAACGAAACCGCCGCCGCGCCGACCGACGGCAAGGGTGAGCAGGTCACGCTGTCGAACGATGTGCTCCGCCTGACGATCGACACGCGCGGCGGCAGCATCGTGCGCTCCGAGTTGCTGGCATACCCGGACGAGCCGGCCACGAAGACGAATCCGACCCCGCCGCCGGCACGCCTGCTCGACGACACGCCGGAACACTTCTTCGCCGCGCAGGACGGCCTCGTCAGCAGCAACGGCGCCGCGCCGGACCATCGCGCCCTCTTCCACGCCGAGAAGAAGGAAGCCACGCTGGCCGACGGCCAGAAGTCGGTGAGCCTCGACCTGACCTGGACCGATGCGTCCGGCGTGAAGGTGGTGAAGCGCTACACGCTCAAGCGCACCGATTACGTGGTCGACCTCGACCAGCGTATCGAGAACGGCTCTAGCGCGGCCTGGACCGGTAACGCCTACCACCAGCTGCAGCGCGTGCCCGCGCCGAAGGCCAACTGGTTCAAGGCCTATACGGACCCGGCCCAGCACAGCTTCTTCGGCGCCGCGTGGTACAGCCCCGAGAACAAGTTCGAATCGCTGTCGTTCCTCGACTTCGCCAAGAAGCCGCTGAACCACCAGATCACCGGTGGCTGGATCAGCATGCTGCAGCACTACTTCTTCGTCGCCTGGATTCCGCCGGCCGACCAGAACGTGACCTACAGCAGCACGATCGTCGATCCGAACTCGGCCACGCCGCGCTACCTCGTGCGCGCGTTCGGTCCGGCCATCCAGGTCGCCCCGGGCCAATCCGCCGACAGTGTCGCGCGCCTCTACGTCGGCCCGAAGCTGCAAGGCACGCTCGACGTCATCGCGCCGGGCCTCGAACTCACCAGCAACTACGGCTGGCTGACGATCATCGCCCAGCCGCTGCACTGGCTGCTGTCGAAGCTGCACGCGATCAGCGGCAACTGGGGCGTGGCCATCATCCTGCTCGTGCTGCTCATCAAGGCCGCGCTGTTCAAGCTCACGGATGCGCAGTTCCGCTCCGGCGCGCGCATGCGCAAGCTGCAGCCGCGCGTCGCCGCGCTCAAGGAGCGTTACGGCGACGATCGCATGAAGATGCAGCAGGCCATGATGGAGCTGTACAAGAAGGAGAAGGTGAACCCGATGGCGGGTTGCCTGCCCATCCTCATCACCTTCCCCATCTTCATCGGCCTGCTCCGCGTGCTGTCGGAGTCGATCGAACTGCGCCAGGCGCCGTTCTTCGGCTGGATCCACGATCTTTCCGCGCCGGATCCGCTCTACGTCCTGCCGGTGCTCTACTTCCTGGTCACGCTGCTCACCCAGCGCATGATGCCCACCGCGGGCATGGATCCGACCCAGGCCAAGATGATGAAGGTGATGCCGCTGATCTTCGGCGTGTTCTTCGCCTTCTTCCCGGCGGGCCTCGTGCTCTACTGGACGGTGAACGGTGCCACCAGCCTGCTCCAGCAGTGGTGGATCAACCGTAGCGTGGACAAGGCCGAGATCAAGGCCAGAACGGCTTGACCATCCGGGCGGCGCGTCGAAAGACGCGCCGCTTTGCCATAGCAGGTGCCTCATGAGTCACGCCGACGACACCATCGCAGCCATCGCCACCGGCGCGGGTGCGGCCGGCGTCGGCGCCGTGCGCGTGTCGGGGCCGTTGGCTCCTTCGATCGCGCGCGCCATGCTCGGTCGCGCGCCTTCGCCGCGACATGCGCACTTCGCCGCGTTCCGCGACGGCGACGGCGACCTGATCGACCGGGGCATCCTTCTCTATTTCCCAGGTCCGGCGTCCTACACCGGCGAACACGTGCTGGAACTGCAAGGCCACGGCAGCGCGGTGCTGCTGGACGCCCTGCTTCGACGCGTCGTCGCGCTGGGCGCCCGCCTCGCCCGTCCCGGGGAATTCACCGAACGGGCGTTCCTCAACGGCAAGCTCGATCTCGCGCAGGCGGAAGCGGTGGCCGACGTCGTCGCGGCCACGTCCGAAGCCGGTGCGCGTGCCGCGTTGCGTTCGATGGAGGGCGTGTTCTCCGCGCGCGTCGATGCGCTGCTCGCCGAACTGATCGCGCTTCGTGTGCATATCGAAGCGGCCATCGATTTTCCCGAGGAAGAGATCGACTTCCTCGCCGACCCCGTCATCGGCGCGAACCTCGCCGCGCTGCGCGCGAACCTCGATGCCCTGCTGATAGAAACCCGCCGCGGCGTCCGCCTGAACGACGGCGTCGCCGTGGCGATCGTCGGGCGGCCCAACGCGGGCAAGTCCAGTCTGCTGAATGCATTGGCGGGACAGGAACGCGCCATCGTCACCGACATTCCCGGCACCACGCGCGACGTGTTGCGCGAATCGGTGACGATCGACGGCGCCACGCTCGAACTGGCGGATACGGCAGGCCTGCGCGAGTCCGAGGACATCGTCGAACGCGAAGGCATCCGGCGCGCACGCGCCCAGCTCGAGCGCTGCGACGTCGCCCTCCTCGTCACCGAAGAAGCCCACGCAACCGACGACCTCGCCTTCTTCGAAGGCACACCGGTGCACGCGACCCGCCTGGTCGTCATCAACAAGATCGATCTCGCCCGGACAAAGGCCCGTCGGGCGCAGCGTGACAACCATGAAACGCTCTGGCTGTCCGCTCGCACAGGCGAAGGTATCGACGATCTGCGTGCGATCCTTCGCGATCTCGCTACCGCGGGCGCGGGTGAGGGCGCGTTCAGTGCCCGCCGTCGCCATGTGCTGGCGCTCGAGACCGTGCGCGACCATCTCGCCCGCACGGCTGTCGCGTTGCACGACGTCCATGCGGGCGAACTCGCCGCCGAAGAGTTACGCCACGCCCAGCAGGCGCTGGGAGAGATCACCGGCAGCTATTCGTCCGACGATCTGCTGGGTGCCATCTTCGGTTCGTTCTGCATAGGCAAGTAGGAGCGCGAAGGTCAGAGGGCGTACTGCACGCCCAGCACCCCCGAATGCGTTCGCATCGGTCCGTGCTTCACGCGCCAGTGGTCGGTGGGCGCATGCCCGGCGTAGCGTGTGCTGCCGAAGGTGAAATCGGCCGGCCCGGTGCGAACCATCCGATACTCGACGAATGCGGAAACGTGTCGGGTCATCCGTGCGCGAAGCCCTGCCTTCGCCTGCCATGCCAGCGCGATGTCGCTGGCGCGGTTCCTCGAATTGAAATGGTTCACCTTCTCGCCGGTATCCGGGGTCAGTTCGATCGGTCCCGATGGATGGGTCTGGTATGAAACGGCGCGGCCGGCATCGAGCTTCGCCACGCCGATGCCCAGACCGAGGTAGGGTTCCACGAATCCGCCGGTCTCGTAGGCGAGCACGAGATTCAGCATCGCCGTGCGGACGTCCGTGTGCATCCGGTTCGAAAAACGATGCTCCCCGGGGCCGAATTTATCCTTGACGACGGAGGTCGGATCCTCGCGTTCCGCCTGGCTTGCGTCGGAACCGATATTGGCCACGCCTGAGGCGAGAGGATTGCGCAGATGGGCCGTCTGCCTCGACGAAACATGCATGCCTTCCAGTTCGACGGCGGGAACGATGCCGGAATCCCTTCGGGCGAACCGGTATCCGATATGGACACCGAGCAGACCGCTGCGCCCTTGCCTGGCACGGCCCCTGCCGTCGACGACCAGGTCGAAGTCCTTGAATCCGGGCAGGGCATGGTCGCCGCGAAGGTGAGCCCTGCCGCTTTGCCGTGCATCCTGGCTGGCTCCGCCGCCGACACCGCCGAATACCGAGCCGTACCAGCCTTCATGCGGCCTGTTTGTCTCCGCATGGCCTGCTGCCGGAAGGAAGAGAAGCGAAACCATGGCGCCATGCACCCGGGTCCGGGTGGGCAAGCGCTTCGTGCGCTTATCGAACAATGTCATCTTTCATTCCTGTGAAGTGTCTTCCCTCAACCGTTCGCCTGTCCGTCCGGCGACCGGTGTCGGAAAAGCGTGGCACACATCACATGTTTTCTCATTCCGAAGAATCTCAGTGCGTCACCGCGCGTGCATCCTCCCGCAGGGTGTGACCCACACCCGGGTAGCGAACCGCATCGTCCACGGTCAGCAAGGTTCGGCGGCGACCTCGTCGTCACGGCGTTCGGCCGTGACCGACATCGCCCAGATGGCGAGACCGCATACCGCGAGAAGGCTTCCGACCCAGCCCGGAGACGTCCATCCGTAGCCGTGCGCGATGGCCAGACCTCCGAGGAAAGGCCCCAGCGCATTCGCCGTGTTGAACGCCGAGTGATTGAGCGACGCGGCCAGGCCCTGCGCATCGCCCGCCACGTCCATCAGCCGCGTTTGCAGCACGGTCGCCAGCGCACCGCCGATACCGATGAGGAATACGTTCAGCCCCAGCGTCCAGACGTTGCCGGCAGTGAACGGCAGGATGCCCAGCGTCACTATGCTCCACACCAGCAGGACGCCCGCCGTGCGCATGAGCGCGCGATCCGCGAACACCGGCACGATCATGTTGCCCGCGGTAAGGCCGATGCCGAAGACGCCGATGACCCACGGCACGCTATGCAGCGGCATCCGGGTAACGGTGAGGAGAATGTCCGCCAGGTAGGTGTACACCGCGAACAAGCCGCCGAAGCCGATCGCCCCGATGCCGAGGGTGAGCCAGACCTGCGGCCGCTTCAGCGCGCGGAGTTCGCGCAGCGGACTCGCATGGTCGTCGGCGCGCACTTCCGGAGCGAACGCGGCCACGGCGGACATCGTCGCGATGCCGAGCAGCGCGACCAGCGCGAAAGCCCAGCGCCAGCCGACCGCCTGGCCCAGCCAGCTCGCCAACGGCACACCGACCACCGTGGCGATGGTCAGGCCGAGGAACATCTGGCCGACGGCGCGCGTGCGCCGGTTCGCCGGCACCAGCGAGGAGGCGACCAGCGCCGCGACCCCGAAGTAAGCGCCATGCGGAAGACCCGCGAGGAAGCGGAACGCCAGCATCCAGTGATAGCTGGGCGACAATCCGGTCAGGCCGTTGAACAGCGTGAACATCGCCATGAGGATCAGCAGCAGGCGGCGGCGCGGCACACGCGCTCCGAGCACCGTCATGATCGGCGCACCGACCACCACGCCCAGCGCGTAGGCACTGATGACGTGGCCGGCGGTAGGCGCATCGATGCCCAGGCCCTGGGCGAACAGGGGCAACATGCTCATCGAGGCGAATTCGGTGGTACCGATGGCGAAACCGCCAACGGCGAGGGCCAGGATCACCAGGCCGACATGAGGGGTGCGAACAGGCGGCGTGCCCGTACGGGGGGCGGGTGCGGAGGAGGTCATTGAAGGCTCGGGACGATGGAGCGCGGCGCCGTGGTGCGCCGCAACATCGGCTTAGGATACGCAAGGGCGCGCGCCGGGACCAGCCGCCCGGTCGCCGCCGCTCCCACCGCGCCGTTACCGTTCTTCCCGGATGAACTCGATGAAGGCTCGCAAGGCCGAGGTGACGCGCCGCTGGCGCGGGTAATACAGCATGAAACCCGGATACGGCGGACACCAGTCCTCGAGGACCCGCCGCAGTCGTCCTTCGGCCACCAGTGCGGTCACCTGCTCGTCCAGGACAAGGGTGAAGCCGATACCGGCCAGGGCGGCATCGAGGGCGAGACGCAAGTCCCCGAAGGTCACGCGTCCGCGCACGTCCAGTTCCAGCTTCGTCGCACCCTGCTCGAACTCCCACTTGTAGAGGCGCCCGCTGGGGAAGCGAAAGCGGATGCAATCGTGTTGGAAGAGGTCGTTCGGATGCGTCGGCATGCCGTGTTTCGCGATGTATTCGGGCGATGCCACGCAGGCGCCCCGCTGCTCGCCGCCCATCGGCACGGCGATCATGTCCTCGGGCACCTGCTCGAGGAAGCGGATGCCGGCGTCGAAACCAAGGGCGACGATGTCGATGAGGCCGTCGTTGTCGACCGCCTCGAAATGGATGTCCGGATAGCGCGCCAGGAAGCGGGGCAGCAGGCCGGGCAGCAGCAGCTGGGCCGTCACCCGAGGCATGTTGACGCGGAGGGTGCCCGCCGGCGCGGCGCGGAAGTTGTTCATTTCCTCCAGCGCTTCGCCCACGTCGAGGAGCGCGGGCGCCAGCCGTTCGAGCAGCCGCTGTCCCGCCTCGGTCAGCGAGACACTGCGCGTGGTCCGATGGAACAGCACCACGCCAAGGCGCTCCTCCAGGTTCCGGATCGCATAGCTGATGGCCGAGGTCGTGAGGGTCAGCTCGGCACCTGCCTTGCGGAAGCTCGCATGGCGAGCCACGGCGGCGAAGGCGGCGAGGTGGGAAAGGTTGTCCGGACGCATGATTGTCAAGGATAACTCAACGATTCGTCGCGTAATCCCCGTTGGCGCGAAGAATTGTTGAGCCCTTATCGTTAGCGGCTACCGCTCCACCCCCTTACGAAGAGGATGACCCCCATGTTCGAAGTCCGCGGATTCGCCGCTCCCCAGGCCAACGCGCCCCTCGTCCCCTTCAAGGTGCCGCGTCGCGATGTCGGCCCGAACGATGTGCATATCGAAATCCTCTACAGCGGCATCTGCCACTCCGACCTGCACCAGGCCCAGGACGACTGGGGTCCGGGCATCTTCCCGATGGTTCCCGGCCACGAGATCGTCGGCCGCGTGAAGGCCGTCGGCCCAGGCGTGACGAAGTTCAAGGTGGGCGACTATGCCGGCGTCGGCTGCATGGTCGACTCGTGTCGCGAGTGCGAGTCGTGCAAGCGCGACCTCGAGCAGTACTGCCTCACCCATACCAGCTTCACCTACAACGGCACCGAGCAGGACAAGACCACGCCGACCTACGGCGGCTACTCCACGGACATCGTGGTGCAGGAACGCTTCACGGTGAAGATCTCCGAGAAGCTCGACCTCAAGGCCACCGCTCCGCTCCTGTGCGCCGGCATCACCACGTATTCGCCGTTGCGGCATTGGAAGGTCGGCCCGGGACAGAAGGTGGGCGTCGTCGGCCTCGGCGGTCTCGGCCACATGGGCGTGAAGTTCGCCAAGGCGATGGGCGCGCACGTCACCATGATCACCACGTCGGCCTCCAAGGGCGCCGACGCGAAGCGCCTGGGTGCCGACACTGTCCTGCTCTCCACCGATGCGGACGCGATGAAGGCGGCGGCATCCAGCTTCGACTTCCTGCTCAACACGGTGCCCGTGTCGCACGACCTGAATCCGTACATCAACCTGTTGAAGCTCGACGGCACCATGGTGCTGGTCGGTGTGCTGACCCCGATCGACGGCATGATCGGCGGCGCCCTGATGCTGCCCCGCCGCACCATCGCCGGCTCGGCGATCGGCGGCATGGCGGAAACGCAGGAGATGATGGATTTCTGCGCCGAGCACGGCATCGTGTCGGACATCGAGGTGGTGGACATGGCCTCGATCAACGAGACGTACAAGCGCCTGGTGAAGAACGACGTGCGCTACCGCTTCGTGATCGACATGGCGACGATGCCCGCCTGAGGTCAGTCCGGCATCTCCAGCCGCAACGCCATCCGATCGAGGGGCCTGCCCGTCCTGCCGTCCACGACCACGGCATGGATGGGCGCGCCCGTCTCGCTGTCGACCAGCCGGGACAGCGCCCGGCCGCCCCCGTTGTAACGGCGGCCCCATTCCCCCATCGCGGCCAGGATCGGAAGGAAATCGCGACCCGCCTGGGTCAGCACGTATTCGTCGCGGGGCGGCCGTTCGCTGTAGCGGCGCTTCTCCAAGACACCCGCCTCGGTCAGGGATTTCAATCGGCGCGACAGGATGTTCGGCGCGATGCCGAGGCTGGTTCTGAACTGGTCGAACTGGGTCATGCCCAGGCTCGCGTCGCGGAGGATCAGCGCGCTCCAGGCGTCGCCCACGTGGGCCAGGCCCCGGGAGATCGCGCAGGTGCCTGAAGAAAGTTTGTCGGTGTCCATTTATGATAGCGACGTCGCTATCGTATGGCAACGCAGTAACTATCATTTTGCAATCAACCATGCGGAGTCGACATACATGAACACCCAGAACAAAGGTAAGGCACTGATTACAGGCGCTTCTTCAGGCATCGGCGAAGTCTATGCCGAACGTCTGGCCGACCGCGGCTACGACCTGGTCCTGGTCGCCCGCCGTCTCGACCGCCTCGAAGCCCTGGCCCGGAAGATCGCCGAGCGCACCGGCCGCAAGGCGGAAGTCCTCCAGGCCGACCTTGGCGATCGCGCCGGCATCGCGGCCGTCGAGCGCCGGCTCGCGGAGGACGAGGCGATCACCCTGTTGATCAACAACGCCGGTATCTCGCTGGAAGGCAGCATCCTCGAGAACGGCAGCGCGCAGATCGAGAAGCTCATCACGGTGAACACGCTTGCCCCGACCCTCCTCGCGGCGGCAGCGGCCAAGGCGTTCGTGGCCCGCGACCGCGGCGGCATTGTCAACATCGCCTCCGTGCTGGCCTTCGTGCCGGAGATGATGGACGGTCTGTACAGCGGCACCAAGGCGCACCTGCTCAATATCACCCTCGGCCTCGCGTCGAAGCTGCAAGGCACGAAGGTGCGGGCGCAGGCGGTGCTGCCGGGCGCCACCCGCTCGGAGATCTGGGAGAAGTCGGGCAAGGACGTGGACACCCTCATGCCCGGCATGGTCATGGACACGGCCGACCTGGTCGATGCCGCACTCGTCGGTTACGACCGCGGCGAAGTCGTCACCATCCCGCCACTTGCGGACGAAGGCCAGTTCAAGGCGTACGACGCCGCGCGCCTCGCGATGGCGCCGAACCTGTCGCGCAAGGACGTGGCGCCGCGCTACCGCGCCTGAGCGGTGCCCAACCCTGTCGGCGAGGCTTCCGTGCGCCGACAGGGAGTTACCGTGCCTTTCCGGTTGGCGTCGTACGAATGCGCGCTAAACTAGCGAACTGGTTAGGTTCTCACGGTTCGGCATGCTCGCATTCGTGTTCGGCGCCTTCGGGCTGTCCACCCTCTGGTTGCTTCCCCTGCTCTGGCGATTCGTTGCAGCGCTCGTTCGGCGCAGACGGCCGCCCACGGTCGGACCCGGTGCCATACGGTTCTGGGCCGGCTTCGTCCTGGTGCTGCTGGCGAGTTCGACGCTCGAAGGCCTCGTGGTTTCGCACTACACCGACGATCCCTCGGTGGGCGGCGCCGTATGCCGTGCGCTGGCGACGATGTTCGCCAGCTTTCCGGGAGGTGCGGTGACGGCCTTGCTTGGCGGCGCCGTCCTGGCGATCGCGTTGCCGTGGTATCTCGGCGTGCCCTGGTCGTCGTTCCTCATCCGGACCAATGCCTTGCTCGAACCGGTCGGCGCGCTCGCCATCGAGGGAACGCGCCGGCTGTTTTCGCGTTCGGCCGCACGCGCCAGCGGCCGGCGCGCCGCCTCGGCCGTCCGGCGTGCCGATCGCCCGACCGCTCGCCGGCGGGCGAAGTCCGAGACGAAACGACCCGCGTCCGCGCAGGCGATGCCGACGCGTGCCACGCCTGGCCGTGCCGAATCGCCCGAACCGGCCATGCGGCCGTCCGTGGCCACGCCCGTGCCGCCGCGTCATCGCGCGCGGCCGGATACCGTCATTCGCGAGCCGTGGCTGGCGCCGCGGGCGATGGCATCGTCCGCGCCCGAGACAGGAACCGGCCTCGATTTGCCGTCGGAGCCGGCTCCTCTACAAAGCGATGCCCCCATAGCTCACGAGACCCTGTGGGAACCGGCTGCGCCGGCGATCCCTCGGCAGCGGGCAAACCTGTCGCAAGCACCCATCGCCGCTGAAGCGGCTCCCACAATGACAACCGTTCCCGCCGGTCCGGCGCCGCCGCGAGCGGTGTCGCGATTCGCCATCGCGGCGAACGACGAATCGGTGGCGGAGCCCCCGCGTCCCGCCGAGACGCCCACGCCGCCGACGTCGTTGCGGGCGAGCCGTCCGGAGGCCGTGAGCCTGCCTCCGCTCTCGCTGCTGGCCGCGGCGCGGCGCGACGTCATGTCGATATCCGATGCCGAGCTGGCGGAGACGGGTGAACTGATCGAGCAGCGCCTGCGCGAGTTCAAGGTGCCGGTGCAGGTGGTGGGCGCATCGGCCGGTCCCGTGATCACGCGCTACGAAGTCGAGCCCGCGGTAGGCGTGCGCGGCAACCAGATCGTCGCACTGATGAAGGACCTCGCGCGCGGCCTCGGCCGCACCTCCATCCGCGTCGTCGAGACGATACCCGGCAAGACCTGCATGGGTCTCGAGCTGCCCAACGAACAGCGGCAGATGATCGCGTTGTCGGAAATCCTCGACTCGGCCGAATATCGTGGTTCCGATTCGCAGCTGACGCTCGCCATGGGCAAGGGCATCACGGGCGAACCGGTCGTGGCCGACCTCGCGAAAGCGCCGCACATGCTCGTCGCCGGTACCACGGGATCGGGCAAGTCGGTCGCGGTCAACGCGATGATCCTGTCCATGCTCTACAAAGCCACGCCCGAAGACGTGCGCATGATCATGATCGACCCGAAGATGCTGGAGCTTTCGGTTTACGAAGGCATTCCGCACCTGCTGGCGCCGGTGGTCACCGACATGAAGCTCGCCGCCAACGCGCTGAACTGGTGCGTGGCGGAAATGGAGAACCGCTACAAGCTGATGTCAGACCTGCGCGTGCGCAACCTGGCCGGCTACAACCAGAAGGTGCGCGAGGCACGTGCCGCCGGAAGGCCGTTGTTCAACCCGTTCCCCGCGCATCCGGAAGTACCGGAGCATCTCGACACGCTGCCGACGATCGTCGTGGTGATCGACGAGCTGGCCGACCTCATGATGGTCGCGGGAAAGAAGATCGAGGAACTGATCGCACGCCTGGCGCAGAAGGCGCGCGCGGCGGGCATCCACCTCATCCTCGCGACGCAGCGTCCTTCGGTGGACGTGATCACCGGTCTCATCAAGGCGAACATCCCGACGCGCGTGGCGTTCCAGGTGTCGTCGAAGATCGACTCGCGCACGATCCTCGACCAGATGGGCGCGGAGAGCCTGCTCGGCCAGGGCGACATGCTGTTCCTGCCCCCGGGTACCGGTTACCCGCAACGTATCCACGGCGCCTTCGTCGCCGACGAGGAAGTGCATCGCATCGTCGCGTGGCTGAAGCAGTTCGGCGAGCCGGACTACAAGGAGGAGATTCTCGCCGGCCCCGCCGTCGAGGCCGGCGAGGGAGAACCCGGCGAGGAAGGCATCGACGCCGAACTGGATCCTCTTTACGACGAGGCCGCCGCGTTCGTGCTGCGCTCGCGGCGCGCGTCGATCTCGTTCGTGCAGCGCCAGTTCCGTATCGGTTACAACCGCGCGGCGCGCCTCGTCGAGGCGATGGAAGCGGCCGGCCTGGTCTCGCCGATGGGCATCAACGGCCAGCGCGAGGTGATCGCGCCGGCCCCGCAGGATTAGGCGGCGATCCTATTCCTTGGTCAGGAGTTTGAGCGGCACAGCGATCGATTTCTCCACTGGCTGCTTGTCGATCAGCTTCTTCGCCGTCTCGACGCCGAGCCTGCCGATTTCTTCCGGCTGCTGCGCCACCGTGGCGGCCATGCTGCCGTTCTGCACCGCGGCCTTGCCGTCGGGTGTGCCGTCGAAGCCGACGACCAGCACCTTCTTGTTCTTGCCGGTAAGCGCCTGCACCGCGCCGAGTGCCATCTCGTCGTTCTGCGCGAAGATGGCCTGGACGTCGGCGTGGCCCTGGAGCAGGTTCTCGCTCACCGAAAGGCCCTGCGCGCGGTCGAAGTTGGCGGGCTGCTTCGCCACGATCTTCATGCCGGTCGCGGCGACGGCATCGTCGAAGCCCTGGCCGCGTTCGCGCGACGCCGACGTACCGGCCACGCCCTGCAGCTCGATGATGTTGCCCTTGCCGCCCAGTGCCTTGTCCAGGTAGTCGGCCGCCATCTTTCCGCCCGCGACGTTGTCCGAGGCGATATGCGAAGCGACCTCCGCACCGTCGACGCCACGGTCCAGCGTGACGACAGGGATGTTCGCGCGCTGCGCCGATTGCACGGCACCGGCGAGCGCGGAGGAATCGGTTGGATTGAGCAGGATCACCGACACGCGCTTCTGGATGAGATCCTCCACGCTCGAGATCTGCCGGGCGGGATCGTCCTGCGCGTCGACGACCACGAGCCGCACGCCGGCGTCCTTCGCCGCCTTCTGCGCGCCGTCCTTCAGTTCGACGAAGAACGGATTGTTCTGCGTGGACAGCGCGAGGCCGATCACGGGGGTGCCCGACGCGGCGTTACCGCCGGCGGTCGCGGCCGCCGCCGGCGAGGTGTCGCCCGGACCCTGCTGCGAACAGGCGGAGAGCAGCACGACGGCCGCCGCGGTAAGGAAGTTGAGTGTGCGCATGGTGTGGTCCTCTTGGTTCACTTCCGCCTGTCGAGCAGGACGGCGATAAGGATGACGATGCCCTTGACGACCTGCTGGTAGAACGAGCTGACGCCCAGCAGGTTGAGGCCGTTGTTGAGGAAGCCGATGAGCAGTGCGCCCACCAGCGTGCCGAAGAGCCAGCCGCGGCCGCCGGAAAGGCTGGTGCCGCCGAGCACCACGGCGGCGATGGCGTCGAGCTCGTAACCGACGCCGGCGGTGGGTTGCGCGGAATCCAGGCGCGAGGTGAGCACGATGCCCGCGAAGGCGGAAAGGAGACCGGAGAGCCCGTAGATGGCGAGCTTCATCGGCGCGATGCGCACGCCCGACAGGCGCGCCGCTTCCTCGTTGCCGCCGATGGCCATGACATGGCGTCCGAACACCGTGCCGCGAAGGAGGAAGCCGCACACGCCGAAGGCGGCGAACATCAACACCACGGGCAGCGGCACGAGATGGAAGAGGTATCCCTTGCCGAGCAGGGCGAAGCCCTGGTTCGGTGCCGCGATGGGTGTGCCTTGCGTGTAAACCAGCGTCAGTCCGCGCAGCAACGTGAGCGTGCCGAGCGTGGCGATGAACGGCGCCACCCTGCCCCAGGACACGAGCACGCCGTTGACCATGCCCAGCAGCAGGCCAAGGCCGAGACCCGCGCCCACGGCCACCGTCACACCATGGCCGGCCGCTAGCAATCCGCCCGTGATGGCGCCGGTGAACGCGAGGATGGCGCCGACCGAGAGATCGATACCGCCGGCGAGGATGACGAAGGTCATGCCGAAGGCGATGAGCGCGTTGACCGAAATCTGGCGCAGCACCGACAGCAGGTTGCTCGCGGAAAGGAAATCGGGGCTCAGGACGGAGAGCACGATAAAGAGCAGCAGCAGCCCGATCACCGAGCCCAGTCGCTGGAGCAGCGGCGCCACGCGGTTCCAGTTCACTCGTGTCATGTCACTTGCCTCCGGTCGCGGCGGTTATCACGGCTTCCTGGGTGGTGCCGTGCGCGTCGAGCAATGCCGTGGCATGGCCCTCGTGCATCACGAGGATGCGGTCGCTCATGGCAAGCACCTCCGGCAGTTCCGAGGAGATCATGAGGATCGCCACGCCCTGCTCCGCGAGCTGGTTGATGATGTGGTAGATCTCGGCCTTGCCGCCCACGTCGACACCGCGGGTGGGTTCGTCGAGGATGAGCACGCGCGGCTTCAGCGCCAGCCATTTGGCGAGCACCACCTTCTGCTGGTTGCCGCCGGACAGCGAGCGGACGTCCAGTTCCATGTCGCGCGTGCGGATCTTCAGCGCGTCGATGAGGCCGCGTGTCTGCTTCTTCTCGGCGGGACGGTCGACGAGCCCCGCGTGCGCGGGCACGCGCGGAAGGCTTACGTTCTCGCGCAGGCTGAGGTCGAGGACCAGGCCCTGTGCCTTGCGGTCCTCGGTGACGAAGCCGAACCCGGAGTGGATCGCCTCACTCGGCGAGGTCGGTGTCACGACGACCCCATCGAGGGTCACCTTTCCCGAGGCGAGCGTGTCCAGGCCGAACAGCAATCGCGCCAGCTCGGTGCGGCCGGCGCCTAGCAAGCCGGCCACGCCGAGCACTTCGCCCGCGTGCAGGTCGAAGCTCACGTCGTGCACCATGCCGCCGCCGACGTGTTCGACCTTCAGGCGCACCGCGCCGATCTTCGGCGTGCGCGTGGGGTAGCGTGCATCCAGCGTGCGCCCGACCATCATCTTCACCACCTCGTCGAAGGCGAGGCCGGGGACCGGACGCGTCCCGACGAACTGGCCGTCGCGCAGCACGGAAATGCGGTCGCACAGGGCGAAGATCTCTTCCATGCGGTGCGAGACGTACACGATGCCTTTGCCCTGCTCGCGCAGTTCGCGGATAAGACGGAACAGCGTGTCGGTCTCGTGCTCGGTCAGCGCCGCGGTCGGTTCGTCCATGATCAGCACGCGGGCTTCCTGGCCGAGGGCGCGCGCGATTTCCACCATCTGCTGTCGGCCGACCGAAAGACGCTCGACCAGCGTGTCGGGGTCGAGGCTCTCCATCCCCACGCGCGTCAGCCATTCGGTGGCGCGGCGTCGCATCGCGCGGCGGTCGAGCAGGCCGAAACGGTGGATCTCGCGTCCGAGGAAGAGGTTGTCCGCCACGCTGAGCGAGGGGATGAGGTTCAGTTCCTGGTGGATGATGGCGATGCCGTATCGCTCGGCATCGGCAGGCGTCGCGATCGTCGCGGCCTTGCCGCCCACCTCGATGCTGCCCGCGTCGGGCGCGTAGATCCCCGTGAGGATCTTCATCAGCGTGGATTTGCCCGCGCCGTTCTCGCCCATCAGGGCGTGCACTTCACTCGGCAGCAGTTCGAAATCCACGCCTTCGAGCACCTTCACCGGGCCGAATGCCTTGTGGATGTCGTGCATACGGACGAGGGGTGCGTTCATCGGAAGGTGACGCCCGCATGCAGGATGACGTTGGCGTACGGCGAGGTTTCGCCGGTACGCACGATGGCGACGGCACGGGCGCTCAGCCGCTTCAACTCGTCATGGGGTACCTCGTCCACGCCGACGCCGTCGTTCCGCAGCCGCTCGCCCAGCGCCACCATCGCACGGTTCTTCGCGTGGATCTCGCTCGCCATCGTCACCCGCTCGACGGCCAGCTCGGCATACACCGCCTCGAACACCGTGGCGAACGGCGGCGTGCCGGGAAGCACGGCGAGGTCGATGCAGGGCACGCCCGGAGGTACCGGCAGGCCCACGTCGCCGATGACCAGCGTATCGGTATGGCCCATGGCCGCGACGACACGGTTGAGTTCGGCATGCAACAGGCCGTTGCGCCTCATGGCCGTGCGGCCAGGAAATCCGCCAGCTCGCCGGCGCGGGGCATGCCGTCCTGGGCACCCAGGCGCGACACGGCGATGGCGGCGGCGGCGCAGGCCTTGCGCACGGCGACCTCGAGGCCTTCGGAGAGATACACCGCCAGCGCGGCGTTGAAGGTGTCGCCGGCACCGGTGCTGTCCACGGCCTCGACCTTGAAGCCCGCCTGGTGGCGCGGCTCCTCGTCCTTTTCGCTGAACCACGCACCGTCCTCGCCCCGGGTCAGCACGACCGGGCAGGGCGCGCGACGCATGAGGTCGCGGAAGTCGGCATCGCCTGCGGCGCCGAGCGCCGCGGCGAGCTCATGCTGGTTCGGGGTGAGGAAGCGAACCTGCGACAGCCATTCGAGGGGAAGGCGTTGTGCGGGCGCGGGATTGAGGATGACGGGTACGCCCTCCTCCTGCGCGATGCGCAGCGTGGCCTCGACGGCGTCCAGCGGAATCTCCAGCTGCACCAGCAAGGCGTCGGCACCGCGCACGACGTCGCGCGCGGCTTCGACCTGCGCCGGCGTGACGCGGCCGTTCGCGCCGGGCACGACGACGATGCTGTTCTCGCCGCCGGCGACGGTGATCGACGCGGTGCCGCTGCCGACGCCTTCGACGCGCGCGACATGCGCGACGTCCACGCCTTCGGCGACGAGGCCGTCGTGCAATTGCCGGCCGAACGCGTCGTCGCCGATGCAGCCCACCATCGCCACGCTTGCACCGAGTCGCGCCGCGGCGACGGCCTGGTTCGCGCCCTTGCCGCCGGGAATGGTGAGGAAGCGGTCGCCCGTCAGCGTTTCGCCCGGATCGGGGAAGCGCGGGGCGAGGGTCACCAGGTCCATGTTGATGCTGCCGACGACGACGATTCGCGTCATGCTGGTTCGCTCCTGGGTACGCGTGGGGCGTGGGACGACGGGCCAATATACGTCGTCGAGGCGCGCGAGGCTTTCATGCGCTTGCCCTGGTTTCCCCGACCTAGCGGGAAAGCCCCTTCGCCTCGAGTTCGGCGAGGTAGGCCGGCCATGCCGTGTCGTAGGCGCGACCGAGGTCGTGGAGCGTGTCCCAGCCGAAGATGCCGCTGGCGTGCCCGTCGTCGAAGCGGATCAACACGCCGTAATGGCCGGTGGGTTCGAGTGCCGCGATGCAGACGTCGCGCTTGCCCGAGACCAGAACCTTCTGCCCCGGGCCGTGGCCCTGCACTTCGGCGCTGGGCGAATTCACGCGGAGGTATTCGCAGGGAAGACGGAAGCGCTCGCCGTTGTCGAAAACGACCTCGAGGATGCGCGAGGTCGCATGCAGGACGATGTCGGTGGGGCGGGGATAGACCACGGGCGCTTTCCTGGATCACATTCCTGTAGGAGCCGCTATAGCGGCGAGGAAAGCTCGCCACAGTGTCGCCGGATTCCTCGCCGCTATAGCGGCTCCTACAGAGAGACAGCGGCCACAGGGTTCAGGAGGTGACCGCTCCGGGCGTCAGTTCGCGCGGCCGAAGCCGTCGCCCGTGCCTTGTTCGAGCGGCGGCGGGTCGCCGGCCACCGCGAGGAGGGCCGTGGCGTAGGCGTCTTCCATGCTTACCGTGGAGACTTCATCCCAGGCGAAGAACGACGGCTCGCGCAGCCACTCCGCGTCGGGGGTGATCTCCTGCATGTTGAAGCCCTCGTCGTCCACGCTCACCACGCGGCCGATGTAGCAGACCTCGGACTCGTCCTCGCTGTCGACGTGCACGCCGATGACCGGAGCGTGCGCGGCGGCGGCCTGTACGACCTGCGAGATATCGTCCAGCGGGAAGTCGGCCGGCGGTGTCGGGTGGATACCCTTCATCGTGAGCGCCTTCTCGAGGAAGCCCGCATGCTTGTCCGGCGCCTCGAACTCCGAGATGTCGCGATGCCGCATGATGTACATGCCGTCGTAACTGACGCCGTCGCCCACCACCCAGAGGAGGAAGAACTCGCGGCCGACACCGCCGACATAGCCGCAGAAGCTGCCGTGCTCGAGTTCGCCACGCCACAGACGCACCAGCTGCCGGTTGTCCTGCGCCTCGCGCAGGGTGGCTCGCTGACCGTTGGTTTTGAGATGAATGACCTTGCCCATATACGTCAATAGTTTAGCAGAGGGGCCGCCTCCCGGTGTTCAGAGGATGTAACGGCTCAGATCCTCGTCCTTGACCAGCGAACCCAGGTTGTTGTCGACATATTCGGCGTCGATCGAATACTTTTCGCCGGATTTGTCTGCCGCTTCGAAGGAGATGCGCTCCAGGAGCCGCTCCATGACCGTGTGCAGCCGGCGGGCGCCGATGTTCTCGGTCCGCTCGTTGACCTGGAAGGCCACGTCGGCCAGCCGGTCGATGCCCGAATCGGTGAAGTCCAGGGTCACGCCTTCGGTATCGAGCAGTGCAGCATATTGCTTGGTCAGCGCGTTGTTCGGCTCGCGCAGGATCCGCTTGAAATCGTCCACCGAGAGGGCGCTCAGTTCCACGCGGATCGGCAGGCGGCCCTGCAGCTCGGGGATGAGGTCCGAGGGCTTGGCCAGCGAGAACGCGCCCGAGGCGATGAACAGGATATGGTCGGTCTTGATCGAGCCATAGCGCGTGGACACGGTGGAGCCTTCCACCAGCGGCAGCAGGTCGCGCTGCACGCCTTCGCGGCTGACGCCCGCGCCGCCCCATTCGGAGCGCTGGGCCACCTTGTCGATCTCGTCGATGAAGACGATGCCGTTCTGCTCCGCGCTCTCCACCGCGCGGCTGCGCAGTTCCTCGTCGTTGAGGAGCTTGCCGGCCTCTTCCTCGATGAGGACCGGACGGGCCTGGCGGATGGTCATCTTGCGCTTTTGCGACTTCTGGCCGCCCAGGTTCTGGAACATCTTGCCCAGCTGCTGGCTCATCTCCTCCATGCCCGGCGGGGTCATGATCTCCACGCCCACGTTCATGGCGAAGTCTAGCTCGACCTCGCGATCGTCCAGCGCACCCTCGCGCAGCTGCTTGCGCAGCTTCTGGCGGGTGTCGCTGTCGATCGCCGGCGCGGCGCTGCCGGTGTCGTCCCAGCCGCTGGGCTGGCGCCGTGGCAGCAGCGCGTCGAGCAGGCGGTCCTCGGTGGCATCCTCGGCCTGGCTGCGCACCCGGCCCTTGGCCTGCTCGCGCAGCAGCTTGTACGAGACATCGGCAAGATCGCGGATGATCGACTCCACATCCTTGCCGACGTAACCGACTTCGGTGAACTTCGTGGCTTCGACCTTCACGAACGGGGCGTTGGCCAGCGTGGCCAGGCGACGGGCGATCTCGGTCTTGCCCACGCCGGTAGGCCCGATCATCAGGATGTTCTTGGGCGTGACCTCGTCGCGCATGCCCGGGTCGAGCTGCATGCGGCGCCAGCGGTTGCGCAGGGCGATGGCCACGGCGCGCTTGGCGTCGTGCTGGCCGATGATGTAGCGGTCGAGTTCGTTGACGATTTCGCGGGGAGTGAGTTCGGACATCGGCTCAGAGCTCTTCGATCGAATAGTTGTGATTGGTGTAGATGCAGATATCGCCGGCGATCTTGAGCGCTTTCTCCACGATCGTGCGCGCATCCAGCTCGGTATTCTCCATCAGGGCCAGGGCGGCCGACTGGGCGTAAGGACCGCCCGAGCCAATCGCGATGAGGCCGTGCTCCGGCTCGAGCACGTCGCCGTTGCCGGAAATCAGGAGGGAGGCCTCCCTGTCGGCCACGGCCAGCATGGCTTCCAGGCGGCCCAGGCGGCGGTCGGTGCGCCATTCCTTGGCCATTTCCACCGCGGAACGGGTGAGGTTGCCGCCGTGCTTGACCAGTTTTTCCTCGAACAGCTCGAACAGCGTGAAGGCGTCGGCGGTGGCGCCCGCGAACCCGGCGAGGACGTCGCCCTTGCCCAGGCGGCGCACCTTGCGGGCGTTGGCCTTCATCACGGTATTGCCGAGGGTGACCTGTCCGTCACTGCCGATGACGACCTTGCCGTCGCGGCGGACGCAGACGATGGTCGTGGCGTGCATCGGTTCCATAGTGCGTTCCTTGGGGGAGACGTCAGAGGTGGGGATAACCGGGGAGCGGCGCAAGTCTTGGCGCCCCGCGGCTTCGCCTCAAGGCTTCCGCTTCGCCCGCGGATGCGCCGCGTCGTACACCTTCGCCAGGTGCTGGAAATCGAGGTGGGTGTAGATCTGGGTGGTGGCGATGTCCGCGTGGCCCAGGAGCTCCTGCACCGAGCGCAGGTCGCCGGAGGACTCCAGCATGTGGCTCGCGAAGGTGTGCCGGAGCATGTGCGGGTGGACCCGCTTCGCCTGTCCGCTGGAAAGCCTGGCCAGCCGCTGCTGCACGGTCCGGGGGGAGATGGTCGTCCCGTTCCGCCCCTTGAACACGGGCTGGTCCGGTCCGGCGGCGCCCAGGGCGGCCAGCGCCTTCAGGGCGGCGACCGCGAAACGGCCCACGGGAAGGATGCGCGTCTTGTTGCCCTTGCCCAGCACCCGGACCTGGCCGTCGTCGAGGTCGAGGTCCCGCCAGTGCAGGCCGCACAGTTCGGACAGGCGCAGGCCGCTGGAATAGAAGAGTTCCATCATCGCCGTGTCGCGCGGCGCCAGCGGGCCGCCGAGGCTGGTTTCCACCAGCTCCTTGGCCTCGTCGGCGTCCAGCACCTGGGGCAGCTTGCGCCGTACCTTGGGTCCGCGGACGCCGGCCGCCGGGTCGTGGTCCAGCCGGCCTTCGCGGGTGAGGTAGCGAAACAGTGTGCGGCAGGCGGAAAGCAGGCGCTGGATGCTGGTCGGCTCCAGGCCTTCGCGTACCTTGCCGTCCCGCCGCGGCGGCGGGCGGTGCAGGCGGGCGGTCATCGTCCGCATCCGGTCCGGGGTGAGCCGGTCGAAGCTGTCGAGGCCTTCGGCCTCCATGAATTCCAGCAGCTTGTCCAGGTCGCGCCGGTACGCCGCGAGCGTATGCGGCGACGGCGCCCGCTCGGCGGCGAAGTGGCCCAGGAAGGCCTCGACGGCGGCGCGCGGAGTCACGCCACCTTCCGCGCCCGTTCGATGGCGGAACCGACCGTGGTGGAGATCATGTCGAGGAACAGCGTGCCCATGCCCGGATGGAAGCGATCCGGATCCGCGCTGCCGATGGCCAGGAGGGCATCGGCACCGACGCGCATGAGCGCGGCCGAGCGCACGTCGGGCGCGGCCTCCCCGAACAGGCGGTGCAGCTTGTCGGGCGCCAGCCGGCCCGCGACGGGATCGCCGTGCTCGAGGAACGAGGCGAATTCCGGGAGCCCGGAAGCGCCGTGCGGCTCGCGTAGCAGCCACGGCTCGTCGGGCAAGCCGGCGAGGTCGCCGAAGAACACGAGGCGGATGCGTTCGGACTGGAAATCCTCGGTGAGCCGGCGGACCACCTGGCGCACGGTGTCCTCGATGTTGCCGGCGCCGAGCAGCGCGAGCATCAGCCCGTGCACGCGGCGCATCAGTTTCTCGTTGTCGCCGGCCACGGCGGTGAGTTCCCTGAGCCGCCCCTCGAGTTCGGCGTTCTTTTCGCGCAGGCCACGCAACTGGTGAACGGCGAGGGAGGACGCGGGCCCGTTCGCACTGGGTAGCACGAGCTCGTGGGCGAGTTCGGGGTAGGCGACGAGGAAGTCAGGGTGCCGCCTCAGGTAGGACGCCACGGTGGCTGGCTTGATGTCGCCGTCGATCGCGGTGTCGGTCATGCGTGCTTCCTCGAATGCTTGCGTGCGCAGTGTGCCCCGTTCGCGAGCGAACGTCACACCTCGCCTTCGAAAACGAAGGCGGCGGGGCCCGTCATCCACAGGGTATGGCCCGGGCCATGCCATTCGATGGTGAGCGTGCCGCCCGGGAGTTCGACGTCCACGACCGGCGCGGCGAGACCCAGCGACTGGGCCACGGCCGCCGCCGCGCAGGCGCCGGTGCCGCAGGCGCGAGTCCAGCCGCTGCCTCGTTCGTGCACGCGCAGGCGAATGCGATCCGGCCCCAAGCGCTGGGCGAAGCCCACGTTGGCGCCCTGTGGGAACACGGGATGCGCGGTAAGAACCGGGCCGAGGCGGTCGACCCGCGGATCGGCGATATCGTCGACCAGCAGCACGCCGTGCGGATTGCCCATGGAGACGGCGCCGAAGCTCACGTCTTCGCCATCCACGTGGACGGTGTAGACGGCGTGCGGCGGCAGGTCGAGCGGAATGGCGGCAGGTGCGAAATCCGGCTCGCCCATGTCGACCACCACCCTGCCCTCGTCCAGCACGCGGACGGTGACCGGGCCCGAGGGGCTTTCCAGGCGCACGTCGGTGTCGCGCTCGATGGCGCCGTCGCGGTAGAGCCATGCCGCCACGCAGCGCACGCCGTTCCCGCACTGGCCCGAGGGCGAGCCGTCCGCGTTCCAGATTCCGTAGTAGAACGCGCAGGAGGGATCGCGGGCGGACTCGATGCTGATCAGCTGGTCGAAGCCGATGCCGGTGTGCCGGTCGGCCAGCGCGGCCACGCGCGCCGCGTTCGGAACGCGCGGCGGATCCTCGCGCCAGTCGACGATGACGAAGTCGTTGCCGATCCCATGCATCTTGGTGAAGCGGGAGGCCATCGCGGCGTTACGGATGGATCACGGAATTGAACGGCTGGCTGGAGGTGCTGGCCGGCGGCGGCGCGAGCGAGGTATCCCTCTCCGTCGGCTGCGCCGGGGTGGCCTGGGGCGTTGCCGTGGTACCCGCCGCGGGCGGAGGCGGCAGGAACAGCGGGCCCTTGTTTCCACACCCCGCGAGCGCGGCGGCGCCGGCGGCGAGGGCGATGGGCAGGATGAGTCGGCGCATGGGGCAACTCCTTTGAGCGGTCGCCAGTATAGCCTCGGGTCCGCTCAAAGCTGCTTTTCGAAGCGGAAGGCGTCGGTGCCGTCGGCGTAGTAGTTGGCGTATTCGCCGATGCGCGCATAGCCCAGCCGTTCGTACAGGCGGATCGCCACGGCGTTGTCCTTGCGCACTTCCAGCCGCAGCGAGCGGCAACCGCGCACGCGGGCGGCGTCCTCGGACGCCTCGACCAATGCCGAACCGACGCCCTTGCCCTGTGCCTGCGGCGTGGTCGCGATCGAATACAGCCGCGCCACGGTCGTGCCCTTGCGGAAGAACACGACGGCGGTGCCGAGGAAGCGGCGATGGTTGGCGCTGGCGACGAGCACCAGGGCGCTCTCGCTGTCGAGGTGCTTGCGGTACTGGGCGCGACTCAGGCGATCCTGCGCGAAGCTGGATTCCTCGAGGGCGACGAGATCGTCGAGATCGCTGACTTCGGCGCGACGAACGCGCACCGCGGCGGTGACCGGGGGTGGACGCATGCGCTTGGGAACTCCGGCGCGGTGGGGACGGGGCGGGGTGGGCAAGCGCGGCACTGTAGACCTCGGCGAAGCGTGGATCAATGACTTTTTCATGAACCCGTCCGGCACGGCGCGGACACGGTGCTTGTGCGCCGCGGTGGGGGAAGGACACACTGCGCCACCGGCGATACGATCGATCCCAGGCGGGGTCGAAGGAATGGCATTCGCCGCCAGCAGAGGTGTCATGAGCAGGCTCGTCATCGTCGTGGAGAAAGCCTCGGACTGGGGCTCCTATTACCCGTCCGCCGATGTCGTCACCGCGATGGATTACCTGCGCCAGCCGGTGGGTGGGGACGACGAGCGCACCCACGTCATCAACCTCTGCCGCAGCTACAAGTACCTGGGCACGGGCTATTACGTGTCGCTGCTTGCCGAGGCCCGCGGGCACAAGGTCATTCCCTCCGTGCGCACGGTAAACGACCTGCGTCGCCGTTCGCTGTACGGCCTGGACATCGACGACCTCAACCAGAAGCTCTCCAACTTCCTCCCCGCCGGCGGGCGCGACACCACCGATTTCGGCGTGCTCGTCTATTTCGGGGAAACCGCCTACCCGGACCTGCAGGATCTTGCGAGGCAACTGTTCGACATGTTCCCGTGCCCGCTCATGCGCATCGAGTTCGAGCGCGACCGCGTCTGGCAGGTGTCCTCGATCAAGCCCGTGGGGCTGCACACGCTCGACGATGCGCAGGAAGATGCCTTTGCGCAGGCGCTGGACAAATTCTCGCGCAAGATCTGGCGCAAGCCGCGCGCGCGCCGCCGGTTCCGCTACGACATCGCGATGCTGGTCGATCCGAACGAGAAGATGCCGCCTTCGAACAAGAAGGCACTGAAACACTTCATCGAGGCCGGCAAGCACCTGGGTATCGAAGTGGATCCGATCGGCAAGAACGACTACCAGCGCCTTGCCGAATACGACGGCCTGTTCATCCGCGAGACCACCGCCAGCGACAACCATACCTACCGCTTCGCCCATCGCGCGGAGAAGGAAGGCATGGTGGTGATCGACGATCCCACGTCCATTCTCCGCTGCACGAACAAGATCTTCCTCAACGACCTCATGGTGGCGCGCAAGCTCGCGACGCCCGCCACGGAGATCCTCTACCGCGACGACATGCGGCGCCTGCGCGACCTGCCGGACCGCCTCGGCCTGCCCATCGTGCTGAAGATTCCCGACGGATCGTTTTCGCGCGGGGTGGTCAAGGTGGAAACCCGCGAGGCGCTGGAGAAGGCGGCGAGCGAACTGTTCTCGCACAGCGCCCTGCTGATCGCCCAGGAATACCTCTACACCGAGTTCGACTGGCGCGTCGGCGTGCTGAACCACGAGGCGCTCTACGCCTGCCAGTACTACATGTCGCGCGGCCACTGGCAGATCTACAACCATGGCGCGAAGGGCAGTGCGAAATCGGGCGGCTTCCGCACGGTGCCGGTCCGCAACGCTCCCGCCGAAGTGGTGAAGCTGGCGCTCAAGGCCACGCAGACCATCGGCGACGGCTTGTACGGCGTGGACCTGAAACAGGTGGGCGACAGGCCGGTGGTGATCGAGGTCAACGACAATCCGTCGATCGATGCCGGCGTCGAGGATGCTTATCTTGGCGACGACCTCTACCTGCGCATCATGCAGGAGTTCCTGCGCCGCCTCGAACTGAAGCGGCTGGGTATCCACGGCTGACGCTGATCAGCGCCGCAGCAGGCTGGCCAGCAGCGACATCGGCAAACCCGGCTTCATCGCCACCAGGATGCTCGCCGGGGCCAGCAGCAGCCAGAACGCGGGCGTCCAGCCGAGCGCGTCGCTGTGTCCCGAGAGCGGAGTGAGCAGGAGCAGCAGTGCGCCGCCGGCCAGCCAGGCCAGGGCGATGAGGGCGCGCAGGCGGCGCGGCGAAAGCGTGTCGTGCATGGCGTACTCCCGGCATCGGTAGGCGATGCCGGGAAGCTAAGCCCACACTGTCTCAGAAGCCGCGACCGGTGCGCCCGGCAGGCGCCGCCATGGCGACGAGGCAACCTCGCGACAAGGCCGCAAGCCCGCCCTCGCCGCCATGGCGGCTCCTACAAGGCTCGGCTCCTGCCATAATTTGTCCCAGCATGAGCCAAGGGAAAATCCATGAGCGCTGAAGCGCACCGTTACGCCGTATTCGGTCACCCGATCGCGCATTCGCTGTCCCCGGAAATTCACAAAGCCTTCGCCACGCAGCTCGGCATCCACCTGAGCTACGAAGCGATCGACGCGGCGCCCGGGCGGTTCGAGCAGGCGGTCCGTCGCTTCTTCGCCGAAGGCGGTCTTGGCGCCAACGTGACCCTGCCGCACAAGAACGCCGCCTTCGCATTGGCCGCCAAACGGACGGAAGCCGCCACCCGCGCCGGCTCGGCCAACACCCTTACCCCGCTCGTGAACGGCGCCATCGAGGCACACAACACCGACGGTAGCGGCTTCGTGCGCGACATCACCGAACGCCACGGCTTCGACCTGCGCGGCCACGATGCCCTGCTGCTCGGCGCCGGCGGCGCCGCAAAGGCGGTGGCCTGGGCCCTCGTGGACGCCGGGGTACAATCGCTGACCATCGTCAACCGAACGCCCGAACGCGCCGACGAACTCGCCGACGCCATCGGCGAGCCCGCTCGTTGTTACACCCGTTACTGGGACGGCCTCGACGGCGAATCCTTCAACCTCGTGGTAAACGCCACGTCCATCGGCGTCCTCGGCGGCAGCTTCGACCTGCCGACCTCGATCCTGAAGGATCATTCCACCTGCTATGACCTCAGCTACGGTGTCGCCGCGGCGGCGTTCAAGGGCTGGGCGCTGGCTGCCGGTGTGCGTCCGGACTGGTTCCGCGACGGCCTCGGCATGCTCGTGGAACAGGCCGCCGACGCCTTCGAGCGCTGGCATGGCCAGCGTCCCGACACCGACCCGGTCTACCGGATGCTGCGCGAGCGTTTCTGAAGCGGGCGCTTCAGCGGGTAAGCAGCTGGCGCACGCCGAGCGCGACGACGAGACGGTTACGGGAACCCTGCGGGAGCCAGCTATGCCGGCGATCCCGCCACGGAACTGCAACAATCGGGCGGGAAGATGGCGCGCCCGCCGGGGCCGGCCGACAGGGGGCCTGCCTGGTTGCGGGTGCTCCCCCGGATTCCCCCATGTCCAAGTTCGCCCTTGCCGCGCCTCCCCGCCGCGCGGTCGTCGTCGTCATTGTCGCCGTGGTACTGGCCACCGCGGCGTTCGCGTCGCTGCGCCTGCGCCAGCCGGCGACGATCGCCGCGCCGGATACCGGCGCCGTTGCGGAGTCGCCCGCGGACGCGGGTGAATCGAGCGGTGTCGAAATCCTTCTCGGGCTGGCGCGCCAGGCGACGCACGACGGCCGCCTCGTATCGCCGCAGGGCAACAACGCTTATGAGTATTACCTCAGCGTGATCCAGCTCGAGCCGAACAACGCCACCGCCCAGGACGCGCTGCGCGAAACGATCCCGTTCGCCTCGCAGGAGATCGAGCGGCTGATCAATCGCCGCGATCTGGAAGAGGCACGACGTGAAATAGCCCTCCTCCGCGATTACGACCCGACCAATTACACCCTGATCATCCTCGGCGCGAAGCTCGACGCGCAGCAGCAGGTCGTGACCGCCGAGGACGAGGCGAAGGCTGACGCAATGCGTCGGTGAAAGGGCGGTAGCGGTTCAGGAACAGGACCGTAGGCGAACGTCATCGTCTGCGGGCGCGTCGGAGACGACGCGCGGTCCTCTCAATCCCGCGCCGGGGAACGGGCACTCCGGCAGGTCCGCCCGCATACCTACTATGGAGTTTCACCATGAACATGATCGTTCGTCCGCTCGCCCTCGCCCTTTTCCTCGCCGTACCCCTGATGGCCGTTGCCCAGGTCCAGGGCGGCAACGGCTGGCGCCCACCCACCGGATCGCAGGGCAGCAACATGGAGGCAGGCGAGCAGCCCGCGCCGCTGCACGGCGGCAACGGCTGGCGTCCGCCGGCCGGCTTCCAGGGCGGCAATGGCGTGGCAGGCGAGCCGTCCGCGGCGCAGCAGGGTGACAACGGCGAGGGGACGGGTCGTCGCGTCGCGCGCTCGATCGGTGGCAACGCGCTGCGTTGCAGCGTTACCGATTTCCATACGTTCGATGGCTTCATCGCCGGCAAGCCGACCCCGGTCGAGTTCGTCGCCGCCTACTCGTGCGTCACGCTTGTCCTTCCCGGCGACTTCGCCAGCAGGGAGCTGCGCCCGGACAACAGCCGCTATTTCGCCGACCTCGATGCGCACGGCCGGATCGTCGGCGGTTACTTCCAGTAAGCCATGACGGGATGGGCGCCGGGTTCCGGCGTCCATTCGTGATCCGCTTCATGTGCGGCTTAGCGTGTTCGAAGGATAATGCGGGTTCCCCGAGGCAAGGAGCCTTACCCATGAATCGCATCACCCCGCTCTTCTTCATGATCGTCCTCGGCGCCGCCGCCGTCAGTGCCTGCCAGACCACGCCGGTCGCACCGCCGAAGCCCGTCGCCGGCTTCGTCACGGACATGAAGGCTTTCGATGCCTTCATCGCCACCCGGCCCACCCCCGAGCAGTTCCACGCGGCCTACCCCGACGTCATGCTGGTCACGCCGGACATGATCACGACCCGGGAGATGCGTCAGAACAACAGCCGTTACTTCCCGAAGATGGATGCCGAGGGCCGCATCGTGGGCGGTTCGTTCATGTGATCGGCCGTGGCCATGGCGGCAGCGATTACAATGCCGCCATGTCCACCTCCCTCCGGCCCTTCAAGGGCATCCTGCCGCGCCTGGGCGCCCGCGTTTACGTCGACCCTGCCGCCACCGTCATCGGAGACGTCGAACTGGCCGACGACGCGTCCGTCTGGCCGGGCGCGGTCCTTCGCGGCGACGTCCATCACATCCGCATCGGCGCCCGCAGCAACCTGCAGGACGGCGCCATCGTCCATGTGACCCATGACGGCCCCTATACCCCCGGCGGGTTTCCCACGATCGTCGGCGCCGACGTCACCATCGGACATGGGGCGGTCATCCACGCCTGCACCATCGAAGACGGTTGCCTCATCGGCATGCACGCCACCGTGCTCGACGGCGCGGTGGTGAAGAAGAACGGCTTCGTGGGCGCCGGGGCGGTGATTCCCCCGGGGAAGGTGGTCGGCGAGCGGGAGCTCTGGGTCGGGAACCCCGCGCGGATGCTCCGCGTGCTCAGCGACGCCCAGGTGGAGCAGCTCTACTACTCGGCCGCCAACTACGTCCGCCTGAAGGACGCGTACCTGGCCTAGTCGCGGTACGCGTCCGTGGGGCGCCGGAAGGGGCGGCGCGTCTCGACATGCCGCCGCTTGATTTGGCCGCGCCGGGGCACCACGCTGATCGCCTGACAGGAGATCGCCCATGGACACCCCTACCAACCCCCTGCTCGACCCGCATGGCCTGCCCGCTTTCTCGGCCATCCGGCCGGAGCACGTGGAGCCGGCCATCGACGCCCTCGTGGCGGAGCAGCGGGCCGCCATCGAACGCATCGCCGCCCCCGGCGGCGTGCGCGATTTCGACCATGTGATGCTCGCCCAGGAGCGCCTCGACCAGACCCTGGCCCACGCCTGGTCCCCGGTCAGCCACCTGCACTCGGTGGCGGATTCCGAGGCCCTGCGCAAGGCGCACGGCAACGCCGAGGAAAAGCTCACCGATCTCGGCATCGAGGTCGGCCAGAACCGGGACCTCTATGCCGCCGTGCAGGCCGTGGCGGACCGCCCGGACTTCGGTTCCCTGCCGGCGGCTGCCCGCGCCGCCGTCGACCACGCCCTGCGCGATTTCCGCCTCTCCGGCGTGGCGCTGGAGGAACCCGCGCGCAGCCGCTTCCGTGAGATCGGCGTGGAGCTGTCGCGCCTCACCACCGAGTTCTCCAACGCGGTGCTCGACGCCACCGAGGCCTGGCACCAGCACATCACCGACGAGCGCGACCTCGCCGGCATCCCCGCTTCGGGCCGGGCCGTCCTGCGCGAATACGCGCGCGAGGAAAACCTCGAGGGCTTCCTCGTCACGCTGAAGCAGCCCAGCGTGCAGGCGGTGCTCACCTACGCCGAGAAGCGCGACCTGCGCGAGGCCGTCTACTACGCCTACCAGACGCGCGCCTCGGACCAGGGCCCGACCAAGGGCAAGTTCGACAACTCGGAGCGCATCGAGAAGATCGTGGCCCTGCGCCACGAGGCGGCCCGGTTGCTCGGCTTCGCCAATGCCGCCGAGGAATCGCTGGCGACGAAGATGGCCCGCTCGCCCGACGTCGTCCTCGCGTTCCTCCGCGACCTCGCCGCGCGCGCGAAGCCGGTGGCGCGCAAGGAACTCGACGAATTGCGCCGCTTCGCTACCGAAGAGCTGAAGATCGACAACCTGGAACCCTGGGACATCGCCTTCGCCGCCGAGCGTCTGCGCCAGCGCCGTTATGCGATCGACGAGGAACAGATCAAGCCGTACTTCCCCGCTTCCGCCGCGATCGACGGTCTGCTGATGGTGGTGGAACGCCTCTACGGCATCCGCTTCGCCCCGCGGACGGATGTCGACACCTGGCACAAGGACGTGACGTACTACGATCTGGTCGACGCCAGCGGCACCGTTTTCGCCGGCGCGTACCTCGACCTCTATGCGCGCTCCGGCAAGCGCGGCGGCGCATGGATGGACGTATGCGCGGCGCGTTTCCGCGACGGCGAGCACCTGCAACTGCCCATTGCCTTCCTCACCTGCAATTTTCCGCCGCCGACCGAGGGCATGCCGGCGCTGCTCACGCATGACGACGTGCTGACGCTGTTCCACGAATTCGGCCACGGCCTCCACCACATGCTGACCGAGGTGGATATTCCCTCGGTGGGCGGCATCGACGGCGTGGAATGGGATGCGGTGGAGCTGCCCAGCCAGTTCATGGAGAACTTCGCGTGGGATCGCGACGCGTTGCGTTCCTTCGCGAAGCACTACGAAACCGGCGAGTCGCTGCCCGACGAGCTGTACCAGCGCATGCTCGACGCCCGCCATTTCCACGCAGGCCTGTTCCTCGTGCGCCAGCTGGAGTTCGGGTTGTTCGACTTCCGCCTGCACCTGGAGTACGACCCCGCGAAGGGCGCGCGACCGCTCGACGTGCTGGAAGAGGTGCGCCACGAGGTGGCCGTGCTCCATCCGCCGGCCTGGCAGCGCTTTCCGCATGCGTTCACCCATATCTTCGCGGGCGGATATTCGGCCGGTTACTACAGTTACCTCTGGGCGGAGGTGCTTTCCGCGGATGCCTTCGAGGCGTTCGAGGAAGCCGGCGTGCTGGATCGCGCCACGGGCGAGCGGTTCCGCAAGGAAGTGCTGGCGGTGGGCGCCACCCGGCCGGCCCTGGAGTCGTTCAAGGCCTTTCGCGGCCGCGAGCCCCGCCCCGATGCCCTGCTGAAGAGTTACGGGCTGACCTGATCGTCCGACGGTCGGAGTGTCCTTTACAATGGCCCGATGAAGATCGCGTCATGGAACGTCAACTCGCTGAAGGTCCGGCTGCCCCATCTCCAGCAATGGCTGGCGGAAGCGCAGCCGGACATCGTCGCCCTGCAGGAAACCAAGACCGTCGACGAGAAGTTTCCCGTCGACGAGATCGCGGCGATGGGCTACCGCGCCGTATTCTCCGGGCAGAAGACCTATAACGGCGTCGCCATCCTCGCGCGCGACGAACCCGTCGACGCCGTCACCGACATCGAGGGTCTCGACGACCCGCAGCGGCGGATCCTCGCCGCCACGGTGGGCGACATCCGCGTCGTCAACCTTTATGTGGTGAACGGCAAGGCGCTCGGCGACGAGAAGTACGCGTACAAGCTGCACTGGCTCGCGAAAGTCCGCGATTTCCTCGCGGAAGAGATCGCCCGCCACCCGAAGCTGGTGGTGCTGGGCGATTTCAACATCTGCCGCGACGACCGCGACGTGTACGATCCGGTGGCCTGGGGCGAAGACATCTTCTGCTCGCCGCCGGAGCGCGCCGCACTCCAGGCGTTGCTGGATGTCGGTCTTCATGACAGTTTCCGGCTGTTCACCGAAGATGCGGGTCTTTTCAGCTGGTGGGACTATCGTCAGGCAGCGTTCCGTCGCAACATGGGCCTGCGGATCGACCTTATCTTGATCAGCGATGCGCTCAAATCCGTCGCGACCTCGTCGATCATCGACAAGGCACCGCGCAAGTGGGAACAGCCGTCCGACCACGCGCCCGTCGCGTTGGAGTTGAATCTTTGAACACACCGAAGTCCGAATGGCCGAGTTCCCTCGACGACAAGGAACTCGAAGAACTCGACACCTACCTCCGCGCACACGGCGGCGAGGGCGACCTCATGCTCGACGGCGTGCATGGGCTGCTCTCGGCGGTGGCCATCGGCCCTCTCGAGGTGAAACCCGAGGAATGGCTGCACGAAGTGCTGCACGACGCGTTCGACGACGAGAACGAAGGCAACCGCGTGCTGGCGCTGCTGGCGAAGCTCAACGACTCGATCGGCGCGGAACTCGACGTGGATGCGTACGAACCCATCCTTGGCGAGGTGGACACCGAGGAAGGCCCGCTGCTCTCGGCCGCCGGCTGGTGCGAGGGTTTCAGCCGCGGCATCGACATGCGCGCCCAGATCTGGGAGAACCGGCTGGCGGAAGATCCCACGCTGATGCAGCTGCTCGGCCCGATCATGGCGCTGGCGGTGGACGAAGGCGTGCTGCAGGCGGACGCGGAGTTCGAGAAGCTTACCGACGAGGAATACGACGAGTGCCTGGGCCAACTGCCCGAGGTGCTGAATGCCGTCGGCGACTACTGGCGCGAATCCCCGCCCACCGAGGCCGAACTCCAGGCCCTCACCCGCCCCCGCGTGGAAGGCGAGGAAGGCCCGCCCCGCCACCGCGCCGGTCACTGGGTCCATTGACAAAAATGTGGGAGCCGCTATAGCGGCGAGAAGCCAACAAAGCGATGAAGCGGGAGAGAAGCTACCCGATCGATGAAGCGGCAAGGCAAGTTCCCCTCGCCGCTATAGCGGCTCCTACAGGTGGCGTGGTGGAACAGATCGTTCACTAACGGGATCTTGGCCGAAGCGCTCCGAAACGGCATCTTCGCTCCAACCAAGGAGCCACCCCATGACCACCCCCCGCCACATCACCCGCCGCGTCCGCGGCATGGACACCTCCGACGGCGCCGGCGTGAAGCTCAAGCGCGTCATCGGCCAGCCGGCGCTCGACATGCTGGACCCCTTCCTGCTGCTCGACGAGTTTCGCTCCGACCAGGCCGGCGACTACATCGAAGGCTTTCCCGAGCATCCGCACCGCGGTTTCGAAACGGTGACCTACATGCTCGCCGGCCGCATGCGCCACGGCGACAACCACGGCAACCGCGGCGACCTCGGCCCCGGCAGCGTGCAGTGGATGACCGCCGGCCGCGGCATCCTGCATTCGGAGATGCCCCAGCAGGAGGAAGGCCTCATGTGGGGATTCCAGCTGTGGGTGAACCTGCCCGCCGCCGACAAGATGGTGGAACCGCGTTACCAGGACATCCCGCCGGCCTCGATCCCCGTGGTGCATCCGGCGGATGGCGTTACCGTCCGCGTGGTCGCCGGGGAGCTGGCGGGTGCGACGGGTCCGGTCAGCGGGGTCAGCACCGAGCCGGTCTACCTCGACATCGCGCTGGAGGCCGGGGCGCGCTTCGATCTTGCGCTTCCCGAAGGGCACAGTGCCTTCGCTTACGTGTTCGACGGCGAGGCGGCGACGGTGGCCGGCGGGTCGCTGGCGCGAAGCGAGCTGGGGGTGCTGTCGAAGGGCGATGCGGTGAGCTTCGCCGCCGAAAGCCCCGCCCGCATCCTGTTCGTCGCCGGTCGGCCCTTGGCCGAGCCGGTGGCCCGATACGGTCCCTTCGTGATGAACACGCCGGCCCAGATCCACGAGGCGATCGCCGACTTCCGCGCCGGGAAGTTCTGATCATGTCCGCGACAAGGTTTCCTTGAGGTTGTAATCTGACAGGCATGTCCAGACACAAGCATGCCTTTCTCTTCGACCTCGACGGCACCCTGGTCGACAGCGTTTACCAGCATGTACTCGCGTGGAAGGAATCGCTCGACATGGAGGGGATCGACCTCTCCGTGTGGCGCATCCACCGCAAGATCGGCATGAGCGGTGGGCTTTTCACCGATATCCTCCTGCGCGAGACGGGTACCGAGATCACGCCGGACCGCATCGACCGCCTGCGCCGCAACCATGCGGCCGCCTATGGGCGGCTGGCCGAGGCCGGGGCCGTCAAACCGCTGCCCGGCGCCGTGGAACTGCTGGCCTGGCTGACCGACGCGAAGATTCCCTGGGCGATCGCCACCTCGGGCCGGATGGAAACGGCGGCCCACAACATCGCCGCGCTGGGCGTCGACCCGGCCAAGGTGCCCGTGGTGACCCGCGACCAGGTCCGTCACGCCAAGCCCGACCCGGACCTCTTCGTGACCGCGGCCGAACGCCTCGGCACCGACATCCGCGACGCGATGGTGATCGGCGACGCCATATGGGACATGCTTGCCGCACAGAGGGCCCGGGCCCTGGGTATCGGGCTGCTCTCGGGTGGCTATGGGGAGAACGAGCTCGAGCGCGCCGGCGCCTACCGCGTGTTCGAGGACCCGGCGGACCTGCTCCGCCATATCGACGAAGTCGCCGCACGAAGCTGAACGGACGTGGGAAGTTCCCCCAGGCATTTAGGCGGGGGACGGGTAGGGCTCCGTAGCATTGGCCTGTACGCAAAGGATTCGATTGACCATGCGCTTTTTCCTCACCGCGGTTCCACTGACGGTCGCCTTCATCATCGCGGCCTGCTCGCATTCCGAGCCCACCGCGCCCACCGCCAGTCCGGCGGCGGCGTCGACGGCCGCTTCCCCTGCCCCGGGGAAGACCGCGCCGGCCAATGCCGCGCTCGGTTCGCCCGAGTGGTACGCCTGGGTGGACCGGACCCTGGCCGTGAGCGACGACGGCCATGGGCCGCAGGCCGGCAGCGAGGAATGGAACCAGGCGGTGAACCGCAAGCTGGGCCAGGAAGCCCCGCAAAGCCAGCCCGGCTCCGCGGAATGGCAACAGGCGGTGGACGCGCTGCTGCGCACCCGCGTCGCGACCCACTGAGCCATCGCCTGTAGGAGCCGCCATGGCGGCGAGAAGCCTACGGAGCGATGAAGCGGCGACGCGCAGCTTGCCCTCGCCGCCATAGCGGCTCCTACAGGTTTACCTTCAGCGCGGTCGTTCCCGTCGGCAGTTTAGTCTCGCCCGATGGCAGCGAAAGGACGATGCCGCCCGGCGGGTTTAGCGGCTGCGTCACGGTCAGCAGTGCTTCGCCATCCTTCGTTTTCAGCGTGTACCCGAACCGCCCGTAAGGCGTGCGCAGGTCGTGGATCGCGATGCCCTCGCCTTCCAGCCATGAGGGTTGCACGCCGGCGGCGACGACCAGCGCACCGTCCGCATCGCGGTCGTAGGCGAACATGTCCAGCGCCGAACGCACGTAGTCCGAGGCGATCCAGGCATGCGGCATGTCGCCGACGAAGCGCGGCTCGCGAGGATCGCGTCCCACGACCTCCGCCCACTGGTTCCAGGCAGCCGGCCGGCGGTCGGCGAAGAAGAATGCAAGCAGTTCGTCGAGACGATCCCGCCAGCCAAGTCGGACGAAACTCGCGACCGTGCGGATCTCGTAGGGTGTGTAGTCCTTCCACGCGGTCTTGCCGTCGCGTCGTGCGACGAACGCCTGCCAGTACTTCTCGAAAGTGCGGCCGAGCAACCCGGCTGGCAGGCGCGACTGTTCGCCGCCCGGCGACAGTGCGATGGTCGTCGACGTGGCATCGAAATCGCCCAGCTCCGCGGAACCCGGGATGAAGTCGATACCCTTCGCTTTCACGGCCGCGACGATCGATGCGTGCAGGTCGGCACGGAACTGGTCGCGCGAGGCGGCGAAGCGCCGGGCATCCTCGACCTTCCCGAGTGCCTTCGCGAGTTCCACCGCGTCGTCGTAACCCTTGAGCGCCCAGAAGTCGTCCCAGTACGAATGCATCGGCTTGGCCGAATAGCCTTCGTGGCTGATCGATGCGGGCAGCAGGCCGTAGAGCGCGCGATCCGGACCGTCAAGGCGCGAAGGTTGCCGCTCGCCGGCACGCAGCTTGTCCATGTAAGCAACCGCCCTGCGCACATGCGGATAGAGCGCCTCCGCGACCGCGCGGTCGTGCGTGTAACGCCAAAGCTCCGCCACGCTGAAGACGAGTTCGCCGTGGCTGTCGTTCTCCGGCACGGGATCGGACCCGCGCGCATCGACGCAGCAGGGGACCTTGCCGTTGGAGAACTGGTGGGGCGCATACCAGCGGATGAATTCGCCGGCGACGTCCTCGTGTCCGGTGCGCAGCAGGCCTTCCAGCATCATCGCGCCGTCGCGCACCCAGGTGCGCGAGTACGAGCGGGTACCCGGCTGCAGTGCCGGGCCATCGCGCGACATGAGGATCTGGGCGATGCCGCTCTTCATGGTGTCGACGATCGGTTGCGCCTTCGCCGGCACGCTTATGTCGACGCGATCAAGCGTGTCCCGCCACGCGGCGGCGACGGCGTCGGCATGCACGGTCAACCACGTCCCGGCGTCGGCGGGCATGGCAACCTGCTCGTCCGGCTTCACCGGCACGACCACGCCGAGATCGACATGACCGTGCGCCGGCAGGTGGAGGTCGTACAGCAATCCGCCCTGTGCAAAACCCTGGTCGTCATGCAGCGACGTCGTCGAAGGACGCTCGCCCGCGTCGAGCCGTTCGCTCAGTGTCTTCGGCTGGTTGGTGCTGGCAACGAAGCGCGTGGTCCGCTGGAGGGGCACGACCTTGCGGACGCCGTTGACCGTGAGCGCGTGGCCGTCCCAGGACAGGTCGTCGATGCGGCTCGTCCCGCCCGGTGCGTTGAGGAACTGCGTGGGCGGATTGACCTGGAAAGGCCTTGCCGCGAGGACGAGCGTCACGTCGCGTGGGGCGTCGCCATCGTTGGCGACACGGTAGCTGACCACGAGCTGCGAACGGCCAGGTTTGCCCTGTGCGAAGGCGGTCGTGGTCAGCGCGAGCGCTCCTGCTTCCCAGCGCACCGATGGCATGGGCAGGTAACGATCGCGCAACGAAGGGACAGTCTTCACGTCCGCCCAGGTCAGCAGCCTGTCGCCGTCGATGAGGAAGGGCTCGATCGAGAAGCCGCCGCGGGATACCTCGACGGCACCGTCTTCGGAGATCAGCGCGGAGTCGCGGCTGCCGCCGTCCACGCCGACGATCGTCCAGTAAGACTGCTCGCCCGAGAAGCCGCGCGGATACAGGCCGCGGCGCACCTGCTTCGCGCGGGATTCGAAGACGGCATTCGGCGTGGGCGGCGGCGGCGGAACGGCTTCGGGGTTCCGGGCGGCCATCCGCAGGTTGTCGAAGCAGACCTCACCCCTGTTCTGCCCACCCGGTTCCCGCGCTTCCTTGTAGATCACGAACTCCACCTCGCGCGTATGGCGAAGGGTGCGGTCCTCGATCGGGCCCCAGGCGAACTCGACCTGCCGGCTCGTCGCCTCGATGGTCCGCCAGTGGTCGGTGGGAACGAACGACGACGTCGGGTACCACCACACGTTGTCGCCGCTGTCGTCGATGAACTTCAGCTGCAAGGTATTCGGCGGCATCTGGCCGCGCACGTCGAAGCTCAGCGCGAAACCGGGCGGAAAATCCACGGGCAGCGTCTTGCGGATCGACGCCGCGCCGGACACGCCGTTGAAGTCGTAATCGAGGCAGATGGCCTGTCCCGTCTTGCCCGGTACCGCGCGGATAGACGCCGAGACATCGTCGGTATGGTCGGCTTTCCAGCCCACCGTGGTATCGAAGGTGTCGAGGATACCCGCATGTGCGCACGACGATACGAGTAGTGCTGCGACGCAAAGACCCCGTCGGAATGCATCTTGTGGGAGCCGCTGCAGCATCGTGCTCACCCCTTCACGCTGCCCAGAAGCAACCCTTCGAGGTAATACCGCTGCAAGGCGAGGAACAGCACCAGCACCGGCAGGATGGTGACGACCGAGCCGGCCATCATCAGTTCGCTGTCCTGCACGTGCTCGCGCGACAGCGAGGCCAAGGCGATAGGCAACGTGTAATGCTCCTGGCCGGTCAGCGCGATCAACGGCCACATGAAATCGTTCCAGGCGGCAAGGAAGGTGAAGATGGCCAGGGTCACCATGATCGGCTTCAACAACGGCATCACGATGGTGGCGAAGATGCGGAACTCGCCGGCGCCGTCGATGCGCGCGGCCTCCATCAGGTCGTCCGGAATACCGCTGGCATACTGGCGCACGAGGAAGATGCCGAAGATCGTCGCGAGCGCCGGCACGATGACCGCGCCGTACGTGTTCACCAGGCCCATGTACTTCAGCAGCAGGAACAGCGGCAGCATCGCCACCTGCGCCGGGATCACCAGCGCGCCGAGCAGCATCTGGAAGATCCGCTGCCTGCCCTTGAACTCCAGCTTCGCGAAGGCATACCCCGCCATCAGGTTGAAGGCCAGCGAGATCAGCGTGATCGACGTGGAGATCAGCAGGCTGTTGAACAGGTAGCGGCCCATGCCAGCGTTCATGAACAGCTGGCGATAGTTGGCCAGCGTGGCGCCGGTGGGCAGCACGGGCGGAGGTAGCGAGCTGGCCTGCCCCTGCGGCATGAACGACACCGACACCATGTACAGCAGCGGCGCGATGGCGATGATCGCGCCCCCGGTCAGCAGGCCGTTGATGAGGGCTTTCGCCATGCGCGGGCTCATGCCGGGGCTCCCTGCTTCGACAGCCGGAGCATCGATGCGGTCACGATGAACATGATGACGAAGAGAATGAAGGCCACGGCCGAAGCCGAGCCGAGGTTCCACCACTTGAAGCCTTCCTCGTACATCAGGTAAAGCACCGACGTGGTGCTCTGCAGCGGTCCGCCCTCGGTCATCACGTAGGGCTCGGCGAACAGCTGGAAGTAACCCGATACCGTGAGGATGCTCACCATCACCATCGTGGGCTTCAGCATCGGCAAGGTGATGTGGCGGAACTGCGCGATGGCCGAGGCCCCGTCGATACGCGCGGCTTCGTAGAGGTCGCCGGGAATCGCCTGCAGGCCGGCCATGAATATGATCATGTTGTAGCCGAAGTTCTTCCACACGGCGAAGAGGATGATGGTAGGCATGGCCCAGTGCGGATCACCGAGCCAGTCGACCGTGGGAATGCCCACGGCGTCGAACACGTAGTTGACCAGGCCGTACTTGGTATTGAAGAGGTAACGCCAGATCACCGCCACCGCGACCACGGTGGTCACCACCGGTGCAAACAGGGCCGTGCGGAAGAAGGCCTTGCACCGCGCCAGCGGCGAGTTGAGCAGCATGGCGGCGCCGAGCGAGGCGATCATCGACAGCGGCACGCCCACCACCACGAAGTAGACGGTATGGCCGAGTGCCGACCAGAACAGCGGTCGTTGCAGCAGCGCCCAGTAGTTCTGCAGGGCGACGAAGCGCAGGTTGCGGATATCCGCCAGCGCATACAGGTCGTAATCGGTGAGCGAGAGGACCAGCGCCGCCACGACGGGCAGCAGGAAGAACAGCCCGAGGACGATCAGCGCGGGGATGATGAACCACCAGGCGGCGCGGGATGTGTTCATGGCGATGCCTTGTGGCCGTGGTCCAGCATCCAGCGGCGCTTCTCGAGAAGACGATCGGCGCGGCGGTCGATCTCCGCCGCGGCCTGGTCGATGGTGAGGTCGCCATGTGCCGCCTGGGCGGCCACCAGCTGCATCTCGGTGACGATACGCTCCCATTCGGCAACGGGCGGCGTGGGCTTCACGCGTTCCAGCTGTTCGCGGAAAGCGATGGCCTTGTCGTCGTCCTTCAGCGCCGGCGCGTTCCATGACGAGCGCCGTGGCGGCATGTCCCCGAGGATCTGGTAGAAGCGGTCCTGGATGGCCGGGCGCGAGAGGAACTCGATCAACGCCCAGGCATCGTCCTTGTGCTTCGACCTGCGATAGATCACCAGGCTGGAGCCGCCCGCGTTCGACGCCCCCGGTCCGTCCGGACCCGGCAACGGTGTCGTGCCCCAATCGGCCTGCTGCTCCGGCGGAAGACGCTTGCGGAACTCGCCGATGTTCCAGGGACCGGACAGATAGAACGTGAAGAAGCCCTGGCCGAAGGCGGCCCAGGGATTGCCGATGCCGACATTGGTCATCATCGGTGCCTGCCGCTCCTTGAAGATGGAAACGTAGAACGCCAGCGCCTTCTTGAACCCCGCGCTGCGGAAGTTGCCGTAACGGTTGCCGTCGCGCAGCAGGGGTTCGTCCTGCTGCAGGCCGAGCGCGAGCAACTGCTCGAACTCGTTGGTGGGCAACAGCGCGCCGTAGGTCTTGCCGGGCGGCTGCGAGAGCTTCGCCATCATCGCCTGCCATTCCGCCCAGTCGCGCGGCGGGTGGTCGTACCCCGCCTTGGCGAGCAGATCCTTGCGATAGAAGAGCAGGCGCGTGTCGACGTACCAGGGCACGCCATAGAGCACGCCGTCGATGACGTTGGTGGACCAGATGGCGGGGAAGTAGTCGGCCTTGTCCACCGTCTTCGAGGCAGCGACGCGCGCATCGAGCGGTTCGAGCGCGCCCAGGGCCACCATTTCAGGAATCCACGTATTGCCGAGCTGGGTGATGTCCGGCGTGGAATCCCCCGCATAGGCGGTGAGCAGCTTCTGGTGCGCCGCCGTCAACGGAAGCTGCTGCACGGCGACGTGCAGGCCGGGGTGTTCGCGCTCGAACTCCGGCAGCAGCTTCGCCACTGCCTCACCCTCGCGCCCGATCGTCCAGAACTGCAGCGTCCGCGTACCCTCTTCCTGTTTCGCGCAGCCGGCCAGCCCCGCACAGGCCAGGGCCAGTGCGAGCGTCGTGTGGAGGACGCGGGCGCCGCGCTTCACCACAGATTGGCGGCCGTGTCGTCGTCGAGCCAGCCGCCGGTGAAGCCGGCGCGCTCGAGGCCCTTGCGGATGTACGGATTCTTCTTCATCACGCTCCAGACGAACCCGCTGCGGTAGTTCTCGATCATCAGGACGATCGGGCCCTGGTCGATACCGAGATGCACGGTGTCGGCCCAGCCGAAGCCCGGCACGAGGCGGCCGGTGCGCAGGTCGGTGCGCGTATCGAAGCTGAGGTTGAAGGCGTCGACGAAGCCATACTTCGTATAGATGTACTGGCCGTACTTCTTCTTCATCTCCTCCAGCGCCGGAATGACGATGTCCGGCGCGAAGGCGATCGAGCCGCCGGCGGCCGTCGGCACGATAGTGCCGTCGTCGGAAATGTAGTCGCGCCCCGCGCCGCGCGCGGTATACCCGTAGAACGTGCGTTCTTTGTCGCCCTGCTTCACGATCAGGCCGCCCGGGCCGTTGCTTGCCGTCAGGCCCCAGACGTTCTTGCCATAACCCTTCCAGCCGCCGGGATTGGCGACGGCATAGGCCTGCTGCGCATACGTGGCGCGGCGGCTGTTCTCGAAATAATCGAGGTCGTGCGAGCGGTTCCAGTCGTCGCGGATGCCGCGGAAGTCGACCCACGTATGGCTGTACTGGTGTCCGAACAGCGGCGCGAAGTTGAGGAAGGTCTGGCCGTGGAATTCGCCCCAGGTCTTGTCGTACGTCTTCGTCCAGGCCGGCCAGGCGTCATTGCCCACGGCATGCGTGGGCGAGCCGAGGGCGAGAATATAGACGAGCATGCCCTCGTTATAACCGGCCCAGTCGTGCGGAATGAACTTGCCGCCCGGTGTCCAACCCATGCTGACGAGCGGCTTGTGGTTCTGCGCCCAGGTCCAGTCCACGCGACGGTAGATCTCGTCGGCCAGTTCGCGTATTTGCTTTTCCTTCGCATCGTCACGGTCGTAATAGCTCTGAGCGAACAGTACGCCGCCGAGCATCAGCGTGGTGTCGACGGTGGACAGCTCCACCCAGCGGTCGTGCCGCTTGCCGCTTTGCATGTTGAGGAAGTGGTAGAAGAAGCCCTTGTAGCCGGTGGCATCGTCCTCGGAGTCGTTCTGCGGCGCATCGCGGAAGAAGCGCAAGGTGGCGAGCGTGCGGTCCACCGCCTGCTCGCGCGTGATGTAGCCGCGCTCCACGCCGACGCCGTAAGCCGTCAGGCCGAAGCCGACCGAGGCGATGGAAGCGAAAGAGTCGGTCGGGTAATGGTCGGGCACGAGGCCATTGGCCGGATTGCCGCTGTCCCAGAACCATTGGAAGGTGCGCTTTTCCAGGTCCGCGATCATCGGCGGCACGGGATGCACGTCGCGAACGCGGGAGGTGGTCGCAGGCTTCGCCTTTGCCGGTTCCTTCTGGGCCATGGCCATGGGAGCGGCGCAGGCGAGGACGAGGCCGAGGAAGAGGGAAAGGCGCTTGATCGTCTTGGCTTGCATACAACGGAATCCTGGTTGCGTAAACGTTTACGTCGCGAGGCCGGATAAAGGCCCCGGAGGGCCTTGGTCGCGTCTGGAACCATACGGGCCGGACCGCCGCGTGGCAATTGTCGCGCTCATCAGGCGGCCACCGCCGGGGCGCGGCATTCGCGATCGATGAACTGCTGGTGGGTGGGCATGAGATCCACGTTCTTCGACACGATGTCGCGTACGCTGGCAAGGAACCTTGGCAGGTCCTCCTCGGGCATCTGGTCCACCAGGGGGTCGTAGCCGCTGGGCATGATGCCCTGGCCGATCATCACCTGGACCCAGCTCACCACGCCGAACATCTCGTCGGCGTCCCGGAAAAAGCGGCCGCTGTGGCGGAACAGGTCGATGTAGCGCTGCAGCGAGTCCGGAATCGACATCGTCCGGCAATCGTTCCAGAACGGCGAATCGTCGCGCGCGGTGGCCTTGTAGTGGAGCACCAGGAAGTCGCGGATACGCTCGGCCTCGAAACGGGTCTGCGCGTTGTAGCGGTCGACAAGCACCGGATCCATTTGCCCGTTCGCCGGGAACAGCTGGAGCAGCCGCGAGATGCCCATCTGGATCATGTGGATGCTGGTGGACTCAAGCGGTTCCATGAAGCCGCTGGCGAGTCCCAGCGATACCACGTTACGGTTCCAGGCCTTCTTGCGTATGCCGGTGACGAACCGCAGCGGCCGTGGATCGGCCAATGCCCTGCCGTCGAGGTTGGCCAACAGTTTCGCCGTGGCTTCGTCGTCGTCGATGTGGCTGCTGGAATAGACATAGCCATTGCCGGTGCGATGCTGGAGCGGAATGCGCCATTGCCAGCCCGACTCGCGTGCGGTGGAGCGCGTGTACGGCGTTGGCGTGTCCACCCGTTCGCACGGTACGGCCAAGGCACGGTCGCAGGGCAGCCAATGGCCCCATTCCTCGTAACCGGTCTTCAGCGCGTCCTCGATCAGCAGCCCGCGAAAGCCCGTGCAGTCGATGAAGAGGTCGCCTTCCACGCGTTCGCCGTCGGCAAGCACCACGGCAGCGACATGGCCGGATTCGGGATGCAGCTCGACATGCCGCACCTTGCCTTCGGTGCGGTGGACACCGCGTGCCTCGCCATAGGCACGGAGGAAGCGAGCGTAAAGCGCGGCATCGAAATGATAGGCGTAGCCAATGCCGCCGAGCGGGCTGTTCGTGGGGACATCCGTGGGCGCGGGCATGAACTTGCCGCGCGTGGCAGCCACCGTGTTCACCGAATAATCGAGCAGGTCGGCGGCGTGGCCCGCCAGCCGTCCCTTGATCCAGTACTGGTGGAATGGCGTCAGGCCCACGTCGTGCCCCATCACCCCGAAACCGTGGATATATGCGGAGCCGAGCCTGCCCCAGTCGCGGAACTGGATGCCGAGCTTGAACGTTCCCTGGGTCCTGGCGACGAACTCGGCCTCGTTGAGTCCGAGCAGATTGTTGAACAGCTTGATGTGCGGGACCGTGGCCTCGCCCACGCCGACGATGCCGATCTCGTCGGATTCGACCAGCCGGACGGTGACCTGCCTGCCGAGGACGCGGGCCAGCGCGGAAGCGGCCATCCAACCGGCGGTTCCTCCGCCGACGACAACGATATGGGTGATGCCGTAGCTCATGGTCGTCGCACGCTGGCGGAAAGAGAGGTGGCGCAACCGGCCATGCAAGCCGGTTGCGCCGGGGGAGCGCTTAGAACTTGAAGCCAGCCGTGAAGCGCGCGGTGCGCGGCACGAACTGGATGTTGCCCGTCTTGTTGAACGTGACCGGGTTGCTGGCGTTGCTCGGGTTGCCACCGGAACCGAAGTTCGTGGTGTAGTCGACGAGGTTCTTCCAGTTGAAGACGTTGAGGATGTCGAAGCGGATGTAGAACTTCGTCATGTCGCCTTCGCCGATCGGGAAGTCCTTCGTGGCCTGGAGGTCGATGTCGCGGTAACCCCAGATCTTGCCGCCCACCAGGAACTTCTCGCCCGGCGGGGTGTAGGCCCGGGGGATATTCTGCGAGCCGTCCGCGAAGACGGCGCCGTAGCCGTAGTTGCCGTTCCAGGGCAGCGGCGTGGCGAGGGTCAGCTTCGCCGAGAAGGTGAAGCCCCACGGACCGTCGAGCGAACCCGTTGCCACGAAGCGATGCTTGGACGCGGCGTTCGACGTGATGAACGGATAATCGAAGATCGTCGGCTCGTCGAACGAGTAATGTTCCTTGATGTCGCGGTTCTGCTTCGCACGGGTGTAGGTGTAAGCAAAGTTGGCGCTCCAGCCGGATTCGCGCGTATACGGCTTGTCGGCCGACAGCAGCACCTGCGTGGTGCGGGTGCGGATGCCGTTGTTGCCGATGATCATCGAGCCGAAGCCGGGGATGCCGTTGCCCCAGGGCTGATTGCCGTCCTGGAAGAACGCGCCATTCGGGAAACGGTTGCCGAGCGTGAAGGCGAAGCCGTCGTAGGACAGCACGCGCGTGATCGTGGCATCCGTATTCCAGTCGCCCAGCTTGTTCGACATGCCGATGCTGAACTGGTCCGAATACGGCGCCTTCAGATCGTTATTGAGCATGTCGACTTCCTGGCCCTTGTTCGAGCCGGCGACGAGCGCCTGCAGGTTCTCGAGGCCATTCAGGTACGACGGATCCCAGTTCACGCAGTTCGTGTTCGGGCCGACGGTGCAGCCGCGACCCGGAATGTTGAAAAGGATCTCCTGGTACGGCAACGCCGACTTGGTCTGTTCCAGCTGCAGATAGTCGTACAGGTTGCGGTCGTAGGAGCGGCCCGCACCGCCGTGGATCACATGCGCTTCGTCGGCGAACAGGTCATACGAGAAGCCGAGGCGCGGTGCCCACTGGTTCTGCGCGTGCCGGTTGTTGCCGGTGCCGATGTAGTCGCGGTAGTTGATGCCGCCCTTCGCCAGCGTCTGCGCATACGTCTGGCCCGGGAACTCGGCCTGTGCGTTCTGGTCGAGCGAGTTGAAGCCGTCGATCACGCTCTGCGGCGTGACGTAGTCCAGGTAGGAAGGGGTCTTTTCCTTGTCCCAGCGCACGCCGAGGTTCAGCGTGAGGTGATCGTTCACCGACCAGTCGTCCTGGATGTAGGCGCCGTACTGCTTGCTCTTCGTTTCCGCGACCGCGTTCAGGCCCGCGACCGGGTTCGAGAACTGGGCCTTGTAGGGCAGCGGATTCGTGCCGTTCTCGTCGACGTTATAGGTGAACTGCGGGTTCACGTTCTGCGCATCCTGCGCGTGCAGCGTGATTTCCTTGTACTTGTAACCCATCTTGACGATGTGGTCGCCGTGCCAGCTCAGGTCGTTGAAGGTGAAGTCGTCCGAGATCATCGGACCTTCCTGGCCCTTGATCTGCGTCGCCAGGGGGCCGGCGGAACCGATGCCGATGATGGGAGCATCGTTGTTCGGACGCCAGGTGTAGTTGTAGCCGTTGCCGTAGTTGAGCGGCAGCGGATCGTTCGAGGAGTTCTCGTACGAGGCCTTGAATTCGTTGAAGTACCACTCGCCGCTATGCTGCCAGCGGAAGGTGGCGCGGGTATCGTGGTTCTCGGTCACGATCGACTGCGACTGCGACTGGCCGGCACCGATATTGTCGGCCTGGGTCTCGCGGCGAACCTGGGTGCTGATTTCGATACGGTCGCGGTCGCTGAATTCCCAGTCGATCTTTCCGAAATAGAGCTTCTCGTCGAACGGCAGGTTGGCGGGGCCGAGTTCGGCCTGCGCGGCGGCCGGGAGGAGACCGATGGCGTTGGCCGGCACGTCCGAACCCGGCGTCACGGTGATCGGCGTGTCGAACTTCTTCTGCTCGAAGGTCACGAAGAAGTGCATCTGGTCCTTGATGATCGGACCGCCCAGCGCGAAGCCGTATTCCTTCTCGAACGACCGCGCCTTGTCGCCGTCTTCCTCGCCCGCGGTGCGGCTGCGGTACTTGTCCGAGGTGTAGGTGTAGAACGTTTCGCCGTGGAATTCGTTCGTGCCCGACTTCGTCTCGGCCGTGATCGCCGCCGACGACACCTGGTCGTACTCGGCCTTGTAGTTCGACGTGATGACTTTGTACTCGCCGATGGCGAGCTGCGGGAACGGGTTGCCCTGGCTGTTGACCTGGCCGGACACGCCGCCTTCCTTCACGTAGCTCTTCTGGCCCACGCCGTCGATGAAGACGTTGACCGAGCTGTTGTTCTGCGCGCCGCCGCGCAGCGAGGTGTGGCCCTGCGCGTCCACGCTGAACACCATGCCCGGCACGGTGTCGGCGAACTCGAGGAAGTTGCGCGAGACCTGCGGAATGGTCTGGATCTGGTGCAGCGAGATGGTCTTGGCGACTTCGGGCGTGCGCACTTCGGTCAACGTCGTGGCGTTGACGGTGACACCTTCGAGCGCCGCGGCGTTCGCGGCGTCGGCCGGTGCGGCGGCGGCCGGTGCCGCCAGGTTGAGCGTCGCGGTCGAAGCGACCGTCAGCGTCACGTTCTGCTGCGTGCCCGGACCGGCGTCGACCTGGTAGGTCGCCGGCGGCAGGCCGTTGATCACGTACGTACCGTCCGCCCCCGCCGTGGCTTTGCGGCTCAGGCCGGTCTGCGGGTTGAACGCGGTGACGGTCGCACCCGGTGCGGCCTTGCCGCGCAGGGTGGCGATGGCCGACTGCGCGAACGCCGACGGCGTCATGGCGGCGGTGGCAACCGTTGCCGTGATGACGCTCGCGAGAATCTTCTTCTTCAACTGCATCGAGGCTTTCATTGTTCCCCTCTCCCAAAAGGTTCCGTGTGTGATTTTCTTATGCCGGCCGTAGCGCGAGACACGGTGGTCGACTTCAGTCGTGACGCGGTGGATCGTTCCACTCTCTGCGCGCGTTCTTCCCCGTGTACGCACCCGCACCACGCGAGTGGCGCAGCCTTTGACGCTGGTGTCCTATGAAGATGCCGTCCTGAAGAATCCGTCCAGGGCCCGGCAGGCCGCGTATTCCGACGGGCGGTCAGGCCCGTCGTCGTACCGTGTCGTTACCGCCACAGGAAGCGCGTACGACGAGTTCCGTGCCGACGACGGTGCGCGGTTCCGGCGCCGCGTCCTCGGGCGCCTCGATCATGCGGACGAGGCGTCCAAGCGCCGCTTCGCCGAGTTCGGCGATGCGCACGCGGACGGTGCTGAGCGGTGGCGTGACATAGCGCGCCATCGGGATGTCGTCGAAGCCGGCCACGGCGATGTCTTCGGGCACGCGCACCTTCGCTTCCGAGAGTGCGGAGAGGCAGCCGATGGCCATCATGTCGTTCGCGGCGAAGATGGCGTCGGGGCGAGGGACCATCGCGAGCGCCTGCTTGCCCGCGCGGTAGCCGGATTCCTCGGTGAAGTCGCCCTGGAGCACCACGGCGCGATCGTCGAGCCGGGCGGCGGCCAGCGCCTCGCGGTACCCGCGGCAGCGTTCCTGCACGTCGTGGTTCACTTCGGGACCCGCGATGAAGGCGATGCGTTTGCATCCCAGGCCGAGCAGGTGCTCGGTCATCGCGCGTGCGCCACCGTAGTCGTCCACGTCGAGCGCGGCGTGCCGGTCGGACCGCACGTGGCTGTTGATCAGCACGGTGGGCAGCACGATCGGAAGGTTCTCGTCGAGGAAGGCCTCGTCGGCGTGCGGCGACATCACCAGCAGCCCGTCCACGCGGCCCTGCATCGCACGCAGTGCGATGGCCGCCTCGGTAGCGTCGCCATGCGAACTGGACACGAGCATGTAGAGGCCGCGGGCGCGTGCGGCGAGGTCGATGCCGCGGATCAGCTCGGAGAAGAACGCGCCGTGCAGATCGGGCAGCAGGGCACCGATGGTCTGCGTGCGACGGGTGATGAGGCTGCGCGCCGCGTTATGCGGCACGTAGCGCAGCCGGGCCGCCACCTCGCGGATCCGCTTCTGCGTCTCCGCCGTGACCCCGCCATGTCCATTCAGCGCGCGCGAGACCGAGGCCACCGATACGTTGGCCATTCTCGCGACGTCTTTGATCGTCACACTCACGTCGTTCTCGCCCTTGAGCAAAGCCCTCCCGGGGCTCGACGGCGCGGAACGTAAACGTTTTCACACAAGCTTGTAAAGCGTGCGAAATCAAGCGGTTGTTGCGCTGCCGCAAGAAGTGGCGGGGGTTTCAATACCAATCGGAGCGACGCGTTAAAAATTCGTGTCGCATCAGTTGTCTGAGTGGTATTCGGCAAATTGCGGCGCTGCCGCAATAAATGCACACAATCCCTTCACTCACGTAAATACCTGTCACGTATAGAAATACGTAACGCGCGTTACATCGGCGCGCGCACCGGCCTTCGAAGGCGAGTCGGCGGGGGTCAGGCTTCCTGAAGCGCGGCGTCGCGTACCGTCGCGGCGGCGGCGTTCCGCGACGACCACACGCTGCACGGATCGCCGTCGATCGCGCGCTTGCGCGTGGCCATGCCAAGCCAGGCGAAGCCGATGCCCATGGCGACGGCCACGAGGTCGACGCCCAGGACGGCGAAGTCGCCTTCTTGCAGCGTGCGCAGCAAGCGGTCGCCGTGGATCGTCGCATCGAGCACGCCGACGGCGATGCTCACGACGGCCGTGGCCCATAGCAGCTCGACGGCGGCTCTGGCCGGGCGGCGCCAAAGGGTCCAGGCCATGGCCGCGGCGAACGCGGTGAAACATACCGGCCGCACGACGTCCGTCGCCAGGGCGCCCCACAACGGCAGCAGCAGGTTGCCCAGGAACATCATGGAGATGGCGAAGCACGAGCCGATGCAGACACCGACCGTGGCGGTAGCCATCGCACGCACCTTCATCGGCTGCCCGGCCTGCCGGCGTTTGCGTCGCGATTCGATGTACAGCAGGTTGCCCGAATAGAACAGGAAGGCACCGGCGAGCCCGAGCAGGAAGTACAGCCAACGAAGCGAGAGGTTGCCGAAGGAGCCGAAGTGAAGGCCGAAGATGGCGGAATAGGTCGCGTGGTTCGCGTCGCGCACGCCGGTCAGTTGCATGTTCAACACGCGGCCGTCGATGGCATCCAGCGCCACCGAACCGTATTCGCCCAGCGTCTTCGTGGAGGTGCCGCGCACTTCTGCGGTGGCGCCTTGCTGGCCGTAATGCGCATAGCGCATATAGTCCGGTGCGAAATCGGCGGCGCCGGCGGCGATGGCAGCCCGTCGCGCGCGGGCGCCGAGTTCGGCCGGCGACAGCATCGTCGCGGTACCGTCCTTGGCCTGCGTTTCCGGTAGCGAGCTGGTCATGCGTTCGAACGCGGTCATCAGCTTGCCGTCGAAAGCCACGGTGTTGAACGCCATCAGCAGGACAAGCGTCAGGCAGAGCAGAGCGCCGGTGATGGCGAAGACGATATGGAAAGGCAGGCTGAGGATGCCGATGACGTTGTGCGCGTCCTGCCACAGCCGCTTGAGGTTGTTCCCCGGCCGCAGCGCGAACAGCTCGCGCACCAGGTTGGGCAGGTGGATCAAGAGGCCGGTCAGCAGCGCCAGCCCGTAGATGACGCTGACGACGCCCATCAGGTAGATGCCGACGACAGGAATGCCCAGGTCGTAATGCAGTTCGTAGACGAAGTCGGCGAGACCATGCTCATGGTCTTCGGAATCGCGCGGCGTGCTGTCGCCCAGTGCCTGCGTTTTCCAGGAGCCGTCCTTTTCCATCCAGTACGCGGCCACTTCGTGCGAGGGATGGTCGGCGGGATAGGTGACACCTATCTGCGTGCGCGCCGCCGGATGCTTCGCGACGATGTCGGCCAGCATCGCATGCGCGCGTTCCATCGTATCCGCGCGCGCCATCGCGGCCCGCGGCATCGCCCAGGTGTCGATCTGTTCGTGGAACATCGTCAGCGCGCCGGCATAGAACGCGATGAACAGGGCGAAGCCGGCGAGCAGACCGGTCCAGGTGTGTACCGTGGTGAAGGTGCGGATCGTGGGAGCTTTCATCGTCAGAGCCCGGGCAGCGTGTGCTTGGCGAGGAACAGCGCGGCGAACGCGGCGAGGTTCGCTGCCGCGAGCCACATCCATGCGTGGGCGCCGCGGCGGAAGAGGAAGGTGGCGGCCATGACGCCGATCCAGAGCGGGAAGAACAGCATGAGCATCGGTATGACCACCGACTCGCTCGAGTGCGGCCACAGCCAGATGGCCAACGACACCACGGCCATGGACAGGGGAAGGCCCAACAGGATGCCGGCGAAGGTCTTGGCGAGCATCAGCGCGGCTTCCGTCCGGTGGCGGGGCGGAAGAACCAGGTGAGGTACGGCAGGATCACAGCGCCGAACATCAGCGCCGTCAGGGCCGCAAAAATGCCGGGCAGCGAGGTCTCCCTCGCGACCCAGGCCACGAGCGCCGCAAGGGCAAGCACCCAGGCCGCGACTTTGGCGGCCCCGCGAAGCGGCGTCCGCAGGAACCGCTGGTTAGGCGACGACAGGTAGGCAAGGGCCATGGCGGCAATGGCCGCCACGCAGCCGAGGAAATCCATGAGCAAGGCCGGGCGATGGACTGATTGATAATTATTATCATTTGTGTCCGACCGGTCAAATCGTCGCCAGGCCGGAAGGTCTGCTCAAGTTTTGACCAACCCGTCCGTTAACTGAATAGGGGTCACTGGTAAAACTTGCGTTAAAGCCGGCCGTTAAATTAGAATTAATACCCCGACCATCATCATCACGGCATCTGCCAACCCATTGATGTAGCAGCCATGTTGACTACCGCCCTCATCGCCACGACCCTTGCTGCGTTCGCCTTTGCGGCGATCTCGGTCCGGCGCATTCCCGAAGGGCAGGTCTATACGGTGCGTCGCCTGGGTCGCGCTCCCGCGCTGCTTACCGCCGGCACCCATGTCGTGCTGCCGATGATCGACCGCGTCGCGCACAAGATCGACCTTGGCGGCCAGGTCCTCCGCTTCGAGGGCGGTACGGTCTACTGGCAGGTCCTGGAACCGGAAGTCGCCGACGAAGTCATCGACGAGGCGCCGGAACTCATCCGCATCAACCTCGTCGCTGCGCTGCGCGACACGAGCACCGCCCACCAGGCCGACCGCCGCGCCGTGGGCACCCAGCTCAAGCATGCCGTGAACGGCTCGCTCCGCGCCCGCGGCATGCTCGTCACTCGCGTCGAACTCGACGCCGCCTGATTCTTTCTTCGTTCGACCTTCGGACAACGCCATTGGCTTATCTGCCAATGGCGTCCTTTCATTTACGCCCGGCTCGAAGGATGACCTGCATGGATAAGCCGCGCTGGCGGTGTCGCGCCCGGGCTTTCATACTCTCCGTCCTCTTCGACGACCCCGATGCCGCATGACCGCGCGCGACGCCCTGCAAACCCAGCTCGAACACGGTATAGCCACCCTCGGCCTCGACATGCCCGAAGGTGCCGTGGAGCGCCTGCTCGACTATCGCGACCTGCTGGAGCGCTGGAACTCGGCCTATAACCTCACCGCGATCCGCGACGATCGCGAGATGGTCGCGCGCCACCTGCTGGATTCGCTGGCGATCCTGCCCTATGTGCATGGCCGAACGCTCGCCGACCTCGGCACCGGCCCAGGCCTGCCCGGCATTCCGCTCGCCATCGCCGAACCGGCGCGCGAAGTGCTGATGGTCGATTCCAACGGCAAGAAGGTCCGCTTCCTGCGCGAGGCCATCCGCTCGCTGAAGCTGGGCAATGCCAAGGCCTTGCAGAGCCGGGTGGAAGACGTGGAAGGCACCTTCGAGTGCATCACCGCGCGGGCCTTCGCCTCGCTGGCCGACATGCTCGGCTGGGGCGGCCACCTTCTGGCTCCCAACGGAATCTGGCTGGCCATGAAGGGCAAGCATCCGGCCGATGAGCTGGACGGCGTGCCGGATGGCTTCCGGGTAGAGGCCATCCACACCCTCACCGTGCCGGACGTCGAGGGCGAGCGGCACCTGGTCGTTATCCGCCGCACCTAGGGCCCGGCGGCCCGTCGATGCTACGCTAGCTCCCTTTCCGCGCACGGCAGCTACCGGTACCCCATGGCCCGCATCATCGCAGTCGCCAACCAGAAGGGCGGCGTCGGCAAGACCACCACCTCCGTGAACCTCGCCGCGGCCCTGGCCGCCGCGAAGCGCAAGGTGCTGCTCGTCGACTTCGATCCGCAGGGCAATGCCACGATGGCTTCCGGCGTGGACAAGCACGAGGCCAAGCCGAACGGCTGCGAGGTGCTGCTGGACGAGGCCCCCATCGCCGACGTGCTGGTCCGGACCGAAGCGGGCTTCGACCTGTTGCCGGGCAACGGCGACCTGACCGCGGCCGAGCTGAAGCTGATGGACGGCCTGGCCCGCGAGCTACGCCTGAAGGAACAGCTGGCCAAGATCGCCGACCGCTACGACACGATCCTGATCGACTGCCCGCCCTCGCTGCACCTGCTCACGCTGAACGCCCTGACGGCGGCCGATGGCGTGCTGATTCCGGTGCAGTGCGAGTATTTCGCACTGGAAGGCCTGTCGAGCCTGCTCGACACCATCGAAGCCGTGCGCCAGCGCCTGAACCCGCGGCTGGAAGTCGAAGGCCTGCTGCGTACCATGTACGACGTGCGTAACAACCTCGGCAACGAGGTCTCGGCCCAGCTCACCCAGCATTTCGGCGAGAAGGTGCTGCGCTCGATCATTCCGCGCAACGTGCGCCTGGCCGAGGCGCCCAGCCACGGGCAGCCGATCCATCTTTACGACCGCGGTTCGCGCGGCGCCATCGCCTATATCGGCCTGGCGGGCGAAATCATCCGCCGCGAGCGGGCCCTGAACGGCGCGGCCGTCGAATCCGCCGCGAACGACATCGACGAAGCCGCGCCGGATTCCACCGGCGCCGCCTCCTAAGGAGCCTCCATGGCAGCAGCGAAGAAACGTGGACTCGGCCGTGGCCTCGACGCCTTGCTCGGCGGCGGCGCGGGTCCCACGGCCACACCCTCGGTCATCGAGCAGGAGGGCGAGCTGCGTTCGCTGCCGATCCAGCAGATCCAGGCCGGCAAGTATCAGCCGCGCCGTCACTGGAACGACGAGGCGCTGGACGAACTGGCCGCCTCGATCAAGGCCCAGGGCCTGATCCAGCCGGTGGTCGTACGGTCCATCGGCAAGAACAGCTATGAGCTGATCGCCGGCGAGCGCCGCTGGCGTGCCGCGCAGCGCGCCTCGATGAGCGAGATTCCCGCGCTGGTGAAGGACGTGCCCGAGCAATCCGTGCTCGCCATGGCGCTCATCGAAAACATCCAGCGCCAGGAGCTCACCCCGCTGGAAGAGGCCCAGGCCCTGCAGCGGCTGATCGACGAATTCGACCTCACCCACCAGCAGGCCGCCGACGCCGTGGGCCGCTCGCGCGCGGCCGTGTCCAACCTGCTCCGCCTCATGGAATTGCCGCAGTCCATCAAGCAGCTGCTCGACGAGAGCAAGCTCGAGATGGGCCATGCCCGTGCCCTGCTGACCCTGCCCTCCACCGTCGCCGAGCCGCTGGCGCTGGAGGCCGCGCGCAACGGCTGGACCGTGCGCGAACTGGAAGAAGCCGCCCGCAAGGCCCAGCTGGCGCCCAAGGGCAAGGCGAAGTCTGCCCCGGTGGACCCGAACATCGCCAACCTCGAGCGCGAGCTGGCCGAGCGCTTCGCCACCCGCGTGGAACTCGCCCACGGCCGTGGTGGTAAGGGCAAGCTGGTCATCCATTACCACAGCCTCGACGAGCTCGATGGCATCCTCACCAAGGTCCGTTAACCGGACTCTGTAAGAGAATGCCCATGGCGCCGGTCAAAGAGGGTGTGAATCCGAAGCAGCGCCAGTACGAAGCCATGGTGCGCGCCCTGTCGGCCGACCTTTACCGGTACGCCTTCTGGTTGTCGCGCTCCGAAACGGTCGCCCAGGACCTCGTCCAGGAGACCTTCCTGCGTGCGTGGAAGAACCTCGACGCCCTGCGCGACGTGGATTCGGCCAAGCCGTGGCTCATCACGATCCTCCGCCGCGAACATGCGCGGCTGTACGAACGGAAGCGGCTGGACCTGGTCGAGCTGGACGACAACGTGCCCGAGGACACCGTCTTCGCGAGTCCGGAGCGCAGCGGCGACGCCGCGCAGGTGCGTGAGGCGATGCTCAAGCTGCCCGACAAGTACCGCGATCCGCTGGCCATGCAGGTGCTGGGCGGCATGACCTGCGAAGAGATCGCGGAAAGCACCGGGCAGCAACCCGGCGCCGTGATGACCCAGTTGTTCCGTGCCCGTCAACGGCTCAAGGCCTTGCTGGCCGGGCGCGCCGCGGCCGAAGGGGGCCGGAAATGAACTGCCTCGACTTCCGCCGTCGCATCGGCGCCGAGCCGCGCTCGCGCGATCCCGAACTGCTCGCCCATCGCGACACCTGCAAGGAAGGCTGCGCCGCGTTCTGGCAGCGCGCCCAGCGGTTCGAGGACGATTTCGAGGCCGCGCTCGCCGTTCCCGTGCCCGAAGGCCTGGCCGACCGCATCCTGCTTGCCCAGGCGACCGGCGAACGGCGCCAGCAGGTGCGCCGGCGCCGCACCTGGATGGCGATGGCCGCTTCGGTGCTGATCGTCTTCATCGGCGGCGGCCTGTTCTGGCGCCAGGCGGACCTCCGTTCGCTGCCGGCCCTGGCTGTCGCGCACATGCCCGGGGAAATGGATGCGCTGAGCCTCACCCAGCCCATGACCGATGCCCAGGTGGAAGCCGGTTTCGCGGGCCGCGCCACGCGGCTCAAGGGCCCGGCGCCGGTCGGCGTCACCTACGTGCACGACTGCAAGGTGGGTCCGTACCCGGCGGTGCACCTGGTCACGCGAATGAACGACGAGCCGGTGGTGGCGCTCTACATGCCCGGCAAGATGATCGACAAGAGCGCCGACTTCCATCGCGACGGATGGGACGGTCGCGAGGTGGCGCTGAGCGGTGGCACCCTGGTGGTGATGGCCCAGGGCGCGAGCCGGCGGACCATGGCGGCGGTGGAACGGGGCTGGCGCGCGGCCATCGAAGGCCCGGCGGCCCCGAGCGTCGGCCAGATCTGATCTGAGCCGGGTTTTTCCTGTAGGAGCCGCTATAGCAGCGAGGGGAACTCGCGTCACTGCCTCATTGCTCCGTTGGCTTCTCGCCGCTATAGCGGCTCCCACAGTGGTCCCCTTCAGCCCGCTTGGGCGATAATGCCGCCCCGAATCCCGCCACTCCGGAACAGCGATGACCGACCTCGCCGTGGTCGTGCCCGTCTTCAACGAGCGCGACAACATCCCGCCCCTCCTCGCCGAGATCGCGGCGGCCCTGCGTGGACGGATCGACTTCGAGATCATCTACGTCGACGACGACAGCACCGACGACAGCGTCGCCGTGCTCACGGCGGCCAGGACGCAGTACCCGGAACTGCGGATCGTCCGCCACATCACCCGCAGCGGGCAGAGCACCGCCGTCTGGAACGGCGTGCGCGCCGCCCGCGCGCCGTGGATCGCCACGCTCGACGGCGACGGCCAGAACGACCCGGCCGATATTCCGAAGCTGCTGGCCGCGCGCGACACCGCGGCGGGGGACCTCAAGCTCTTCGCCGGCTGGCGCGTCACCCGCCGCGACAGCTTCAACAAGCGCATTTCCTCGAAGATCGCCAACGCGGTGCGCTCGCGCATGCTGCGTGACGACACGCCCGACACCGGCTGCGGCCTGAAGCTGTTCGAGCGCGAGACCTTCCTGCGCCTGCCCTACTTCGACCACATGCACCGCTACCTGCCGGCCTTGGTGAAGCGCGCTGGGTTCGCGAGCCAGAGCGTGCCGGTGGGCCACCGCCCGCGCACGGCCGGCACGTCGAAGTACGGCATGCTGGATCGCCTCTGGGTCGGCCTGGCCGACCTGCGCGGCGTGGCGTGGCTGATGCGCCGGGCGAAGGTCACCCGCACCGAGGAAGTCTGACGCAACCCTGTGGGAGCCGCTATAGCGGCGAGGAGCCCACGGAGCGATGATGCGCCGAGGTAGGGTCCCCTCGCCGCTATAGCGGCTCCTACAAATCAGCGAGTCGCAGGCGACCGCGGCTTCCAGGCCTCGAGCGCCTTCGCTGTGCGCTCGCGTCCCAGCTCGATCAGTTCGCGCGCCCGATAGAACTCGTACACCGTCGACACGTTGCGCGGGATCTCGATCAACAGGTCCGGCGGATAGGCCGCGAGGCGCAGGCGCGAGAGGTTGGCCTGCATGAGGTCCATGGACTGCGTCATCAGCTCGAACGCACCAGGATCGCGGATCTTCGGTTCGGCGGCCGGCAGCACGCGGCCGATGAACCGGCCCAGCTTTGCGGCGTAACCCTCGTCCGGTGCCGCGGTCACGTTGCGCTCCGGTGGCTTTTGCATTTCGGCCGCGCCGTCCACGCTCACCGCCACCACGTAGTCGGCCTCCTCGCGCATCAGCGGCAGGACCGGCAGGGGATTGAGCAGGGCGCCGTCGACGAGGCGGCGGCCGTCGTGCGTATAAGGGCGGAACAGCGTGGGAATGGCGATGGAGGCGCGGATCGCGTCGAACAACGGCCCCCGGGTGAGCCACACCTCGCGTTCGCGATCGATATCGGTCGCCACGGCCGTGTAGGTGAGCTCGAGGTCCTCGATGTTCACCTCGCCGATCAGTTCGCGCAGGGCGGCCATGATCCGGTCGCCCTTGATGAAGCCGCCGCCGGAAAAGCTCCAGTCCACCAGGCGCAGCACGTCGAAGCGGGCCAGCGTGGATACCCAGTCGCGGTAGATGTCGAGCTTGCCCATGGCGTAGATGCCGCCGATGAGGGCGCCCATCGAGGTGCCCGCCACCGCCACGATCTCGTAGCCGCGGTCTTCCAGCACCTCGATCGCCCCGATATGGGCGAGGCCTTTCGCCGCACCGGCGCCAAGCGCAAGGGCCACGCGCGGCTTGCGCGACCCCCCGTTCGCGGCGGGCAGGGCACCCGGATCGGCGATGTCGAAGTCGCTCACGAAACGGCCTTCAGTGATGGTTCCCGTTGGCCTGGTAGCCGGACAGCGCGAGCTGCAGCAGGATCTTCATCTCCTCGCGCAGCGGCAGCGGCGACACGATCTCCGCGTCGGGGCCGTACTTGAGCACGTCCATCAGCAGTTCGCGGGAATTTGAATACGGCACCTTCAGTTCGTAGCGGCCGTCCTGCAGCCACTCGCCCTTCTGCTGGGAATGCCAGTGCTCGTCGGCGACCCATCGCGCGGCATGGGACGAGAAGCGGATGGTGGCCCAGGCCTTTGGCTTGCCGGCGAAGATGCCGTAGCTGGAGGCGAGCAGGTCGTTGAGCTCCGTTTCCTCCACGTCCTTCGCCTTCGCCTCGAGCGCCTGCGGATCGGCGATGCGGTCGACGGCGAAGCTGCGCAGGGCCTCGCGGTCGTGGTCCCACACGTCGAGGTACCAGTTGTCGCGGTAATGGGTGAGGCGCTGTGGCGACACCGTGCGCTTCGTGTCGGAATTCGTGGTGCGCGCACGATAGCGGAAGCTCAGCTGGCGGCGTTCCAGCACGGCGCCAGCCACGATGCGGAACACCTGCTGGTCCATCTTGCGCGCGCCCCAGGAGATGACCCGGATGCGGTCCACCGGCAACGCCTTGCCGCTGCCGTGGTCGGAGAGCAGGCGCTCGATGCGCGCCTTGAACGGCGCGAGGGCGCCCGCCAGCACGCCGGGATCGGAGCGGCCGATCAGCTCGTTGAGCGCCATCAGCGCGGCCAGTTCGTCGCTGGTCAGCCACAGGCCGGGCAGTTCGAAGCTGTCGGCTTCGCCGGCTTCGTAACGGAACGAGGCCTGCTCGCCAGCCACGCTCTGCACCGGCGCGCCCAGGGCGTCGCGGAGGAAGGCCACGTCGCGATACAGGGTGGCCCGCGAACATTCCAGTTCGTCCATCAGACGGGATAGCGGCACCGGGTAATGGGCGGACTTCAGCAGTCGGTGCAGGGTGAGAATGCGCTCGTAGCGGTCCATGGGTGTCGCCGGCAGATGGAGCTTCGGGTAAGTGTGTCCGTGCGGGCGTGACGCCCGTATCTACGGTCGAAGCATGGCGGTGGCAGGGCCACTCCGCAAGAGAGTACGGCGACGGAGCGTGCCCGGGTTTGCGCCGGGCGCCATAAGGCGCAAAAATGACCCTTTGCGATTCGCCGAAGGCCTTCCCCGACCATGGCGGAACCGACCGAGACGCCCTCCGTCGCGCTGGACCCGCAGGGCCGGCCCGACAGGGGCGATCCTGCCCGCAACCTGTTCTCAACCCCGAGCGTGGTCATCCAGACGGCCACCGCGACCGGGTACGGCCTGTGGATGGTGCTCGGCACGGCGCTGGCGCTCGGCACGTACCCCAACGGTCGCGGCGAGGTACTGGTTCCGCTGTCGATCGGGCTGGTCTTCGTCGCCTCCGGCCTGGTCGCGACCTGCCTGCGCCTGCCGTTCGCGTCGGACTGGCATGGATGGAATCCGGTGAAGCGGATGATGCCGACCCTGGAAGGCATGATCGCGATGGTGAATTTCCTGCCCATGCTGGCGCTCGCCGGCCTGGCGCGTGGCGACAACGATTTCTGGGCCACGCGCCTGGCCGGTGCCGCCCTCATGCTGTGCAGCCTCGCCACCCTGGTGTATACGGCGCGCGGCATCTCCCGCGGCCTTCCCATCGCCGTGGCCGCCGTCGCGAACACCTTGCCGCTGGCACGCACCACCTGGGCGCTGTTCGCCGGCGGTCTCTGGTTCTGGCTCTGCGTCGCACTGCAGACCGAGACGCCCACCGGCTCGTTCAACCCATGGCGGCTCGCGTTGCTCGCCGTGGCCCTGGCGCTGGGTATCGTGGAAGGCATGCGCTGGCGCGCGCTGCGCCGCCTGGCCGAGGAAAACGGCGCCGCCGAGCGCTTTTCCCGCGGCCGCGGCGCCATATCCCTGCTTGGCGGGCGGGTCGCGGTGGCCATGCTTTCGGTGGGTCTGCCCAGCCTCCTGCTGATTTCCCATCCCGCCGGCCCGACCCACGCGCTGGCCGCCGGTCTGGCCGCGTTAAGCTGCGTTATCGGTCAATGCCTCGAACAGCGGCTTTACGGTCGCGCGTACGACCGGCTCGTGGCCGGCCGCGCATGACGGTTTCCCTTCCACAATACGGGTAGACGATGAAAAAACTCCTTATCGCCACGCTCGTCCTCGCCGCACTGCCCTTCACGGCATCGGCCCAGGACGCCAATGCCAACGCCAACGCGAATTCGGATGCCTCCCAGAATGGCGGCTGGACGGGCTCCGGCGAATTCGGCTTCGCCTCCTCCCGCGGCAACTCCCGTTCGGAGAACGCCAACGCCAAACTGGGACTCAGCCAGGAAAACGAGGTCTGGAAGAACAACTTCTTCCTCAACGGCCTGCGTTCCAAGGGCGAGGTTTCGGTCGAGGACGGCGCCGGCAACACGGTCGACAAGTTCAGCACCACGGCCAACCGTTACGACACGGGTGCGTCGGTGGGCTACAAGTTCGATCCGCGCAGCTATGTGGTGACGGCGGCTCGCTACGAGCACGACGACTTCGGCGCCAATCTCTGGCAGGGCATCATCTCGGTCGGCTACGGCTATATCGCGCTGAAGAACGAGCGTGCCGAGCTGTCGTTCGAAATCGGCCCCGGTTTCAAGCGCTACCAGCCGGCGAAGTCCGAACGCGCCCTGCTCGGCCCCGACGGCACGCCGGTGGTGGACGCCGACGGCAACACCGTGAGCGAAACCTACACGCCGGACGCCGAGAGCGAAGTGGTCGGCCGCGGCCTGGTCAATGCCAAGTACCGCCTCACCGACAACACGGCGCTGGAAGACACGCTGCTGATGGAAGCGGGCTCCAAGAACCAGTACTACCAGAACGACATCGGTCTTTCGGTCAGCATGACGAAGAAGATGGCACTGAAGGTGGGCTACCAGATCCGTTACAACAGCGACACCCAGCCCGGCACGCAGAGCACCGACAAGCTCACGACGACGAATCTCGTCTACAACTTCTGAGGGCCTGTACCTGTAGGAGCCGCTCTAGCGGCGAGGGAACCTGCCTCGCCGCTTCATCGCTTCGCAGGCTTCTCGCGGCCATAGCGGCTCCTACAGTTCCATTCAGCGCTGCGGCTTCAGGAATTCCTCGGCGCCCAGCGACAGCAGCATCGCCGCCACCTCGTGGCCCAGCGTCACCGGCGTGTCGTTCTTGCTGTCGGCCTGCGCGCGCAGAAGCTCGCCGGTGGCCGCGTTACCCACCACGCCGTGCAGGGTGAGTCCGTGTTCCGCCACCACGCACCAGGCGCCGATCGCCACGGCGCAGCTGCCGCCCAGCTTCTCGTTCATGGCCCGCTCCGCGTCCACCGCGATGCGCGTCTCCGGGTCGTCCAGTGCCGCCATGAGTTCGCCCACGCGTACGTCGGCCTCGCGCGATTCGACGGCAATCGCGCCCTGTCCCGGTGCGGACAGCCAGTCGGGGCTGGCCAGGCGATGGCTGATGCGTCCGGCCATGCCGAGCCGCTCGACACCGGCGCAGGCCAGAACGATCGCGTCGTAGTGACCGTCGTCGAGTTTCGCCAGGCGCGTGTTCACATTGCCGCGCAGGTCCAGCAGCTGCAGGTCCGGGCGCAGCGCGCGCGCCTGTGCCTGACGGCGCAGCGACGAGGTGCCGACACGGGCGCCGTTCGGAAGGTCCGCCAGCGTCGCGTAGTCGTTGCTGATGAAGGCGTCCGCGGCATCGGCGCGCGGCAGGATCGCCGAAAGCACGAAGCCCGGCTCCAGCTCGGCCGGTACGTCCTTCAGCGAGTGCACGGCGATGTCGGCCCGGCCGTCGAGGATCGCAACCTCCAGTTCCTTCAGGAACAGGCCCTTGCCGCCGATCGTCGCCAGGGAACGGTCGAGGATCTCGTCGCCGCGCGTGGACAGCGGCACCAGTTCCACGACCAGGCCCGGATGCGCCTGACGCAGCAGGGTGGCCACGTGTTCGGCCTGCCAGAGGGCCAGTGCGCTTTTGCGGGTGGCGATGCGGAGCGGTGCGGTCATTGCTTTCCAGCCGGGACGAAACGGACGAAGGCGGGAATTGTCCCGCAAACCGGCGGCGCGCGCAGCGACCCTTATGTCGCCCGCAACAGCTGCCGAACCGCCGGCAGATTGCGCCGGCTGACTTCCGGCGCCACCTCGGTGCCCGACAGCCGCGCGAGCACGCGGCCATCCGGCAGCGTTTTCAGGCCTTGCAGGCGGGATCGCGGAACCAGGCAATTGCGGTGCAGGCGGACCAGCCGCTCGCCGTGCGCCGCTTCCAGCTGGCGCAGCGATTCGTCGATCAGCCACATGCCGCCGGCATGGTGCACGGCCACGTATTTCTCGTCCGCCAGCAGGTAGAGCACGTCGTCCAGCGCCACGCGTACCTCGTCGCCGCCGCTGCGCGCGCGCAGCCACGCACCGCGCTCCGGGCGCGGCGACGGGCGGCGCGCGGCGGCACGGTCGAGCGCCTCGTCCAGGCGTTCCGCGCGGACCGGTTTCAGGACGTAATCTGTGGCGCCGAGTTCGAACGCGCTGAGGGCATGCTGTTCGTAGGCCGTGCAGAACACGACCTGCGGCGGTGCGGGCAGGCCCGCGAGCCGTCGCGCGGCCGCCGTGCCGGTCAGGCCGGGCATCTCCACATCGAGCAGGACGAGGTCCGGCGCGAGTTCGACACAGGCCTCGAGCATCGCCTCGCCGTCGGCGACCTCGCCGACGACGGTCACGTCGCTGCGCCGTGCCAGCAGGCCGCGCAGGCGAACCCGCGCGAGCGGCTCGTCATCGGCGATCAGTACGCGCATGCGCGGCCTCCGGCAGGAACACGCTGACGACGAAACGGCCGTCGCGCGCCTGCGCACTCACCGTGGCACGTTCGCCGAAGTGGAAACGTACCCGCTCGCGCACATTGCGCAGGCCATGCCCATTGCCCGGCGTGGCCGGTGTGCCACCCAGGGGATTGTCCACCACGAGCTCCACGCCGCCCGGAACCCGATGGCCGCCGAGACGGATGGTGCCGCCTGCGCGGAGCGGCTGCACGCCGTGGCGTATGGCGTTCTCCACCAGCGGCTGGAGAAGCAGGTGCGGCAACGGGAGGTCCGCCGGCAGGTCGATGTCGCGCTCCACGCGAAGGCGGTCGCCGAGACGCAGCGCCTCGATCTCCAGGTAGCGGTCGACCAGCGACCATTCCTCGCCCAGCGTGCCCAGCGAAGCCTGGTCGCTGCCCAGCGCCGCGCGGAACAGCTCGGCCAGGTTTTCCACCGTACGCTCGGCGGCATCCGGATCCACGCGAATGAGCGCCGCCACCGCGTTCATGCTGTTGAAGAGGAAATGCGGGCGGATGCGCGCCTGCAGCGCGGCCACCTGCGCCTGCGCCGCGGCGGCCACACGCACCTGCCATTGCGCCACCACGTAGAAATAGCGCAGCAGGCCTGCGCCAAGCAGCCCGGTGGCGAGCATGCTGTCGCGGACGAAGCGGAAGCCCGAAGCGGGGCTGAGGCCCGCCCCGAGGTTGCGGTCGATCCACCCGAGCACGGCGGCGCTCGCGCCCACCGTGATCACCAGCAGCAGCCATACGGCGGCATAAGGCAGGAGCCAGGGTAGCCGCTGCATCCAGGGGCGCAGCTTGCACAGCGCCACGGTGAGGAGGATCGACAGCCAGCTCGTGAAGAGTACCGCGATGCTGTAGTCGCGCAGGTCGCCGTCGTTCCCCGGCGCCAGCCACATCAGCGTGACCGTGAGCGCGCCGACGACCAGCAGGGCGAACAGCACCGGCAGGCTGCAGAAATCCGGCAGCGGGGCGGAAGGCTGGCGCGGATTGTGAGGGTCCCCTGGCATGCGGCGAGTATGCCGGAAGCCGGCCCAAACGCTGCTAGCGGTCGGTCACGAAACCTGGCTCCTGCAGGGTGGCATCAGGCCTCGGCGAAGCGTTCCGACAGCCAGGCGCGGATGTCCGCGATCTCCGGCATGCTCACCTGGTGGCCCATGGGGTAGGTGTGCCAGTCGATCCGATGGCCCAGAGCTTCCAGGGCCTGGCGCGACTGCTCGCCGAGGACCATCGGCACGATGGGATCGGCGCTGCCGTGGCCCCAGAAGATCGGCGTGGCATGGTTCGCTCCGCTGCGTTCGGCCTCGATGGTGTCGTGCAGCGGGAGATAGGCGGACAGCACCAGGATGCCGGCGAGCGATTCGCGATGACGCAGGCCGGCGGCCAGGGCCATCGCGCCGCCCTGCGAGAACCCGGCCAGCACGATCCGCGACGGTGGCACGCCGCGCTCCACTTCGCGCGCTATCAGCGCCTCCACCTCGCCGATCGAGGCGCGGATACCGGGAGCGTCCTGTTTGTCGGCGATGGCGAGGCCCTTGATGTCGTACCAGGCGCGCATCGGCACCCCGTTATTCACCGTGATCGGCCGCACCGGTGCGTGCGGGAACACGAAGCGGACCCCCGGCCACGCCGTGTCGACCAGTTCCGGCACGATGGGAGCGAAATCGTTGCCGTCGGCACCCAGGCCGTGCAGCCAGATGACCGACCAGGTCGGCGAGGGGCGGGTTTCGTGTTCGACGGTGGGCAGGGGCATCGACAAAGGACTCCTTTCAGAACCCCGCATCGTAACAGCCCACCCTTGCAGGAGCCGCTATAGCGGTGAGGGGAACCTGCCTCGCCGCTTCATCGCTTCGTCGGCTTCTCGCCGCTATAGCGGCTCCTACAGGGGGCGGCGGGGGTTGGGCGAAACCTTTCCGGAGCTCGGAAGCACTTACCCTTATCGACGTAAGGGCGGTCGCAAATGCATACCGGGGAGCAGTACCACCAGTTCTTCCTGACTTCCAGGCGCGAGGTGGCCGTACGCGACCGCTTCCGGGAGCTGGCGCTGGGCCTTCTGGCGAAAGGTGCCGACGTGCTCGATTTCGGCGCCGGCACGGGCATCGACGCCAAGGCCTACGTTGCCAACGGCCACCGTACCTTCGTCCATGAGCCGTCGCCGTCGATGCGTGGCCACCTCGAGCTTTACTGTCACGACGAGGTCGCCAGGGGCGCGGTGGTCTGCGTCGACGCGGACCTTCCGTGCCGTGTCGACGCGGTGACCGCCAACTTCGCCGTGTTGAACCATATCGCCGATCAGACGCCGCTTTTCGAACAGCTGTACACCGTGGTCAACCCCGGCGGATTCGTTCTCGCCAGCATGCTCAACCCGTACTTCCTGGGCGATGCGCGATACGGCTGGTGGCGAAGGAACCTCTTCAACCTGTTTCGCCATGGCTTCTATTCGTTCGAGACGGAAAGCGGCATCCATCGCTTCGCCCCGCGCGTGCCGGAGCGTGCGGCCGCGCCATACTTTCGCCTGGAGCGCAGGCTCCCCGGCGGATTCGGCATGTTGACCGAACCGTACCTCTTCCTTCTCTTCCGGCGAACCTGAGCATGTTGCGGAAAGCGATCGGGCGAATCGTGCCCTCCGTGCCGCAGTGGGCGACGGTCGCCGTCGATCCCGCGGAACGGTACGTGAGGGCGGAGTTGCACTGGGAAGGCGGTCATGCGGACGCCACCCGGGACCACACCGTCGCCTCGCTCAACCCGTTGACGATCGCGACCGGCATCGATGCCGGCACGCATCCGCTGCTGCGCTACCACGATAGCCACACCGGGAGTCTCCTCGGGCAGTTGCGTCTTCGCAAGGAAGGCCGCATCGCGGTCGATCGCGCCGGAGTCCACCTGTACCGGGTCGAGAAAGGCGAGCATTACTGCCTCGGTTGGCCGCTTCGTCCGCTGACGGCATGGCGCCAGAACCGGAACATGCTCAGGCACCGGTCCACGAACCATCTGAACATGGAGCCGGCGGCCGCGCAGCAACTGATGATCGCCTACCTGCCTCCGCGTCCCGTCGTCCTGGTGTCGCTGGAAACGGAAGGCCACCGCAACATCTTCCCCATGGACCTCATCGGACCGCTCGAAAGCAGCGGTCTTTTCTCGCTCGCCCTGCGCAGCAGCAATGTATCGGAGCCGACGATGCGCACCCTGCGCCGGTTGGCCCTCTCGCACCCGCCCGCGTCGATGAAACCGACGGTCTACCAGTTGGCGCGCCACCACAGGGAGGCAGTCACGGCCTGGAACGAACTTTCCTTCCCTCTGAGCCGGTCGCCCGGGTTCGACATTCCGACGGTCGCATCGGCGCTCCGCATAGAGGAGCTGACCATCGTCCACAGCGAGGCGATCGGCTCGCATACGTTCTTCCTTTGTCGCATCGTCTCGTCCGACGGCATGGGCACCGGTGCGCAGCTTCATCATACGGCGGGCTTCCACCAGCACCGCCGACGCCGCCAGGGGATGCCGTTCCCGGAAGTCTAGTGTCCCTGGCGAAACCGGTGCGGCACGAAGCAGCTCGTATTGCGCGTGATCCGGTCGTCGTCTTCGCGGATGCCGATGCCGGCGGGTTCGTCGCCGATCACCCAGGACCCCACCAGCGCGTGCCGCCCATCGAACACGGGCAGGGGCGCGAGCGACTGGTAGACATGAAGCGGCTTGTCCTCGCCGCGTTCGTTCACACCGAGCACGACGATGCCGTCGCCCTCGCGGCCCCAGTACGGCTTCGCCACCACGGGACCGTCGACGTGCGCACGCGTGCGGCTCGCGGGCAGCAGGTTCGGATGCCCCGGAAAGAATTCCCAAAGCAGTGGAAGGATCGCCTTGTTCGACAGCAGCATCTTCCACGGCGGCTCGAGCCAGCGCGTTCCGCTGTGCGGGATGTGCGTGGCGAATGGCTCGCTCATCAGCCACTCCCACGGATACAGCTTGAACAGGCGGTCGATCGGGCGGTCGGCCAGGTCGATGAACGCCTTGCCGGACCAGCCGATTTCCTCGATATCGAGCGGTTGCACGTCGTATCCCGCCTGGACGCAGGTATCCAGCAGGTAGTCCGTGGTGGTGCCGTCCTCGGGATTGTCGTAGCAGGCCGCGAAGTGCACGCGCGGTCCACCGCCGATCTCCCGCCAGCGTGCGATGAGTTTCTCGTGGATCGAATTGAACTGGTCCGCCTCGGGCGCGACGTCCTCCAGCCAGTACCACTGGACTACCGAGGCTTCGAAGAGCGACGTGGGCGTATCCGCGTTGTATTCGAACAGCTTCGGTGGCGAACGGCCGTCGAAGGAGAGGTCCATCCGGCCATAGAGCGAGGGATCGCGATCGAACCAGCTGCGTTCCGCCAGGCGCGCCGCATCGTCGGGGAGGCCGAGATCGGCGTAGCGGCCGGCGCGGACGATACGGTCGACGGCTTCCAGGCACAGGGAGTGGAGCTCGGCCGTTGCCGTTTCCAGCATGGCGATCGCGGATTCGTCGAAGACGTAGCAGGCATCCTCGCGCCAGTAAGGCCTGCCGTCGAGCGTGTGGAAACCGAAGCCGATCGCCTCCACGCGATGCTGCCAGCCGGCGCGCGGCTCGATGCGTTCGCGCCGCATCAGCCTCCCCTTGCGGAGACGCGTCCCGAGGAGCCGAAGCCGCCACGGCGGCCGAAGTCCATCGAGGAAGGTCCATGACCGTTAAAGCCGGCCCCGGAGGCGAAGCTGCGTCCGGGGCCGGGATCGCCCTTGATCGGGCCATTGCGCCAGTCGCTGCGATACCAGGGGCCGTAATAGTGATAGCCCCCGTAGTGGCCGCCGCTGCCTCCGTTCGAGGACACCGCGGTGTCCCGCGTGCATTGCCCGCTGGCGTAATCGTGCTCGCAATCCTCCAGCGTCTCGTAACCGTTCCGCTGCACGTCCTTGCCGCCGAACGCCATGAAACCCACGGCCGCCACGCCGAGCGCGCCCAGGGCCACGCTCACGGAACGCTTCCGCAGCAACGGATCGGGCGGCGCATGGAACGAAGGGTGCCTGGCGACCGGTGGCTGCGAGGCACGGATGTCCTTTTTCATGCCGTCACCCTTCAGTAGGACATGGCGGCGGCGTTGATCGCGCCGACGCAGGCCGCGACCACCGCGACGAACAGCGCCACCGAACGCACGTCGCCTTCGATCTTGCTGCGCAGGTCGCGCACCACCAGGCGAAGCACGAAATGGGTCAGCAGTTGCACCACCCAGGCCACCAGCCCCCAGAGGGCGAGGTCCAGCAGGCTGACGCTGTGCGCGATCGCGCTGGCAAGCGGTTGCACGAAGCCGACGGCGGCGCCGCCGAGGCTGAGGGCGGCGGCGAGGTTGCCGTCGCGGATCAACGCCATTTCCCGCTGGGGGGTGATCCAGATGTAGGTCACCAGGAAGGCGACGAAGTACAAGGCACCGAGAGCCAGGTAGGCCACGAAGGCGGGAAGGGCGAACAGGTCCGACACGATCACGAAGGCTTCCTTGGCGACGCGGCCACCACCGGCCGCGCCGCCAATATAGGCGAAGCGCGCGACCCGCCGTTACTCCCCGAGGCCCAATTCGGTCGCGAAGAACGTCATCGCCAGCGCCTGGTTGCCCACGCGCTGGCTGAAGGGCGCGCCGATGCCGTGACCCGCGTTCATGCGGGTGAGCAGGAGCACCGGCTGGCCGGAGCTGCTGGCGTCCTGCAACGCCGCGGCGAACTTGCGCGACTGCCAGGGCGCCACGCGCGGATCGTTGGCGCCGGTGGTCAGCAGAACGGCCGGGTACTTCGCGCCCTTCTTCACGTTATGCAGGGGCGAATAGGCCAGCATCGCCTTCGCCAGCACGGGATCGGACACGCTACCGTATTCGCTCACGTTGTACGGACCGTTGGCGAAGGCCGTCTCGTGGCGCGGTACGTCGTAGATACCCACGGCGCCGACCACGGCGCGGTACTGCTCCGGATGCTGCGTGAGCGCCGCGCCCATCAGCAGGCCGCCATTGCTGCCACCGAGGATGCCGAGGTGCTTCGTGTCGGTCCACTTCGTATCGATCAGCGCCTGCGAGGCCGCATAGAAATCGTCGAACACGTTCTGCTTGCGCGTCTTCTGACCCTGCTCGTGCCACGCCTCGCCGAACTCGTTACCGCCACGGATGTTGGCGTAGGCGAGCACGCCGCCGCGTTCCAGCCAGGCGAGGTTTGCCCCGATGAAGCCCGGCGTCACCGGAATGCCGAAGCCGCCATAGCTGTAGAGGATGGTCGGGCGCTTGCCGTTCGGCGACGTGCCGTCCATCGCGATCACCGTCACCGGGATCTTCGTGCCGTCCTTCGAGGTGCCTTCCACCCGCGTGACGCGCACCTTCGAATAGTCGGCGGCGGGCTTCACTTCGAAGATGGTCTTCACCGCGCCGGTGGCGCCGTCGTACTCGGCCCAATGCGTCGGCTGGGTCCAGCCGGCATAGGTGATCAGCGCCTTGCCCTGACCCTTTTCGGCGGCGACGCCACCGATGGCGATACCCGTGGCGGGCAACGGCACGCGGCGCACGAAGCCGGCCCTGGCGTCGTACTGGTCGGCCCACCAGTCGGGGCCGGCGCTGCGCACGACGAGGAAACCGTCGCCTAGCGCGGTCACGTGCTGGATGGCGCCCTTGCCCTCGGCGAGGACGTCGGTGGCCTTGCCGTCCGCCCCGATCGCGACGACCTTTCCGCGCGGCGCGCCCGCGAAGGTGACGACGTAGAGGCGGTCGCCCACCCAGCTCGCCGCGCGCACGTCCGCTTCGCGGCCGAGCACACGCCTGAAGGAACCGTTGCCCTCGCGCAGGTAGACCTCGGCCGGACCGCCGTCGCCCTCGTTGGCGAGCAGTGCCGTGGCCTTGCCGCCCGCGTCCTCCTTGAGGATGTACTCGGCCACGTGCGAGTAACCCTTGCCGAATACCACCTTGTCCTTCGCCGCCGGTTGACCGATGACGTGGTGGGCAAGGTAGGCATCGAATTCGCGGAGCGGCTTGCCGGCCGCCGGGGCGTCGAAGCGCGCATAGGTCACGCCCTTCTCGTCGGCATCCCAGGCCAGCGCCTGCGGCGTGGTGCCGCCGCCGGCGAAGGGCAGCACGTCGCCCAGCGGTTTGCCGGTGTTCGTGTCGAGGATATGGATGGTGGTCAGCTCGCTACCGCCCTCGGCCGTGCCGTAGGCGAGGTAGCGGCCGCTGGGCGACGGCCAGTAAGCGGTGATCGCGGTGCTGCCGTCGCCCTGGTTGAGGTCGACGAGGGTGCGCGTCTTGCCGTCCGGCCAGGCTTTCGCGACCAGTACCGGCTGCGGCTGCGGCGGCGTGTTCTCGAAATAGAAAAGCGTGCCGCCCGCCAGCGTCGGCGAGGAGCGCGTGGTGGAAGTGATCGACAGCTCGCGGATGCGGTTGCTCAGCGTCTTGCCCAGCGGCATGGCGCCGATGGCAGCCTCGGTGTAGGCGTTCTGCGCGTCGATCCACTGCTTCACGTCAGCCGCCGCCGAGTTCTCCAGCCAGCGGTACGGATCGTTCACGGGCTGGCCCGCAAGCGTTTCCGAAACCATCCGCTTCGGCGTCGGCGGCGGAGGGGACGTGGCGGCGTGGGCGCCGAAGGCGAAGAGAAGGCTGGCGGCGAGCAGGCGGGGGACGAGGACGCGCATTGGGTTGGACTCCCGTAGAGGATTTCCGAGGGTAGCACCCCTGTAGGAGCCGCTATAGCGGCGAGGGGAACCTGCCTCGCCGCTTCGTCGCTTCGTGGGCTTCTCGCCGCTATAGCGGCTCCTACAAGGTAAGCTCGCGGGTTTTAGGCTGGACTCTTTCGATGCGCGTACTCGCCGCCGCCCTGATCACCGCCCTCGCCGCGGCCCCTGCACTGGCCGCACAGCCGCCGCTCGACATGGAAACGATCATGGCCGATCCGGATTGGATCGGGCCGCCGGTGGAGGACGCCTACTGGAGCGTGGACGGCAGCCAGGTCTACTACTCGCTGAAGCACGACGGCACGCCGGTGCGCGACCTCTGGCGGGTGGCCGCGGACGGCGGCACGCCGGAGCGCCTCGACCCGGCGGCGGTCGCGAAGGCCGACGGCGGCAAGCCGGTATTCGACCGCGACCGTCGCCATGCCGCCTTCGTCCACCATGGCGACATCCTCCTGCGCGACCTTGCCAGCGGCACCACCGTGCAGGTGACGCGAAGCGGTGCGAAGGAGCGCGACCCGCGCTTCTCCCTCGACGGGCGGCTGCTCACCTTCCGCGCCGACAACGACTGGTTCGCGTATGCCGTGGCCGGTGGTCCGGTGTCGCAGGTAGCCGACCTGGAAGCGAAGGACGATCCGGAGGCGAAGAAGTCCGACGGACTGACCGACGACCAGCAGGCGCTGTTCAAGACGCTGCGCGACCTGCGATCCGACGAAAAAGCGATGGCGGCGGATGCCGACGCCCTTTCGGCCGCCGATCCGGGGCGCGCGCCGAAGCCGTTCTGGCTGGGCAAGAACGTGAGCATCGTGGATACCTCGCTGTCGCCGGACGGTCGCTGGATGATCGTGGTGACCGAGGCCAAGGACGCGGACAAGGGCAAGGTCGCCGACCTCACGCATTACGTGACCGATTCCGGATACGCGGAGCCCGAGGCGACGCGCAGCTACGTGGGAAGGAAGGATCCCGCGCCGCAGTCCCTGCGCTTGCTCGACCTGAAGACGCATGCGAGCTACGACCTCGACACGAAGACCCTGCCGGGCATCGGCGACGATCCGCTGGCCGAGATCCGTGCGAAGACCGTGGCGGCGCTGCGCAAGGAGGGCAGGAAGGAACGCGCCGACGAACTCGCCGCTCCGGCGAAGCGGCCGGCGATCGTCAACGCCGAGTACAGCCCGGGCATCGTCTGGAGCGACGACGGCCGCGAAGCGGCCGTGCAGCTGCGCGCCATCGACAACAAGGATCGCTGGATCGCCACCGTCGACTTCGACCGCCATGCCCTGGTCTCGCAGCATCGACTGACCGACAAGGCCTGGATCAACTGGGACGGCAACGACTTCGGCTGGCTACGCGATGGACGCACGCTCTGGTACCTGAGCGAGGAATCCGGCTACGCGCAGCTGTACACGCGTCCCCTTGGGGGCAAGGCCACGGCGCTGACCGCGGGCCGCTTCGAGGTCGATCACCCGGTGTTGAGCCCCGACGGTTCGCGCTTCTACGTGCGTACGAACAAGGTCGCACCCTATAGCTATGACATCTACGCCGTGCCGGCGAAGGGTGGCGAGCTTGCCCGCATCACGCACTTCGAGGGTCTCGACGATTTCACGCTTTCGCCGGACGGGAGCCGCCTCGCCGTCCTGCATTCTTCGCCCTACGTTCCCTCCCAGCTGGCAACGATCGGGGTGGATGGCTCGGCGCCGCGCGAGCTGACCGATACGCGCAAGCCGGCCTACAAGGCGCGCGAGTGGATCGCGCCGAAGATCGTCCAGGTGCCCTCGAAGCACGGCGCAGGCACGATCTGGGCGAAGTTCTACGGCCCGGCCGACGCGGCCGCGGCGGCCTCGCGCCCGGCGGTGATCTTCGTCCACGGTGCCGGCTACCTGCAGAACGTACACCTGTCCTACCCGTCGTACTTCCGTGAGCAGATGTTCCACAACCTGTTGGTGCAGCGCGGCTACGTGGTGCTGGACATGGACTATCGCGCTTCGAAGGGCTACGGCCGCGACTGGCGAACGGCGATCTACCGGCAGATGGGTCATCCCGAACTGGACGACCTGCTCGACGGCAAGGCCTGGCTGGTGGCGAACCATGGCGTGGACCCGAAGCGCGTGGGTATCTATGGCGGCAGCTACGGCGGCTTCATGACGTTGATGGCCCTGCTGCGCGCGCCGGGCGAGTTCGCCGCGGGCGCCGCGTTGCGTCCGGTCACGGACTGGACCAGCTACAACCATGAGTACACCTCGAACATCCTCAACGATCCGCAGCTGGACCCGGAGGCGTACAAGACCAGCTCGCCGATCCATTACGCCGAGGCGCTCGCCGATCCGCTGCTGATCGAGCATGGCCTGATCGACGACAACGTGCTGGCCAGCGACTCCATCCGCCTGTACCAGCGTTTCATCGAGCTGCACAAGACGAATTTCTGGATGTCGCTGTATCCGTTGGAGCGGCATGGGTTCGTGCATGCGGACTCGTGGTATGACGAGTACCGGCGGATCGACGAACTGTTCCGGGAGAGGTTGGAAAAGTAGGAAATCGCTAAAATTTACGCAAACGTTACGCCGCCCTCCGGTATCGATACACCGTAGATATCGCCCCAGGCGAACAATGCGCACCGTCCTTTCCGACGGAACGCCATCGTGGAATTCCTGTACGTCCTCCTCGTCATCGTGCTTACGGCCATGACGATCGGCTTCCTCATGATCTGCGACCGGCTGGGTCGCCGCTGAGGTAGCCGCCATGTCCTTCATCTATATCGTCGCCATGGTCATCGCCGTGGCGCTCGCGGGCTATCTGTGCGTCGCCCTCCTCAAGCCGGAGTGGTTCGAATGACCGCCAACGATTTCTTCCAGATCGGCCTCTACCTGGTCGTCTTGCTGGCGCTCGTGAAACCGGTAGGCCGCTACATGGCCCTCGTCTTCGCCGACGAGCCCAACCGGGTGACCCGCTTCGGCGCGGGCGCGGAGCGCCTGCTGTATCGCCTCTCCGGCATCCGTGCCGACGAGGACATGGGCTGGAAGCGCTATGCCCTCGCCATGCTGGTCTTCAACGTGGCCGGCGTGGCGGCGGTGTACCTGCTCCAGCGCACCCAGCAGTGGCTGCCGCTGAACCCGCAGCACTTCGGGGCGGTGACGCCCGATTCCGCCATGAACACCGCCGTCAGTTTCGCGACGAACACCAACTGGCAGGGCTACGGCGGCGAGTCGACGATGAGTTACCTGACCCAGGCCCTTGGCCTGGCCGTGCAGAACTTCCTCTCGGCCGCCACCGGCATCGCGGTGCTGATCGCGGTGGTGCGTGGCTTCGCCCGGCGCGGGGTGAACGCCCTGGGCAACTTCTGGGTCGATGTCACCCGCACCACGCTGTACATCCTGCTGCCGTTCTCCCTGCTGATCGCGTTGCTGCTGGTGTCGCAGGGTGTCGTGCAGAACCTCTCGGCCTATGTCGACGCGACGACGCTGCAGCACGGCACGCAAACGCTGCCGATGGGCCCGGCCGCGTCGCAGACCGCGATCAAGATGCTGGGCACGAACGGCGGCGGCTTCTTCAACGCCAACTCCTCGCATCCTTTCGAGAACCCGACGCCGTTGTCGAACTTCATCGAGATGCTCTCGATCTTCCTGATCCCGGGTGCGCTCTGCTACACGTTCGGCAGCATGGTCGGGGACCGCCGCCAGGGCTGGGCGATCCTTGCGACCATGTTGCTCATCTTCGTCCCGCTGACGATCGGTGTCGTGGCCGCCGAGCAGGCCGGCAACCCGGCGCTGCACGGCCTGCACATCGATGCGCAGGCATCGGCCATGCAGAGCGGCGGCAACATGGAGGGCAAGGAAACCCGTTTCGGGATCGCCAGCTCCGGCCTGTTCGCCGCGATCACCACGGCGGCGTCGTGCGGCGCGGTGAACGCGATGCACGATTCGCTCACCCCGCTGGGCGGTCTGGTGCCGATGTGGTTGATGCAGCTGGGCGAAGTGGTCTTCGGTGGCGTCGGCTCGGGGCTGTACGGCATGCTGGCCTTCGCGGTGGTCGCCGTGTTCATCGCCGGCCTCATGGTGGGCCGGACGCCGGAATACCTGGGCAAGAAGATCGAAGCCCACGAGATGAAGATGGCGAGCCTCGCCGTGCTGATTCCGTGCGCCCTGGTGGTGGTGTGCACCGCCATCGCGGTGATGGTTCCCGCCGGGGTGGCGGGCATAGCGAATCCCGGCGCGCACGGCTTCAGCGAGATCCTGTACGCCGTGAGCTCGGCCTCGAACAACAACGGCAGCGCGTTCGGCGGTCTTTCGGCGAACACGCCGTTCTGGAACGTGCTGCTTGCCATCTGCATGTTCTTCGCCCGCTTCCCGTTGGCCATCGCCATGCTGGCCATGGCCGGCTCGCTCGCCGCCAAGCGGCACGTGCCGCCCTCGACGGGCACGCTGCCCACGCATACGCCGCTGTTCGTCGCGTTGCTGGCCTGCATCGTCATCGTCGTCGGCGCGCTCACCTTCCTCCCGGCGCTGGCCCTCGGGCCGATCGTCGAGCACCTCACGTCTCTCACGGGGCACTGATCCATGACCTCCCATGCCCATGCCGCGCGCGGTTTCGACCGCGCGATGGTGACGCGCGCCGTCGCCGACGCGTTCCTCAAGCTCAATCCGCGGATGCAGTTCCGCAATCCGGTGATGTTCGTCGTCTTCGTGTGCAGCATCCTGACCACCCTCCTGTGGGTACAGGCGCTGGCCGGTCACGGCGAAGCCCCCACGGCCTTCATCTTCTGGGTCGGCCTCTGGCTCTGGTTCACGCTGCTGTTCGCCAACTTCGCCGAAGCCCTGGCGGAGGGGCGTGGCAAGGCGCAAGCCGATGCGCTGCGGGGTTCGCGGCGTGACGTGGCGGCCAAGAAGCTCACCGCGCCGCGGCACGACGCGCAGGTCGTGTTTACCCCGTCGAGCGAATTGCGCACCGGTCATCACGTGCTGGTGGAAGCCGGCGACATCGTGCCGGGCGACGGCGATGTCGTGATCGGGGCGGCGAGCATCGACGAAAGCGCCATCACCGGCGAATCGGCACCGGTGATCCGCGAAGCCGGCGGCGACCGCAGCGCCGTCACCGGCGGCACCCGCGTACTGTCCGACTGGCTGGTCGTGCGCATCACGAGCAATCCCGGCGAGAGCTTCCTCGACCGCATGATCGCGATGGTGGAAGGTGCTTCGCGCCGCAAGACACCGAACGAGATCGCCCTCACCATCATGCTGGCGAAGTTCACCCTGATCTTCCTGCTGGCCTGCGCGACGCTCCTGCCTTATTCGATCTACAGCGTGCAGGCCGCCGGCAGCGGCAACCCGATCACGCTGACCGTGCTGGTGGCGCTCCTGGTGTGCCTCATTCCCACCACGATCGGCGCGCTGCTCTCGGCCATCGGCATCGCGGGCATGGACCGGATGATCCGCGCCAACGTGATCGCCACGTCGGGACGCGCGGTGGAAGCCGCCGGCGACGTGGACGTGCTGCTGCTGGACAAGACCGGCACCATCACGCTCGGCAATCGCCAGGCCGTGGCGTTCCATCCCGCCCCTGGCGTGGAAGTGCGCGAGCTCGCGGAGGCCGCCGAGCTCGCCTCGCGCGCCGACGAAACGCCGGAGGGCCGCAGCATCGTCGTGCTCGCCGAAGCGGCCTTCGGCATGCATGGCCGTCGCCGGGACGATGGCGCCACCTTCGTGCCCTTCACCGCGCAGACCCGGATGAGCGGCGTGGACATCGGCGTCCGTCACATCCGCAAGGGTGCGATCGACGCGGTCGAGCGTTACCTCGAAGCCCAGGACAGCCACATGCCGCCGCTCGTGAAGCGCATGGCCGAGGACGTGGCGCGGCGCGGCGCCACGCCGCTGATCGTGGTCGACGGCGCGCTGACGCTGGGCGTGGTCGAACTCAAGGACATCGTGAAGGACGGCATCAAGGAACGCTTCGCGGAAATGCGCCGCATGGGCATCCGCACGGTCATGATCACCGGCGACAACCCGCTCACCGCGGCCGCCATCGCCGCCGAAGCCGGCGTGGACGATTTCCTCGCCGAGGCGACGCCGGAAGCGAAGCTGAAACTGATTCGCGACATCCAGGCCGAGAACCGCCTGGTGGCCATGTGCGGCGACGGTACCAACGACGCACCCGCACTCGCCCAGGCCGACGTGGCCGTGGCGATGAACAGCGGTACCCAGGCGGCGAAGGAAGCCGGCAACATGGTCGACCTGGATTCCAATCCGACCAAGCTGATCGAGGTCGTCGCGATCGGCAAGCAGATGCTGATCACCCGCGGCGCGCTGACCACGTTCTCGATCGCCAACGACATCGCGAAGTACTTCGCGATCATCCCCGCGGCGTTCGCGACGACCTATCCGGCGCTCAACGCGCTGAACGTGATGCACCTCGCCACACCGCAGAGCGCCATCCTGTCGGCGGTGATCTTCAACGCGCTGATCATCGTCTTCCTCATTCCGCTCGCGCTCAAAGGCGTGGCCTACCGCGCACTGGGCGCAGGCCCCCTGCTCCGCCGCAACCTGCTGGTGTACGGCCTGGGCGGCGTCATCGTGCCCTTCGTCGGCATCAAGCTCGTCGACATGCTCCTGGTCCTCACGGGCCTGGCCTGACCGGAGGCGCCCCCCATGCACAGCATCAAGCTCACACGGATCCTCTTGCTGGCCGCCTGCGCGGCAGCCGCCACCGCCGTCCTCGCTCCTGCCGCCCATGCGGCCGGCGCGCCGCCCGTCACCGGCAACGTGGCGATCGTGTCGGATTACATGTTCCGCGGCCTGAGCCAGACCTGGGGCCACCCGGCCATCCAGGGTGGCGCCGACTACAGCAACCCCGCCGGCTTCGCCGCCGGCACCTGGGCCTCGAGCGTCAGCGACCGCAGCTATGCCGGCGGTTCGATGGAGCTCGATCTGTACGCCAGCTTCGGTCGTCCCATCGACGACGACTGGTCGTGGCGCGTGGGCCTCTACGGCTACGTGTATCCGGGCGCCAACCTGGACCAGGCGGCGGGGTACCGGGGCCGCTCGTTCAATACCGCCGAAGCGAACGCGGCGCTCTCGTGGCGCCAGTTCACCTTGAAGTACAACCGCTCCCTTACGGACTATTTCGGCGCGGATCGCGAGCAGGGATTCGATGGCGATACCCACGGTACCGGTTACCTGCAGCTGGACGCCGCGCTGCCCTTGTCGGATGCATGGTCCCTCGCCCTGCACGCGGGGCATACCCATTACACCGCCTCGCTGGCCGTGCCGACGGCGTACGGCGTGCACGACGTGAGCTACAGCGATTACTCGGCGACGGTGAAGTACGCCATCGACGAGCACTGGTCGGTCAGCGCCGGCATCACGCATGCGACCAACGACCGTTACTACGGCCACGTGTCCAGTTATGCCGACGCCGCGGACACCCGCGACCTCGGCGGCACGCGTGGTCTCGTCATGATCCAGGGCACGTTCTGAGGAGTCCGCCATGAAATCCCTTCTTCGCCAGGGCATCGTCCTGTTTCTCGGCCTCACAGCGATCACCGGCATCGCCTATCCGCTGGTGGTCACCGGTATCGCGCAGGTCGTCTTTCCGCACCAGGCGAACGGCAGCAGGATCGAGTCCGGCGGCACGGTGATCGGGTCATCGCTCGTCGGCCAGTCGTTCACCGAACCGCGCTATTTCTGGGGCCGTCCATCGGCCACTTCGCCCGACCCTTACAACGGCGCCTCGTCCGGCGGCTCGAACCAGGGTCCCACCAATCCCGCCCTGACCGACGCGGCAAGAAAGCGCCTCGCCGCGTTGCAGGCGGCCGACCCGGGTAACGCCGCGCCGGTGCCCGTGGAACTGGTGACCGCCTCCGGCAGCGGCCTCGACCCGGAAATCAGTCCGGCGGCGGCGCGTTACCAGGTCGGTCGCGTGGCCCGTGCGCGCAGGATGGACCCCGCCGCCGTGCAGGCCCTCGTCGACGCGAACACCCAGGGTCGCCAGCTCGGCGTGTTGGGCGAGCCGCGGGTGAACGTGCTGGAGCTGAACATGGCTCTGGACGAGACCCGCCGCTGAGCCGAGCCCCCTTGTAGCAGCCGCTATAGCGGCTCCTACAATCTTGCCGCTTGCCGCAAGGTTTCCTCGCCGCTATAGCGGCTCCTACAATCTTCTTCCAGCTCATCCGGGCCAACCCATGACTGACGATCGCGACGCCCGTGCCGACGCGCTGCTCCATGCGGCGAAGGAAGGGCAGCGCCTGAAGATTTTCCTCGGTGCCGCGCCCGGAGTCGGCAAGACCTACGCGATGCTTTCGGCGGCCCGCGACCTGCGCCGGCAAGGCGTGGATGTGGTGGTGGGACTGGTGGAAACCCATGGCAGGGCGGAGACCGCGGCCCTGCTCGAGGGCATCGAGGTTCTTCCGACCCGCACCGTGCGTTACGCGGGGCGCGACTTCCAGGAATTCGACCTGGACGCCGCATTGGCCCGCAAGCCGGCCGTGCTCATCGTCGACGAACTGCCGCACACGAATCTGCCGGGCGGCCGTCACACGCGCCGTTGGCAGGATATCGCCGACCTTCTCGATGCCGGCATCGAGGTCTACACGGCATTGAACGTGCAGCACCTGGAAAGCCTGAACGACCAGGTGCGCCGCATCACCAACGTGGCCGTGCGGGAGACCGTTCCCGATGCCTTCCTGGACCGCGCCCGCGACATCGTCCTCGTCGACCTGCCGCCGCGCGAACTGATCGCCCGGCTGAAGCAGGGGAAGGTGTACGTGCCGGAAACGGCGGCGGTGGCGCTCGATGCGTTCTTCTCGCCCACCAACCTGGCCGCGCTGCGCGAGCTGGCGGTGGAAACGGTCGCCCACCACGTGGACAGCGACCTGCGCGAGCACATGCTGGCCCGCGGCGGCGCCATGCCGGTGCGGCGCCGTACCCTGGCCGCCATCGATGGCCATGCACAGAGCGAATACCTGGTGCGCATGACGCGACGCATCGCCGAGCGGCGCGGCGGTCCATGGAGCGTGGTGTTCGTCGATACGGGGAACATCGACGGCGAACGGCGCGAGCGTGTCGAGACGGCCATGCGCCTCGCCCGCCGTCTCGGCGGCGAACCGGTGATCCTGCGCGGTCACGCCATCGCCGACGAAATCCTCGCCTGGGCCGATCGCGAAGGGGTCGGCCAGATCGTGGTGGGCCGTACGCGTGAGCGTCCGATCGCACGCCGCCTCGGGTTTTCGTTGACCCAGCAACTGCTGCGGCGTGGCGCCCACCTCGAACTCACGATCGTGGCCACGCCCGCCGAACGCGCGCGCGCGCGTCGCCGCCTCCGTTTCGCCGGTGGCACCGGTACGCGGCAAGAGTACGGTTTCGCGACGGCGGCAACCGCCGTCGCCATGGGACTCTCGTTCGTCGCGGATCGCTTCCTGTCGGTTGCCAACCTCTCGCTGATCTTCCTTACGGCCGTGCTCGTCGTGGCCGTGCGCACACGCATGGCCGTGGCCGTGTACACGGCGATCCTCTGCTTCCTCGGCTACAACTTCTTCTTCGCGTCGCCGCGGTACACGCTGGTCATCGCCAACGCGGACGACGTGCTGGCGGTGACCCTGTTCCTGGTGGCCGCGCTCGTATGCAGCCGCCTCGCCACGCGCCTGGCCGGCCAGGTGCAATCGCTGCGCGCGGCTCAGGTGCGCGGGCGCGCGCTGGTGGCACTCGGCCAGCAGCTGGCCACCAGCGCCGACGCGGAGGGTATCCGGGCCGCCGGTGCCCGCGCGCTGGCGCGCGCGCTCGATGCGGAGGTGGCGGTACTGGCGCGGGACGCGGGCGGCGACCTGCGCGTGGTGGCCTCGGTGCCCGAGGCCTTCGCGCTCTCCGCGCAGGATCTCGCCGCGGCCGACTGGTGCGAGGGCCATGCCGAGCCCGCCGGCCGCTACACGGACACGCTCAACGGCGCTTCCTGCTGGATGCTTCCGCTCGGCAACGAACAGCATCGCGCCGGCGTCGCCGCGCTTCGTTTTCCGGCGAGGGCGCGCGAGCCCGATGCGGACCACCGCGGCCTGGCCCTCGCCATGAGCGAAGACATCGCCCAGGCCCTCGAGCGCGCCCGCCTCGCCGTGGAACTGGAAAGCGCCCGCGTGCAGGGCGAAACGGAGCGCCTGCGCAGCGCGCTCCTGTCGTCGGTGTCGCACGACCTGCGCTCGCCGCTCGCCTCGATGATCGGTTCCGCCGGCACCCTGCTGGACTACGACAGGCAGCTTCCCGAGGACGAGCGGCGCGACCTGCTGGAGGCCATCCTCGGCGAAGGGCAGCGGCTGGACCGGTACATCCAGAACCTGCTCGACATGACCCGGCTGGGCCACGGCGCGCTGAAACTCAACCGCGACTGGGTCGACGCCGGCGAAATCGTCGCCGCCGCGGTGGCGCGCATGCGCAAGCTATTCCCCGAATCGCGCGTGGACATGCAGCTGCCGCGCGACACCGTGCTTCTCCATGTGCATCCCGCGCTGATCGAACAGGCGCTCTTCAACATCCTCGAGAATGCCGCGCGCTTCTCTCCCCCCAACGAACCGGTGCGCGTGGTGGTCCGCGGCGAGGCGGACCGCCTGCTGGTCGACGTGATCGACCGGGGCCCCGGCATTCCGGAGGACGAGCGGGAGCGCATCTTCGACATGTTCCACTCCGTCGCGCGGGGCGATCGCGGCAAACAGGGCACGGGTCTCGGGCTGGCCATCTGCCGCGGCATGATCGGCGCCCATGGCGGTAGCGTGGAGGCCTTGCCCAATGCGGGCGGTGGGACCACCATCCGCGTGTCGCTGCCCTTGCCGGCGCCACCCGACGAGACCCCATGAATGCCACCGCTCCGCGCGTGCTGGTGATCGACGACGAAGTCCAGATCCGCCGTTTCCTCGACATCGGCCTGCGTGCCGAGGGCTATCAGGTGATCCTCGCCTCCACCGGGCAGGAGGGCCTGGGCCTCGCCGCCACCCGTTCGCCCGACGTGGTCATCCTCGATATCGGCCTGCCGGACATGGAAGGCCACGACGTGCTGCGCGAACTGCGTGCGTGGAGCGAGGTGCCGGTGCTGATGCTTTCGGTGCGGGATGCGGAAAGCGAAAAGGTGAAGGCACTGGATCGCGGCGCGAACGATTACGTCACCAAGCCGTTCGGTATCCAGGAACTCATGGCGCGCCTGCGCGTGCTGCTGCGCTCGGGCGCGAAGGCGGGCGACGCCGAGGCATCGTTGCGCTACGACGACGGCACGCTGTCGATCGACATCGCGCGCCGCGAGGTATGCCTCGACGGCCAGGCCGTGGCGCTCACGCGCAAGGAATTCGCGGTGCTGTCGCTGCTCGTGCGTCATCCCGGCCGCGTGGTCGGGCAGCAACAGATCCTGCGCGACGTCTGGGGCGCGACGCATACGCAGGACACGCACTACCTTCGCATCGTCATGGGGAAGCTCCGGCAGAAGCTCGGCGACGACCCCTCGTCTCCGCGTTGGCTCAAAACGGAGCCGGGCGTGGGCTATCGTTTTCCCGCGGCGTGATCGCGACGCAAACGTTTTCGTCTCTCACGCCGGCTTCATCCCGTCGCGCGAGCGCGTGATCGCCGTCACAACCCGGCCATCGCGCCCGATTTCTAAGACAAGTCCGATTCCCTTCGTCGATCCGCTGCCGCAGCCTCGCGCGCCTCATTCGAAGAAGGAGAACCGCGTGGTCCGACTGTCGTCCATCATCATCGCCGTCGTATCCCTTTCCGCGGGGGCCGTGAAGGCACCCTTCCCGCGGGCCGCGATGTCGTGCGCCGACGAACGCTTCGTCGCGGGCGAGCGCATCCTGCCGTCGTACGACGAGGCCTTCCTGCAGTGCCGCGAGGAAGAGCGCTGGATGACCCATCCGGAGACGGGAGACTTCGAAATGGAGCGCGCCTGCTACGAGGTGAACGCGCCGGGCGCCCACGGCGAATGGCAATACGGCCGCATCGCGATGGACGTCGTCGAACGCCACAGCGGCGATGCTTACACCTTCGAAACCCTGTGGATGTGCAAACCGTTGCGGGAGCCGCTATAGCGGCGAGGGGAATCGGCCGCGCCGCCTCATCGCTGCGTGGGCTTCTCGCCGCTATAGCGGCTCCTACAACGCAAGTCACAACGCAATGGCCTGCCTGGCGAGGTAACGCCCGGGCGAATCGCCGAAGGCCTTGCGGAACATCGCCACGAAGGCGCTGGGCGAGGCGTAGCCGAGCGCGTCCGCCACGACCGAGACCGGCTCGCCCTCCGCCAGCCGTTCCAGCGCGCAGGTGAGGCGCGCCTGCTGCCGCCATTGCGCCACGCTGCATTGCGTTTCCTGGCGGAACAGGCGGGTGAGGGTACGCACGGACATGCCGGCCCAGCTCGCCCATTCCTCGATGCCGCGGGTGTCGTCGGGCCGTTCGAACATCGCCATCGCGATACGGCGCAGGCGGCGGTCGACCGGCATGGGCAGGTGCAGCTGTTCGACCGGCGCGCGGCGCATCTCGTCGAGCAGCACCGCGAGCAGGCGCTCCTTCTCCGGTTCGCTTTCGGCATCCGGCGGCCAGCTCGCCGCACGTTTCACGATCGCGCGGAAGAGATCGTTCACGCCAACGACGCAGGGGCGGTCGGGCAACCCCGCCACCGCGCACGGCGCGATGAACACGCCCCATGCGTGGATGGGGCCGGCGATGCTGACGGTGTGCATCTCGCCCGGCGGCATCCAGCCGGCGCGGTGCGGCGGAAGGAGCCACGAGCCGTGCTCCGTACGGCTGATCACCAGGCCCCGCTCGACATAGAAGAACTGCCCGCGTACGTGTCTGTGCCAGCCGGTTTCTTCCAGGGGAATCTCCCCCTTCGCCTCGTAGGCAACCAGCGGCGGACCGTCGGCGCTCTCGAGGAATGCATGTAGGACATCATCCAGCATTTTGGCCGTTTCTCGACATAAGTTGGCCGAGTGACGATATCAGGCCGTTAGCTTCCATGGCTAACATTTGCACTCCCAAACAAATGTCCCCGCCGTGGCGAGCCACTGCCGCGACAGGGACTCCGACGCCGGAGATTTCCCCATGATCCGTCTCGTCACCAGCGACTACAGCGACCTCGATGGAGGCCAGGAGGCGGGTCACGCCCTGGTCACCTTCGTCGCCTGCGCCCACGCGATGCTCGATCCGGTCACCCCGGAAGAGCGGGTGAGAACCCTTGAACACCGCCTGCTGGCACAGTTGCCCACCCTTCGCGCCCTGGGCGTGTTCGACCTGTTCGCGGTTCGCGATCCGGCCCTCGCCGCCCTGCTGGCCGACGAAAACGAACCGTCCATGACGTGAAAATATCTGCCGCACGCATATTTGCCTTGACAACTATAATGCGGGCAATAGAATATGCGTCATGAACCCGAACGTTTGCCCAACCCCTGACGGCCGCGACAGCCTCGGCGCCCTTATCGGCATGGTCCGTAGCGAAATCGTGCGTGCCATCGAGAGCGACCTCGCCGCCCAGGGAGCCGACCTCAAGTTCACGCAGTTCCATGTGCTCAAGCGGCTGGCCATATTCGGACCGATGTCGGCCACGGAACTGGCCCGTGCCGTCGACCTGGACGGGGGTGCCATGACCCGCCAGCTCGATCAGCTCGAGACCAAGGGCTACCTGCGCCGGCAGCCGCACGAACAGGATCGCCGCGCGCTGCGCATCGAACTGACCGAGGCCGGGGAGGCGCTCTGGCGTCACCTCCACGAAAGCAATGTCGCGACGCTGGAGCGTGCGCAACGCAGCCTGTCCGCCGAGGAACGCGAGCAGCTGCATGATTACCTGGGGCGCGTACTCACCGCGCTCCGCGACAAAGACTGACTTTACCGTCGAGGCAAAAACTCATGCGTCTGCACACTCTCGTGGCGGCCGTCGGGGCCGCGTTGATCCTTTCCGGCTGCGTCACCAGCCGTGGACTGGAGCCGCAGGGCCAGCTCGCCGATCCGGCCACCCTTCACGCCGAACGCAGCCTGGCGAAAGCCCAGGTGTCGCCGGCCAACTGGCCCGCGGCGGACTGGTGGACGGGTCTTGGCGACGGCCAGCTTTCCTCCCTGATCGAGGAAGCGCTGAAGAACAATCCCGACCTTGCCTCCGTGGATGCGCGCGTGCGCCAGGCCGAAGCGCAGAGCGGCGCCGCCGATGCCGCGCGCGGCCCCACCCTGTCCGTGGGCGGCGGCGTCGCCGGCGCGCACCTGCCCGGCACGCTGTTCCCCGCGCCCCTGGGTAACCACTTCGGTTGGACGAAGTACGGCTACGGCGACTTCAACTGGGACTTCGACCTGTGGGGTGGCAAGCGCGCCGCGTGGGAAGCCGCGGTGGGCGCGCAGCGTGCCAGCGAGATCGATGCGCGCGCCGCGCGCATCGAACTGTCGACCAACGTGGCCCGTGCCTATGTGCAGTTGGGCTACGCGTTCACCCAGCAGGACGTGGCGAAGGCCGAACTGGAGCGCAGCATCGCCTCGCGCGATCTGACCCACCAGCGCGTCGCCGCCGGCGTGGACAACCAGATCCAGGCGAAGCAGGCCGATACCGAGGTGGCGTCGGCGGAACGCGAGATGGCCGTGGCGCAGCGTGCCATCGACGCCTCGCGCAGCGCACTGAGCGTGCTGCTCGGCAAGGGACCGGATCGCGGCCTCGATATCGCGCGCCCCGCCGTGCTCTCGCCCTCGGCCGTGGCCGTGCCGGCGAACCTGCCCGCCGACCTCCTGGGCCATCGCGCCGACCTCGTCGCCGCGCGCTGGCGCGTGGAAGCCGCGTCGAAGGACATCGCCGCTGCGAAGACGGCGTTCCTGCCCAACGTGAGCCTCGGCATCCTCGCCGCGCAGGTCGCGGGCGGCTCCGAGAACCTGTTCTCCTCGCGCGCCCGCTTCTGGCAGGTGCTGCCGGCGGTGAGCCTGCCGATCTTCGACGGCGGGCGGCTGCGCGCGAACCTCGCCGGCAAGGATGCCGACTACGACATGGCCGTCGCGCAGTACAACAAGATCCTCGTCGGCGCGCTCAACGAGGTGGCCGACGATCTTTCCGGGCTCGATTCGCTGGGCACGCAGATCCAGGCGCAGCAGCGCGCGAGGGATGCGGCGCAGCAGGCCTTCGACCTGTCGCAGCAGCGCTACAAGGCCGGTGTCGGCAGCTACCTCGAATCGCTCGTGGTGCGCCAGCAACTGCTCCAGGCCGAACAGCGCATGGCCGCGCTGCGCGCGCAGCAGGTCGACACCTCCGTCCAACTCATCCAGGCGCTCGGTGGCGGGTTCCGCCCCGAGGCAGGCGACCAGCCGGTCGCCGCCGCCACGCCGGCGACCCACTAAGAAAACGTCCCGAGGCAGCTAACGATGTCCCCAGAAACCACCGCCCCCGCCGGCGCCGTCGTGGCGCCGCCGCCGAAGAGCCGCCGCGGCCTCTTCCTCAAGCTCCTTGTCATCGTCCTCATCCTGGCCGCGATCGGCTGGACGGTGTGGTATTTCGTCGACGGCCGCTGGTATGAGGATACCGACGACGCCTACGTCAACGGCAACGTCGTGCAGATCACACCGCAGATCGCCGCCACCGTGCTGTCGATCACGGCCGACGACGGCGACCTCGTGCACAAGGGCGACGTGCTGGTGAAGCTGGACGACAGCGACGCCCAGATCGCCCTGCTGAGCGCGCGCGCCGAACTCGCCAACACCGTGCGCCGCGTGCGTGGCCTGTACAACAACGTCAGTTCCGCCCAGGCCGACGTGGCGGTGCGCCAGACGGCCGTGGATCGTGCCCGCGCCGACTACAACCGGCGCCGCGACCTGGCGAAGTCGGGTGCGATCTCCTCGGAAGAACTGTCGCACGCGCTCGATGCGCTCACCTCGGCGGAAAGCAGCCTCGCATCGGCCAAGCAGTCCTACAGCACCAGCAAGGTGCTGGTCGACGATACCGTGGTGGCCTCGCATCCCGATGTGCGCGCCGCCGCCGCGAAGCTGCGCTCGGCCATCCTCGACGAGGCGCGCACGGTCATCCTCGCGCCGGTGGACGGCTACGTCGCCAAGCGCACCGTGCAGCTCGGCCAGCGCGTGCAGCCGGGTGCCGCCCTGATGGCCGTGGTGCCGCTCCACGAGGTGTGGATCGACGCCAACTTCAAGGAAACCCAGCTCACCCACATGCGCATCGGCCAGCCGGTGGACGTCACTGCCGACATCTACGGGGGCGACGTGGTCTACAAGGCAAAGATCCGCAGCCTCGGCGTGGGCAGCGGCAGCGCGTTCTCGCTGCTTCCCGCGCAGAACGCCACGGGCAACTGGATCAAGATCGTGCAGCGCGTGCCGGTGCGGGTCGTCTTCACCGATCCGAAGCAGCTCGACGAAAAGCCGCTGCGCCTCGGCCTGTCGACCAAGGTGACGGTGTCGCTGCACGACCAGGGCGGTCCGCTGCTCGCCCAACAGGCACCGACCAAGCCGGAGTTCGCGACCGATGTCTACGACCGCCGCCTCGCGGGCGCGGACGAGGAAATCGCGCGCGTCATCCACGAGAACGCCTCGGCCGGCGAAGGCGAAAAGGAAAAGGCGCCGAAGTAAGCGCCGCGGCGGGCATGGCCACAGCATGCCCGCCCTCCCTTCGTCCGCACCGTCCTCCAACGATCAGGTTTATCCATGAGCACCGAATTTCGACCGCCGAACCTGGCGCTGTCCACGGTCGGCCTCTCGCTCGCGACCTTCATGCAGGTGCTGGACACCACGATCGCGAACGTCTCGCTGCCCACCATCGCGGGCAACCTCGGCGTCAGTTCCAACCAGAGCACCTGGGTCATCACCTCGTTCGCGGTGAGTAACGCCATCGCGCTGCCGCTCACCGGCTTCCTCACCCGGCGCTTCGGCGAGACGAAGCTGTTCGTGTGGGCGACGCTGCTGTTCTCGCTGGCCTCCTTCCTGTGCGGCGTCGCGCAGAGCATGGGCATGCTGATCCTGTTCCGCGCCCTGCAGGGCGCGGTGGCAGGCCCCATGTACCCGATCACGCAGAGCCTGCTCATCTCGATCTATCCCCCCGCGAAACGCGGCATGGCGCTGGCGCTGCTCGCGATGGTCACCGTCGTGGCGCCCATCGCCGGCCCGATCCTGGGCGGCTGGATCACCGACAACTACGCGTGGCCGTGGATCTTCTTCATCAACGTGCCCATCGGCATCTTCGCCAGCTTCGTCGTGGCCAACCAGATGAAGGGACGCCCGGAGGTCACCGAACGCCCGAAGGTCGATTACGTGGGCCTGATCACGCTCATCATCGGCGTGGGCGCGCTGCAGGTAGTGCTCGACAAGGGCAACGACGAGGATTGGTTCAACTCCACGTTCATCGTCATCACGGCGATCGTCGCGGCGGTGGGTCTCATCGTGTTCCTCATCTGGGAGCTTACCGACAAGGAGCCGATCGTCGACCTGAAGCTGTTCCGGCACCGGAACTTCGCGATGGGCACGCTATGCCTCGTGCTGGCGTATGCGGCGTTCTTCGCCATCGGCCTGCTCGTGCCGCAGTGGCTGCAGCGCAACGTCGGGTACACCTCGACATGGGCGGGCTTCGCCGCGGCACCGCTGGGCATCCTGCCGGTGATACTCACACCGTTCGTGGGCCGCTATGCGCACAAGTTCGACCTGCGTCTCCTGGCATCCGGCGCCTTCATCGTCATGGGCGCCACCTGCTTCATGCGCTCGGAGTTCTACCTGCAGATCGACTTCTACAGCGTGGCGATGGTGCAGCTGATCCAGGGCCTGGGCGTGGCGCTGTTCTTCATGCCGGTGTTGACGATCCTGCTCTCCGACCTCCAGCCACGCGAGATCGCGTCGGGGTCCGGTCTTGCCACCTTCCTGCGTACCCTGGGCGGCAGCTTCGCGGCTTCGATCACCACGTTCATGTGGGACCACCGCGCGATCGTTCACCACGAGCGCCTTGCCGAGAACATCACGCCGTTCGATCCGACGGCGCAGCAGGCGCTCGAACAGATCGGCCACGGCGATTCGCAGTACGCGGCGGCGGCAGTGAACCAGATGATCACGCAGCAGGGTTACCAGATCGCCTTCAACGAAGTCTTCCACGTGCTGGGCTATGTCTTCGTCGCGCTGATCCTGGTGGTGTGGCTGGCGAAGCCGCCCTTCGCGGCGAAGGCGGGACCGGCGGCCGCCGGGCATTGATGGCAGCCGCCCTGTAGGAGCCGCTATGGCGGCGAGAAGCCAACGGAGCGACGAAGCGGCGAGGCCAGTTTTCCTCGCCGCCATGGCGGCTCCTACAAGGCTTTGTCAGATATCGAAACCGACGCCCAGCAGCGCCATCGTCTCGCCGCGGTTCGGTTCCTTGAACCCGCCGTTGGAAATGTGGCGGACCTGGAAGCTGACGTTCTTCCACTGGTAGCCGATGGTGCTCACGAACTCATAGCCGCTCGACAGCGCCTGGGTACGGCCGCCCGCGATACCGGCGAGCTGGAAACTGAAGAAGAACGGCTGGTACCAGTCGCCATGGTTGCCGTAATGGAAACGCGCGCCCGCGGCGCCTACCCAGATGTTGTCCGTCACGCCGGGGTCGGCGCCACGGTAGCGGCCGAGGTCCCGCCCCTTGATGTAGCCGATGGAAACATCCGGCGACCAGGTGAAGCGGCTCCGGCCCATGACCTGGGGCTCGAACACGGCTTCGGCGAAGAAGGCATTGGTGCCGTGGCTATTCATGTAGCTGCGGCCACCCTGCACTTCCAGGTGGGTCTGCGCGCTGGCGGGAAGGCTGGCGGCGGCAAGGGCGATGGCGGCAAGGGAGCCGAGGACGGGACGGGACGAACGCATGGGGACGGGGCCTTCTGGTGGGACGTTTTGTTGAACTGGATCGTTTGGTAAATAGTGTCCAACGAATGTGAATAAAGGGCGCAAACCAAATTATTTTCCGCCGTGCATCGGGAAGATTGGCTGCACCTGTCACGACGGTCGGTAAAGCGGAGTCGGGGGGTGCCGATACAGAGCGGGGACCCGTCGCCAAAGGCGGGCACAGGGGCTACAGGGGTCAGGGAACGGTGGAAGCCGGGACGTTCAAGGTGGCGACGAGGGTGCGCGCCCGTCATGTGCGCCTGGCGACCTGGGCGGTGACCCTCGCGTTGTCGGCGGCCATCGCCGCCATCGTCGCCGTCCTCCAGCTCGACGGCTACCAACGCATGCTCGGCAATACCTGGCGGCAACTGGCCGGGTCGGCATCGGGTGCCGTTCGCATGATCGACCAGAACATCGACGGCAGCCTCGGTCCGCTGCTCGCCTTGCGCAACGTGGTCGACAGCGCGGACTCGGGCCCCCTCCACGCGCGGCTGGCCGAGGTGCAGGCGCGTCACCCCGAACTGGCCAGCATGGTGGCGCTGGATGAGGACGGCGGGGTGATCGCATCGACCAGCGTGCCCCTGGCGAACTGGCGGAACAGCCTCGCGGCGCCACGTCACATGGCGCTGGGCGCGAGCGTGCGTGTGCTCGTGGCCGACGCACAGGGATCGATCCCGGCAGGCGTGCGCATCCTCGTCGACTCCCGGGTGCCGCAACCCGCCGCGTTCGGAGCGGTCGTCGACGCCGGGCGCGTGCGCGACGGCATGCGCCATTCGATGCTCGGCCTGACCGCGGTGATGAGCGCGTTCGCGCTGGACGGCCGTCCGCTCGCGAGCAATCGCGACGACATCGCCACCCCATGGACGCTGCCATCGCCAGCCCCGGGCGCGTCCGGCGGCTACGACGATGGCGACAGGCTGTACGCCTGGCTTGCCTCGGAGCGCTACCCTTACGTGGTGCTGGTGAGCCTGGACCGCGCCGGTACCTATGCCGAGTGGATGCGCCAGGCCCGCCCCTCGGTGCTGGCGACGCTGGCGCTCGTGATCTTCCTCAACGGCTTCGCCGCGCTGTTCGACCGGGCATACCGAAGGCAGACCCGGCTCGTGGACGCGTTGTCGCGAAGCACGCGGCACCTGGGCGACGTGCAGCGCACGGGACACATCGGCCTGTGGGAAGCCGACCTCGCGGAGCGGACCATCGCCTGGTCCGGGCAGGTCCACGAAATCACCGGCCTGCCCCCGGGCCGGGTGACCGGCCGCCAGGGCACCTATTACAGGCTCGTGCACGAGGACGATCAGCCGGCGGTGGCGACGTGGTTCGCATCGTTCTCGCGCGGCGACGGACCCTACGAGTGCGAGCACCGCCTGCGTCGTCCGGACGGGCGGGAGGTTCGGGTAAACCTGCGCGCCGCGCGGATCACCAACGAGGAAGGTCATTCGATCCTCGCCGGCACGATCAGCGAGATCACGGCACTGCACGAAACCCGGCAGCGTCTGCAGGACACGGACCGCGACCTTGCCGCCAGCGAAGCCGCGTATCGCCAGCTGCTGGCACGCATGCCCCTGCCGCTGGTGATCGTTCGCGACGATCGCATCGAGTACGCCAACCTCCTCGCCGAGGAACGCCTCGGCGACGGGAGGTCGACCCTGGTCGGCCGGCAGGCGGGCGATTTCCTGGATGCGGACGCGCTCGAGGTCACGCGGCGCGGCACGCCCGAGGGCACCAGCGTCGCCGCGTGGATCGAACCGGGCCGCGGGATGCCGTTCGAGGCCGAACTCGCGCTCTCCGATTACCGCGATTCCCGCGGTCGCGGCACCTTGGTGATCGTCCGCGACGTGACCGAGCAACGCCGTTACGAGGAACGCCTCAACCACCAGGCCAGGCACGACGAACTCACCGGTCTGCCGAACCGTCGCGCCTTGCGCGAAACGCTGGATGCGATGGTCGCGCAGAGCGTGCGCGACGGTTCGGGCCTGATGGTGGTGTTCGTCGATCTGGATCACTTCAAGGTCATCAACGACGCGCTCGGCCACGCCCTCGGCGACCAGGTGCTGCGCGATGTCACCTTGCGCCTGGGCGATGCCCTCGACGGCGAGGGACAGGTCGGGCGATTCGGCGGCGACGAATTCGTGGCGGTGCTGCCGTTTACCTGCTCCCCCGCGAAGGCGATCGACGTCCTGCCGCGCATCCAGCGCGCCATCGAGGAGCCGCTGGAAGTGGCCGGGACGTTGCAGCGACTGAAGTGCAGCATCGGCGTCGCCTTCGCCACGCGCGACGGGGCCGACGCGGACACGCTGATCCGCAATGCCGATACGGCGATGTACGATGCCAAGCGTTCGGGGCGGCACACATGGAAATGCTATTCGGCCGAAATGCACGCCACGGCGATGGCGCGGCTCACCGTGCTCACCCGTCTCTCGGGTTCCAACCTCGACAACGAACTCGCGCTCGCATGGCAGACCCAGCATGCGGGCGCCGACGGCGCGACGATCGGTGCGGAAGCCCTGCTGCGCTGGCCGTCGGCACCCGGCGACCTCGGCAGCAACGACCGCCTCATTCCCCTGCTGGAGGAGACCGGCGCGATCGTGCAGATCGGCCAGTGGGTGCTGCGCGAGGCCTGCCGGCAGCAGCGCCTCGTGCTCGACACCATCGGGCATGGCTGCCGCCTGTCGGTGAACGTGTCGGCGCAGCAACTGGTGCATACCGACCTCGTGGCCGACGTGCGCCAGGCGCTGGCCGAGACGGGCGCCAGCGCCTCCGCGCTGGAACTGGAACTGACGGAAAGCGCCTTCATGCACGAGCCCGAGCGGGCGATACGCACCTTGCACGAGCTGCGTGCGATGGGCGTCAGCATCGCGCTGGACGACTTCGGCACCGGCTATTCGAACCTCACCTACCTCTCGCGCCTGCCGCTGGACAAGATCAAGATCGACCGCCACTTCACCTGCACCCTGCTGCAGGACGACGTGGACACGTCCATCTGCCGTTCGATCATCTTCCTCGCACGCAGCCTGAACCTGGAAGCGGTGGCCGAGGGGGTGGAAACCGACCGCCAGCGCAGCTGGCTGCTGGACGCCGGCTGCAGCGCCATGCAGGGCTATTTCTTCTCGCGCCCGGTGCCGGTCGAGGAAGTGCGGCACGTGCGGCGCGTGCCACCAGCCGCGCCCACGGATCAGTCTTCTGTCCTCTGGGAGCCCTTGTAGGAGCCGCTATGGCGGCGAGAAGCCAATGGAGCGACGAAGCGGTGAGGTCGGTCCCTTCGCCGCTATGGCGGCTCCTACCGAGGAGGCTCCGCGGTCGTTCACCGGGCGACCCAATCCGTTCGCCGGAAGGCGATTTATCCCAAGGCACCGCAGTCCTACATTGGAATCATGGCACCAGGCCATCGTCCCCGAGTGATCCCCATGTACCGTGCCCCCGCCATCTTCGTCTCCCACGGCGCGCCCACCTTCGCGCTGGAGCCGGGCCTGCTCGGGTCCCGCCTCACCGCGCTGGGCGAGCGTCTCGCCGCCGCGACCGCCATCGTCGTCGTCTCCCCGCACTGGCAGACCTGCGGCATCCGCGTCACCGGCGCGGCGTGGCCGCCGACGATCCACGACTTCGGTGGTTTTCCGCCGCCGCTCTACAGCCTTACCTACCCGGCGCCAGGCTCGGCCAGCCTCGCCGCCGAAACCGCTTCGCTGCTGATCGATGGCGGCCTCGTCGCGACGGTGGATTCCGAACGCGGCTACGACCACGGTGCGTGGGTGCCGTTGCGCTACCTGCGTCCCGAGGCCGACACGCCGGTGATCCAGGTCTCGATGCCGCACAACCTCGATACCGCCGGTGCCCTGCGACTCGGGAAGACTCTGGCACCGCTGCGCGATCGCGGCGTCGCCGTCGTCGGTTCGGGTAGCCTGACGCACAATCTCTACGAGGTGCGCCGCGGCGGCGAAACCGCGGTGTATGCGAAGGAATTCGCCGCCTGGAGCCGGAAGGCCGTGCTGGCCGGCGATGTCCAGGCCTTGCTGGATTACCGCCAGGTGGCGCCGAGCGCCTTGCGCGCGCATCCCACCGAGGAACATTACCTGCCGCTGCTGGTGGCCCTGGGTGCGGCCGGCGGCGACACGGCGGTGGCGATCGATGGCGGCATCACCTACGGGGTGCTCTCGATGGATTCGTACGCCTGGGGTGTCCCGGGACCGGCCTGATCGGCCCCAGGGAAATCGAATTTCACCCGGAAAGTATTGATCGACAAATTTAATCCGGGTATTATTTGGCGACCGATCCGGAGCCGTCCCATGTCCACCTACACCGCCTTCCACGCCCAGACCCGCCTCGCCGCCGGCTCGCTCAGCGCGGTCGCCGAGCGCTGCAAGGCTTTCCTCGACACCGATCCCGGTGCCGCCATTCTCGTTTACGACGACGGCACGGGCCGCCCGGTCGATATCGATTACCGGGGCAGCACGCACGACGTGCTGGCCCGGTTGGCTCCTTCCCCCGAGCCGACGACGAAGCGTGGGCCCGGCCGGCCGAAGCTCGGCGTCGTCGCACGCGAGGTCACCCTGCTGCCGCGTCACTGGGATTGGCTGGCCAGCCAGCCCGGCGGCGCCTCCGTGGCGCTGCGACGGCTGGTCGAGGCGGCGAGTCGCGACAATGCCTCCGCCGACCGCACCCGCCAGGCGCGCGAAGCGGTCGACCGCGTGATGCTGGCGCTGGGCGGCAACCTGCCCGGTTACGAGGAAGCCTCGCGCGCGTTTCATCGGGGCGAGCGCGAGCGGTTCGAGTCGCTGATCGACGGATGGCCCGCCGACATACGCGATTACGTTCGCACCCTGGCGGCACCCGCGCTGTAGGAGCCGCTATAGCGGCGAGGTCACTCTGGCGGCACGGTCGCGAGGTTTCCTCGCCGCCATGGCGGCTCCCGCAGACCCAGGGATCAGGCCTCGCTGGGAGTGAGGCCCCGCACCCCGCCACGCTCCCGCTCCTTCCGGATCTTCACCCACCGCTTGTACCGGCGCTTCAGCTTGCGCCGGTATTTGCGCTCCTTGCGGTCGTGGTTCCAGAGGTAGATCGCCGGAGTGCTGAGCAGGGTGAGCAACTGGGAGACGAGCAGTCCGCCGACGATGGCGATACCGAGCGGACGGCGCATCTCCGAGCCCACGCCGAAGCCGATGGCGAGCGGCAGCGCCGCGCCCATGGCCACCAGCGTCGTCATCGTGATCGGGCGGAAGCGCACCAGCGCCGCCTGCCGGATGGCCTCCACCGGCGACATGCCATGGTCGCGCTGCGCCACGAGGGCGAAATCGACCATGAGGATCGCGTTCTTCTTCACGATGCCGATCAGCAGCAGCACCGAGATGATCGCCATCAGGGTCAGCTGCGTCTGCGTCACGAGCATCGCCAGGAAGGCACCCGCACCCGCCGCGGGCAGTGTCGAGATGATCGTCAACGGATGGCCGAGGCTCTCGTAAAGGATGCCCAGCACGATGTACACGGCGAGGATGGCGCCGATCAGGAGCACCATGCCGTTCGACTGCGCGTCGCGCAGGCGCTGGTTGGCGCCGGTGAAATCCATGCGCACGCCCTCGGGCAGGTGGATGGCCTGCACCGCCTGTTCCACCAGGCCGTTGCCCTTGTCCGCCGAGATCTTCGGCGCGAGGTTGTACGTGATGTCCGCCGATTCCAGCTGGTTCTGGTGGGTCACCGCGCTCGGCACCGCGACGGGAGCGATCTTCGCCACCGCCGAGAGCGGGATCATCTTGCCCAGTTCGTTCTTCACGTAGGTGTTGAGCAGGGCCTCCGGGCTGAGCGTCTGCGCCGCGGCGGCGGTGAGCACCACCCAGTACTGGTTGATGTCCGAGTAGATGATCGACACCTGGCGCTGGCCGAACGCATTGAACAGCGCCGAGTCGATCGTGCCCATGCCCACGTGCAGGCGGCCCGCGGCCTCGCGGTCCACCTTCAGCATCTGCTGCTTGCCGACGATGTCGAAGTCGCTGCCGACATCGCGGAATTCCTTCATCGTGCGCATCTGCCGCACCAGCTTCAGCGCCCAGGGCTGGAGGTCTTCGCCGCTGGTGCTGATCAGCTGGAAGGAGTACTGGCCGCGGTTGCTGTTGCCGCCGCCGCCGCCGAGGAACTGCACCGGGTTCATGAACACCTGGACGTCGGAGATCTTCTCGTACTCCTTGCCCAGGCGCTCCATGATTTCCTTGATCGACTCCTTGCGCTCGCCGGGGCCGCTGCCCTTGGGCTTCAGGTCGACGAACATCAGACCCTGGTTGCCGACGGCGCCGCCGTTGTCGCCGCCGAGGATGGTCGTGACGTCGGCCACCGTGCTGTCGGCCTGCATGATGTCGCCGACCCGGTTCAGTCGCCGGGTCATTTCGTCCGGCGAGATGTTCGCGTCGGCGCTGATCTGCGCCTGCAGCATGCCGGTGTCTTCGTCGGGCATGAAGTTGCCGCCGGCGGTCTTCACCACCGCGATGCCCAGCAGGATGGTGGCCGCGAGCAGGATCAACGGCTGCCAGCGCATCAGGCGGCGGTGGTGCATGGCCCAGTCGAGCGCGCGCTGGTAGACGTGGAGGAAGCCGCGGTCGAAGCGTTCCAGTGCGCGCTCCCAGCGCGCGGGCTTGCGGTCCGGCGGGTCGTGCTTCAGGTAGCGGGCGCACAGCGCGGGCGTCAGCGTCAGCGACACCACCGCCGAGATCAGCACCGCCGAGGCCAGCGTCACCGAGAACTCGCGCAGGAGCTTGGTGATCATGTTGTTGCCGAACAGCAGCGGGGCGAACACCGCCACCAGCGACAGCGTGATGGAGATGACGGTGAAGCCGATCTCGCGCACGCCCTCGAGGGCGGCCTCCATCGGCCTGGCGCCGCTCTCCATGTGGCGCACGATGTTCTCGATGACCACGATGGCGTCGTCGACGACGAAGCCGATGCAAAGCACCAGCGCCATCAGCGACATGGTGTTGAGGGTGTAACCCAGCGACCACATCACGACGAAGGCGCCGGCCAGGGAGAGCGGCACGCTCAGCGTGGCGATCAGCGTTGGCCCCAGGCGGCGCAGGAACACCATCATCACCAGCACCACCATGAGGATACTGATCATGAGGGCGACCTTGACCTCGTGCAGCGCCGACTGCGTGGTCTGGGTGAGGTCGAAGATGGGGGTCACCTGCGCATCGGCCGGCAGCAGCGCGCGGAATCGCGGCAGCGCGGCGCGGATGGCGTTCGCGGTGGCGATGGAATTGGCCTCCGGACGCTTGCTGATCTGCATGGTCACCGAGCGCTCGCCCTGGAACCAGGCTTTCTGGTACTGGTCCTGCTGCCCGCTGTAGACCTTCGCGATGTCCGAAAGTCGCACCGGGATGTTGTTCTTCACGGCGATCAGTATGTTGCCGAACTCGGACGGGTCGTGCAGCCCGTCGTTCGCGATCACCGTCATCTGCGTCTTGCCGTCGGAAAGCAGGCCCTGCGGCGAATTCACGTTCGCGGCCTGCAAGGCGTTGGAGACGTCGTTGGTGGTGATGCCCTTCGAGGACAGCGCGTTCGTGTCCAGTTCGATGCGCACGGCATGCGGCGTGCCACCGAACACCTGCACGCGCGACACGCCGTCGATCTGCGCCACGGCCGGGCGAATCAGCGTGTCCACTACGTCGTAGAGCTTGTCCGGCGGCATGGTCTTCGAGGTGAAGGCCACCAGCAGCACGGGAATCTGCCCGGTATCGAACTTGAAGTACTGCGGCGGTGACGGCATGCCGGCCGGCAGGTCCGCCGCGGCCGCGTTGATGGCGGCCTGCACGTCGCGCGCGGCCGCGTCCGTGGAGCGGTCGAGGTTGAAGCGGATGCGCACGAAACCGGCGCCCTCCACGCTGTTCGAGTACATCTGGTCGATGCCGGGTATCTGGCCCAGGTGCCTTTCCAGCGGCGCGATCACCGTCGACGCCATCGTCTGCGCGCTGGCGCCGGGCATCTGCGTCTGGATGAACACGGCTGGCACTTCGACCGACGGCAACGCGGCGACGCCCAGCAGCATGTACGCCAGCGCACCGGCCAGCGTAAGGCCCGCCGCAAGCAGCGAGGTGCCTTTCGGCCGGCGAATGAATGGAGCAAAAAAGTTCACGGCACTTCCTGTGTGGGCGGAGCCCACACTCCGCGCCCGCGAACTTTATGACTTCCTGCCGGATTCGTCGCGTGTGCCTTTAGTACGGACCGTGCCGTTAGGCATGGGTTTCCGCCCCCATATCCTCTGTAGGAGCCGCTATAGCGGCGAGGGAACCGCCCTCACGGCCTCGCCGCTCCGTTGGCCTCTCGCCGCTATAGCGGCTCCTACAGGAGGCATGGCATCCGTCAGGCTTAACGCATCGGCGAATAGCGCAGCGTCAGGTAACAGGTGCGGCCGAGCTGGTTGTAGTAGGCCGCTGTCTCGTAGCGTTTGTCCGCCACGTTCGCCACGCGCGCCTGCACGCTCCAGTCCGCGTCGACGTGCCAGGTTACGCGTAGGTCGGCGGTGGCGTAGCCGCCCAGCCGGCGCGTGTTGGCCGCATCGTCGTAGCTGTAGCCCGCCGCATTCATCGAGCCGCCGAGGGTGAACGCGCCAAGGTCCTTGTCGATGTCGACGCGCCCGATGCGCCGCGGGCGGCGGGCCAGCAGGTTGTCCTTCTGCGCACCGGTGTCGCGGTTCTCCGGCTGCTGGAAGGTGAGGTAGCCGCGAAGGTGCCAGCCGTCCACGTCCGCGCCGGCCTGTCCCTCCAGGCCACGGATCCGCGCCTTGCTGACGTTGATCGGAAGGAAGTTGGCATCGAAGCCGATCAGGTCGTCGACCTCGGTGGTATAGGCACTCACCGCCCAGCTCCAGACGCCCGGGCGCGCGGAAAGACCCAGCTCCGCCGTCCGCGATCTCTCCGGATCGAGGTTCACGGGCGCGCCGTACGGATAGAACTCGTCGTTGAAGGTGGGTGCGTGGAAGGCCGTGCCATAGGACGCGGTGACCTTCATGCCGTTGCCGAAGCGGAACCCGTAGGCCGCCGAGCCGGTGGTGTGGTTGCCGAACTGTGTGTTGTGCTCATGGCGTGCCGACAGTTCCAGTTCGTGCGGACCGTAGACGCCACGATACAGGGCGAACGCGCCGGTGTTGTTCCGCGAATCGGCCAGGTAAGCGGTGTCGCTCTCCAGTTTCTCCTGCTGGTAGTCGACGCCCGCGGTGAGCACCTGGTTCGCCGCCAGCGTGAAGTCGTTCTGCCAGGAAGCCTGGTTGCGCTTCGAATAGAGGTAGCCGACGCGTGCCCTGTCGACGCCGTAGTTCACCGCATCGAGGGTCTTGTCCGGGCCGTCGAGGTAATTGTCGGCGCGGTCCTGGTTCTGGCCCACGGAGAGCGACATGCGCCAGCCTGTCGTCGCATCGAAGGCGAGCTTCGCGCCCGCTACCTGCTGCGAACGGCGGGTGACGTTCTGGAAATCGCCGTCGTAGTCGATGTCGCCCTTGCTGCGCAGCCAGCTGCCGGTCAGCTCGGTGCCGTCGTCCCAGCGATACCCGCCGGAGAGCGCGCCGTTGTAGGTGCGGTACGCGTCGCGATCCGGCTCGTCGGTGAAGCAGCCGGCGAACGCCGCGGCGGCGCCGACGCGGCAGGCATTGATGCCCGAGGTGTACTGGCCGCCGAGGCTCGCGTTGTACCAGCCGTGCGTCGTGCCGCCGGAGAGCCCGGCCTGGCCGGCGGCATAGCCGTGGCTGCCGCCGGTGAGCGAAAACGTGGGCGCCGGAGCCTGCCCCATGTCCCCATGGCGGGTGAATATCTGGATGACGCCGCCGATCGCGTCGGACCCGTACACCGCGGAGCGCGGACCCCGCACGACCTCGATCCGGTCGATCTGTTCGACGGGGAGCTGCTCGTAGGCGGGAAGCCCGGCGCCGACCGTCCCCACGCGGACACCGTCGACGAGCACGAGGGTGTGCGAGGAGTTCGTGCCGCGCATGAACAGCGAGGTCTGCTGGCCGAGCCCGCCGGTGCTGGACAGCGCGACGCCAGGCAGGCCGGCAAGAAGGTCCTGCACGTCGAGCGGCTGCAGGCGCTCGATGTCCTCGCGCGCGATCACCGTGACCGGGGCAAGCACCTCGTCCAGTGGCGTGGCGAAACGACTGGCGGTCACCACGACGGGATCGAGGCGGTCGGGCACGTCGGCCGCGTGGGCCGTGGCGATGGTCGACAGCAGGGCCGTCGCAAGCAGGGTCTTCCTCATCTCACCGATTTCCTGGACCGCCACCGCGGCCGTTGCACGGGGCCGACGAGGAGGACAGGCGAACGGCGAACGGGAAGGGGCCCGGAAGCTGTCCGGATCCGCCCTCCGCGAATCGACCGAAACAGGGACACCCACCCCAAGGCGGGGCGGGCGGTCATCGGGCCGGTCTCCGGACTCGCGCCAGCCATCGCCGATGGCTGCTCCGGTGCCTTCCCGCTTTCGCAGTGGCTTACGACCGGAGCCGCAGGAAAGCGTGGAAGCCCTCCCGATTGACGCATACCGTTGCGGGGGCAGTGCCGGCCTTGCCTAGGAACTGGCGCACCGGCTTCCCGTTTCAGCCCCCGAAAACGCTTTCGAGGGCCACCCGAACGTGCGGGATGCTACTCCGCAAGTCCCTGTCTGTCACGGAATTTTCACAAAAAACCTTAACGGGCCCTTGACGATCGCGAAATAATTCGATTACAAGCTTAGGAGATTGCCGTCATGGGGCGAGATCTTTCGCCACGGGGGCGTGTCCGTGAACCACCACATCCTGGGGAGGATGGGCGGAGCGGGCACGACGACGGTCATCGCGAACAGAAGTCCCGGTCCCATCATGGCGACGGGCTTCCTTGCTGTTTATTCGGGGAGACAACACATGCAACGTTCCACCCGCCGCAATGGCGTCATTCGCCGCTCCACCCTGTGCACCGCGCTCGCCCTTTGTTTTGCCAGCGGCGCCGTGCTCGCCCAGTCCAATGCTTCCGGTGTCGTGTTCGGCCGTGTCGCACAGCCTGAAGGCGCCGTCGTCCACCTGCAGAACCTCGACACCGGCCTGACCCGCGACGTCAGCGTCGACGCCGATGGCCGTTACCGCGCCAGCTCCATGCCGGTCGGTCGCTACAAGGTCTCCGTCGAGCGCGGCGGCCAGGTCGCCGAAACCCGCGACAATGTCCAGGTGACCCTGGGCGGCGGCGTGGACGTGTCCTTCGCGGGCGCCGCCGCCACCGCCGAGGCGCAGAACCTCGAAGGCGTGCAGGTTACCGGCAACGTGCTGCCCGCGATCGACGTGTCGCAGGTCGACTCGCGCACCGTCCTCACTTCCGAACAGCTGCAGAAGCTGCCGCTCGCCCGTGACGTGACCGCCGCCGCGCTGCTCGCGCCGGGCGTCATCTCCGGCGACAGCCGTTACGGCAACGTCGCTTCGTTCGGCGGTTCGTCGGCTTCGGAAAACCAGTACTACATCAACGGCTACGCGGTCACCAACGCGCTGACCGGCCTGGGCTTCACCAGCCTGCCGTACGACGCGATCGACCAGCAGCAGATCTTCACCGGCGGCTACGGCGCGGAATACGGCCGTTCGACCGGCGGCGTGATCAACATCGTCACCAAGCGCGGTGGTAACACCTGGAAGGGTGGCGTCGGCATGTACTTCCAGCCGTCGGCGCTGCGCCAGAATCCGCGCAACATCTACCGCACGAACGGCACGCTCTACCAAGACCGCTCGGACAACAAGAGCACCGACACGCAGTACACCGGTTACATCAGCGGTCCGCTGATCCAGGACAAGCTGTTCCTGTTCGCCGCGGGTGACTTCACCCGCTCCAACAGCCGGAACACCAGCGTGGTGACCGCGCCGCAGAGGACGTACCAGGAGCAGAAGGCCACCAAGTGGCTGGCCAAGATCGACTGGAACATCACGGACAACCACCTGCTGGAAGTCACCGGCCTCGGCGACAAGACCAACACCGACCGCAGCGTCTACAAGTACGATTACCCGAACGGTACCCGCGCCAATTACATCGGCACGGACAACCTGAAGAACTTCGACGCGGGCCCGGGCTCGGCGCCGGGCGGCGACGTCTACATCGCCAAGTACACGGGCTACATCACCGACGACCTGACGATCAACGCGCTGTACGGTCACAGCAAGACGGTGCACGAGCGCAACCTCGCCTACGCGTCCAATCCGAACTGCCCGTGGATCACCGATAACCGTTCGGTCAGCACCCCGATCGTGGGTTGCAGCCTGGTCAACGGCACCGTTCTCGGCGATGGCGCGGAAGACAAGACGCATGGCTATCGCCTCGACGTCGAATACCGCATTGGCGACCACGACCTGCGCGTCGGCGTGGATAACCAGACCCTCGAATCCTACGCGGGCAACGAGTACGAAGGCGGCTACCGCTGGGTGTACAAGGACGCCGGTACCGTGCCGAACCGTCCGGACATCGTGCCGCCCCCGGGTGCCGATTATTTCGTCGAAAAGCGTCTGTTCAAGACCGGCGCGGGCGTGAAGACCGAGCAGGAAGCGCAGTACATCGAAGACCACTGGCAGGTCACCGATCGCTGGATGGTGTACCTCGGCCTGCGTAACGAGCAGTTCAAGAACATCAACGGCAGTGGCGCCACCTACGTGAAGCAGCGTCACCAGCTGGCTCCGCGCCTGGGTGCCACCTGGGACGTGTTCGGCGATTCGACCTTCAAGATCTACGCGAACGCCGGCCGCTACCACCTCGCCATCCCGTCGAACGTCGCCATCCGCGGCGCCTCGGCCTCCACGTACTACAGCGAGTACTACTCGTATACGGGCGTGGGCCCGAATGGCGAGCCGACGGGCACCACGCAGCTGGGTAGCCGCCGTTACCTCAACGGCGAGGACGGCACCCCGCTCGATCCGAAGACCGTGGCCGCACAGGGTATCGACGCCTACTACCAGGACGAGTACATCCTCGGTTTCGACAAGGCGATCAGCGACAACTGGAGCTTCGGCGCCAAGGCCACCTACCGCAAGCTGAAGAGCTCGATCGACGACTTCTGCGATTCGCGTCCGTTCGAGTCCTATGCCGAGCGCAACGGCATCGATATCACCAACGCCTCGCTGCCGGGCTGCTACCTGTTCAACCCGGGCAAGTCGAACACGTTCCTCGTGGACGTCGGTGGCGGCCAGTACGTGCCGTTCAAGCTGACGAAGGACGACTTCACCTCGCCTGCCGGCGTGAAGTTCCCGGACCTGAAGCGCAGCTACTACGCACTGGACCTCTACCTCGAGCACCACTTCGCGGACGACTGGTACGGTCGCGTCGACTACACCTTCTCGCGCAGCTACGGTAACTCGGAAGGCCAGCTGAAGTCGGATATCGGCCAGCTCGATCCGTCGGTGACCCAGGACTGGGACGCCCCCGAAATCATGCAGTACACGAACGGCCCGCTGCCGAACGACCGCACGCACCAGCTGAAGGCGTACGGTTACTGGCAGGCTTCGCCCGAGTGGCTGATCGGCGGCAACCTGTCGATCGCCACCGGTCGTCCGAAGAACTGCATCGGTGTCGACCCGGTCGATGCGATCGACTACGGTGCCTCGTACTTCGAGTGCGGCCTGAAGCCGGCGCCGCGCGGTTCGAAGGGCCGCCTGCCGTATACCTGGAACCTCGACCTGAACGCCGAGTACCGTCCGATGTGGGCCGGCGAGAAGCAGCCGCTCGCCTTCACCGCGACGATCTTCAACGTCGCCGGCAAGCAGCGCACGGTGGCACAGGTCGACGTGGGCGAGACGGGCGAGATCGATACGGACACCGGCCTGCCCGTGCAGAGCATCAACTACAAGCGTCCCATCGCGTACCAGAACCCGCGCTACGTCCGCGTCGGCGTTCGCTACGACTTCTCGCTCTAAACAGCGGGAACCTGCGCGCACCCGGGCGAAGTACCCGGGTGCGCGACGAGATCTCCCTGGAACTGGCCGGCGCGGAGCGCCGGCCTTTTTTATGGTTCATCGCGGAAGTCCGGGGACGCATGCCGCATGCATCGGTGCATTCGCCAAGGCGAATGCATGTAGCCAGCGGCTGGCGCCGCCGCTGCTCGGACGGTAGGGCCAGAGCCTTCGGTGTCCACCCTCGCTGCTCAGACAGGTCCTCCGCGTTCGTATCGGTGGGGCCGCTTGCGCGGCCCGTTTACCTATCTGGCCTTCGGCCGCTCACTTGTGCGGAACTCGCCTCGAGGGTGGACACCGAAGACTCTCCCGATACATGAGGTGCGTGTCCGGAGAGCAGCACCGCACAAGCCGGCAGCTGCTGCTCATGCGACAGCATCGCATCGCCTCGGTCCGGTAGCGCCGGTCAGGCCTTTCGTGACGCCGGGCCACCCCTTGTCGGGCATCTTTCGCCTGAAGCCGTGCGCGTGCAGGCCACCGTCTCGAACGCCCGCCGCTCTCCCACCACGCGCCCGCGTCGCCCGGGAGGGTCCTTGGTGTCCGCCCTCGAGGCGAGTTCCGCACAAGTAAGCGGCCGCAGGCCAATAAGCACATGGGCCGCGTCCGCGGCCTTCCTTTACGAACGCGGAGGACCTGTCTGGGCAGCGAGGGTGGGCACCAAGGGCCCATGCGAAGCGCTAAGGTGCGTAGCGCTTTGGCGACTCGATGCTCGTGAACGCCGGGACGAGCTCGGGGAAACCACAACCGTCGAGCCGAAACATCTGTTGCCCCCGGTAATCCGTGAAGAACCTTTTTTTATGTCCGAGGATAGGGCGTTCCTTCACGTTGACGAGCGCATGGCGGTCGCGCGATCCATCGCCACGGACGCATGGGCGTGCGACACGCATTGCACGCCCAGCTTCGTCAGCACCTCGGCGCCTTCCAGCGCAAAGGCCATGTTCTGCGAATCGATCTTCTCGCCTTCATGCACCAACGCGGCCAGCATGGCGATCAACCCACCGGCGTATTGCACCAGTTCCGTCGCGCTGTTCAACAAATCGTGCGTCGTGGTGTCGGGATCGATCTGCAAGCTCGCAATCGCTTTCCACTCATCGTTCGTATGCATCCAATCGTCCTCCATGGCGCAAGCCGTGCGACACGGCATGGCCTTCCTGTGAGATACCCCATGTTCTCCTGCAAGCTGCCGGGCTTTGTGTGGGAGCCGCTTCTGCGGCGATGGGCTGGCGATGCCGTCAGACATCCCAGCCAGGCAGGCGTGCACACGCCGGGCTCCACGGCTGAGAAATATCGGGGAGAGCACGGCGTTGCCGTGGGATCAAAAGGGCCAGTCGGGAGGATAGACGGCCCGATAACAGGTAATGGTGCCGCCGGCGGGAAACCGGCGGGCGTGCGTTTGCCTTATCATGGTTGGAGCCGTGGCAAGTCGTGCAGGAACTGCTCGCTGGCCGCTGGTCGCCGCAGCAGATTGCAGGAATACTGCATGACGCCTTCCCTGATGATCATTCCCTGCGCGTGTCTCACGAAACGATTTATACCGCGATCTACCTCACTCCCCGTGGCGAGCTGCGCAAGCAGCTGATCGCCAGCCTCAGACAGGGGCGAAGCACGCGCAAACCGCGCACGCGAGGCACGGATCGGCGTGGAAAAATCCCGGATATGCAGAGTATTCATGTGCGTCCTGCCGAGGTCGAAGACCGCCTTATCCCCGGTCATTGGGAGGGAGATCTCATCAAGGGAGCGGGCAACCGATCGTCCGTGGGCACGTTAGTCGAGCGCACCAGTGGATTTGTCGTTCTTGCGAAGATGAGCAGCGCCAGCGCTGCCGACGCGCTGGAGAGCTTCAGCAAGGCACTGGAACGCATCCCGCCGGTGCTACGCAAGACACTCACCTACGACCAAGGCAAGGAGATGAGTTATCACGCCGCGCTTACCTTGCGCACCGGGGTAAAGGTTTATTTTGCCGACCCGCACAGCCCCTGGCAGCGAGGTAGCAACGAGAACACCAACGGCCTGCTTCGCCAATACCTTCCCAAGGGCGAAGACCTGTCGGTCTATAGCCAGGACGAACTCAACGCCATCGCACTGAGCCTGAACACGCGACCACGCCAGCGACATGGTTTTCGCACACCGCTACAGGTTTACAACGCGCTCCTTGACCTCGCTCAGGCTGATCTGGGCGCCATGCATTGAGAGTGTTGCGCGCGGACCTTGAAACCGCCATGTTTTGTCCGGGCCACGAAGCTATATCTCGTGGGGAGATACGCGAACACCCGGCAGAAGAGTCGTGAAAGTAAATGGCTTCCCACTAGTGGACTCTTCCCACTGCTCCGACAAGATAACTCTAGCGAAGCTCGAAGCCTTCAATGAGTCGCGGCGAATGATCCAATGATAAAAGCCTGCCGATCATCTGGAAAACCATGACTTCGAAAAGTATCGGAAGACAACAGGTTTAGGGGGTGATTTCATCATCTACTCCGATGTGTACTGGGAACGCGTAGATCTATCACTGGACCTGACATGAATAATTGGCGAGTGATCGTCGTGATAGTTACAGTGGTGGCCACCACGGCGATCTATATGGCGTCAAATTGGTGGGAACGGGCGTTCGCAACGTATGAGCATTCGAATACCAGCCCTGACGGGTGCATTCGTATCGACGCGTACAAGTCATACTGGATTTTGCCATCGGCGTTCCATCGAACTCCACATCCCGATCCAGAAGCTCGCACGACCTTAGGTCGCGAGTGGGATCTACCCATGTTTTATCGGGCGTACGAGGTTCGGACGGGAGCCCTTCTCGGCGAAACCGTCGTTTTCGACGCATCGGTTGCGAACAATCTTCTCTATTGGGGGGACGCCTCGACACCTGGGCGTCGTATCGTCAATGCCTACGGCTTCCCGCTTGTCGATTCCGATCGATGCTCAGACGAGGCCACGCTGGCGAAGCTCGAAACGTTCAACAAGACGCAGCTGCTCATCTATTGACGCCGGCCTTGTTTTGATCGCAATTCGGTAGTAGTGCGCTTCGAGTTATCGCCTAGAATGGTATTGCGAGTGCGACGGTGCCTTGTGTGGTAGCCGCTTCAGCGACGATGGATGCTTGCGACACGCTTGCCCGCTGCCACGGGATCGTCGCTGGAGCGGCTCCCACAAGTTCAGCCGAAGACCTTCGTGCCGCCGATCCACGTCTCGATCACGTGCTGGTTCTCGTCCACCACGGCGAAGTCCGCCCGGTAACCGGCGGCGATGTGGCCGTGCGTGGCGCCGAGGCCGAGGAAGGCGGCGGGATAGGTCGAGGCCATGCGCGCGGCCTCGTCGTAGGCGACGCCGACCATGTGCACGCTGTTGCGTACCGCGGTCGCCATGTCCAGCGCGGAACCCGCGATGGTGCCGTCGGCCGTGCGAACGGCGCCGTCGTGTACCGTGATCGTTTCGCCCTTCAGCACGAAGCTGGGATTGTCCGAACCGACAGGGGGCATCGCATCGGTCACCAGCATCATCTTCTCGCGCGCCTTCGCGGCGATCGCGACGCGCAGCGAGGCCGGATGCACGTGATGGCCGTCGACGATCAGGCCGCACCAGCTGCCCACGTCTTCCAGTGCCGCACCGACCACACCGGGTTCGCGGCTGGTGAACGGCGTCATCGCGTTGAACAGGTGGGTAAAGCCCCGCACGCCCGAGGCCAGCGCGTTTCGCGTGGTGTCATAGTCGGCGGCGGTATGGCCGGCGGCGACGATGACGCCATTGGCGACGAGTTGTGCGAGCACCTCGGGCGGCGTGCGTTCCGGCGCAAGCGTGAGCAGGGTGACGCCGCCGTGCCGGCGCGCCAGCATCGCGATGTCGTCGGCACCGGCGATGCGGAACTTCGCCGGATCGTGCACGCCCTTCCGTTCGGGCGCGATGAATGGCCCTTCAAGGTGGATGCCGAGCACGCCCGGCACGCCCTGCTCCACCGCGGCATTCACCGCATCGATGGCCTTCGCCATCACCTCGGCGTCGTCGCTGATCAGCGTGGGAAGGAAGCCGGTGGTGCCGAACTTCGCATGGGCCTCGCCGATGCGACGGATCGTGTCGACCGTGGGCGCGTCGTTGAAGAGCACGCCGCCGCCGCCGTTGACCTGGCAGTCGATGAACCCGGGCAGCAGCGTGCGGCCGCCGAGGTCGTGGCGTTCCGCCGCGCGCACGCGGGGGTCGGACGGCAGGGCAAGGCCGGTGATCGTGCCACCGTCGACGAGCACGGCGAAACCGCCCTGGAATCCGTTGTCGGTGAGTACGCGGCCGTTGACGAGGGCGATGGTCATCTGGAAGTGGTCCTTAAACGGTCTCGGTGACTTTGTTGAGGTGCGGCGGGACATCCGGATCGAACCCGCGCTTCAGTGCCAGCGCCGCGGTGGCGCGATAGAAACTCTGCACGGTGACCAGCGGCGCGCTGATCGGCGCCGTGGCGACCAGGGGCAGCATGCCCTCGCCCTTCGCGCCCGGCGCGGCGATCCATACCTTGGCACCGCGCTTGCGGAATTCGTCGGCGACCTGGAGCACGCCCGGCAGCGTGTCGTCGTCCTGGGCGAAGAACAGCACGGGGAAATCCGGGCCGACGAGGGCCATCGGGCCGTGCTTCACCTCGGCCGAACTGAACGCTTCGGCGTGCAGGCCCGAGGTTTCCTTGAATTTCAGCGCGGCCTCGAGGGCACCGGCGAAGCCGAAGCCCCGGCCGACGACGAAGAGGTTGTGCGCGTCGACGAGTCCGTCGGTGAGTGCGGACCAGTCGGCGTCCCAGCCTTCGCGGAGCTGCGCGGGCAGCGCGGCAAGGGCTTCGCCGATGGCAGGGTTGTCGCTCCAGCGCGCGGCGATGTGCAGGATGGCGGCGAGCGCGGCGAGATAACTCTTCGTGGCGGCGACGCTCTTTTCGGGACCTGCGTGCAGCGGGACGACGACGTCGGCGCAGGCGGCCAGTGGCGAGTCCACCACGTTCACCAGCGCGACCACATAAGCGCCCGCCCGCTTGGCCGCTTCCGCGTTGCGGACCAGGTCGGGGCTCTTTCCGGACTGCGAGACCGCGATGTAGAGCGCGCCTTCGACGCACTGTTTCGCGTGGTAGATCGACGTGACCGACGGCGAGGCGGATGCCGTGACGACGCCCAGCTGCGTTTCGAATACGTACTTCGCGTACATGGCCGCATGGTCGGAACTGCCGCGCGCGCAGGTGATCACCATGCGCGGCGGGTTCGCGCGCAGGCGCGCGGCCAGGGCGCCGACCACCGCCTCGTTGCCGGCAAGCTGGCGCTCCACGACACCGGCGGTCTCGTGCGCTTCGCGGAACATCAGGGTGTCTTGCGGTCGTTTCGTCATGGAAGGAGCCTGGCGGGTCAGTCGCTCTGCAGTTCGGCGACGAAATCGTAGATATCGCCGCGGTACCAGGAGCAGGTGAATTCGACGATGCGGCCGTCCTCGAGAAAACTGCGCCGCTCGATGTTGAGTCCGGCGCTGCCGGCGCCGAGGCGGAGCAGTCGCGTCTGGGCTGGGCCGAGCACCACCGCGCGCAGTCGCTGCAACGCCCGCAGGGGGCGGTTGCCCAGCTTGTCCAGCGCCTCGTAGAGCGAGTCCACCACGAGGTTCGGGTCGGGCAGGAGGTCGAGCGGCACCGCGCTGCGTTCGATGGCCAGCGGCTCGTCGCCGGCGTAGCGCAGGCGATGCAGGCGGACCACCTGGGTACCCGGCGAGAGGTTCATCGCCATGGCTTCTTCGGGCGTGACCTCGCCGATGCCGCGCTCGAAGAACTCCGAGCGCGGATTGAGGCCGCGGGCGCGAAGGTCCTCGGTGAAGCTGGTCATCCGCGACAACGGCTTCACGATGCGTTCGGATACGAACGTGCCGGCACCATGGCGTTGGGTGAGCAGGCCGTCCTCGACCAGGCCGCCGATGGCCTTGCGGACGGTGACCCGGGACAGGGTGAGGGCCCTGGCCAGATCCCGCTCGCTGGGGAGGGCGTGGCCCACCTGCACCTCGCCGTTCTCGATCACGTTGCGGATGGCGCGGCGCAGGCGCATGTACGCCAGCGGCTGCCGGGCGGCCGGATCGTGTTGCAGACGCTGGTATTCGGCGACGAGGGCGCTTTCCATGCCACGAAGATACCAATTCACGACCACTGAGGCAAGACCATGCAAGCTGCGCCATACCAGCGGTCCGTTCAAACGGTCGTTGGCACGATTTAAATGACAATGGAAACGTTTCCATTCCGTTGTCAGGGCGTGAAGCGGGGCGAAACGTCGCGGCCACTGGTACGGGGCTGGTACGTCCTGGTATGTCACTGGTACGATCCGGAGGCATCCATCTCCGATCCTTCAAGAGGCCTCTGTCGTGAGCGCTCCCCTCCTGCCGATCGAACCGTTCGATCTGGTCATTTTCGGCGGCACCGGCGACCTCGCCGTCCGCAAGCTGCTGCCCGCCATGTACCACCGCTTCGCCGACGGCCAGATCCAGGCCACCAGCCGGATCATCGGCGTGGCGCGCGAAGGCCTGGACGACGATGCCTATCGGCAGCAGGTGCGCGCCGCCGTCGAGAAGGGCGTCTCGCACATCGTGCCCGCGCAACTGGACGCCTTCATCCGGATGATCGGCTACCGCTCGCTCGATGCGCGCAAGGCCGATGGCTGGGAGGAGTTCGCCGCGCTGATGGCGGCGGAGCCGTCCCACATCCGCGTTTTCTACCTTTCGACCTCGCCCGACATCTTCACGGATATCTGCCAGCGGCTCGGTGGCCTCGGCCTCAACGGCGAGCGCTCGCGCGTGGTGCTGGAGAAGCCGATCGGCCGCGACCTGGAAAGCGCCAACGCGATCAACGACGCGGTCGCCCGCGTGTTCGGCGAGTCGCAGACGTATCGCATCGACCATTACCTCGGCAAGGAGACGGTGCAGAACCTGCTCGCCCTGCGCTTCGGCAATGCCCTGTTCGAACCGCTGTGGAACGCCCAGCACATCGACCACGTACAGATCACCGTGGCCGAAACCGTCGGCGTCGGCCATCGCGCCGGCTACTACGACCGTGCGGGCGCGCTGCGCGACATGGTCCAGAACCACATCCTCCAGCTCCTGTGCATGCTCGCCATGGAGCCGCCCTCGTCGCTGGCTCCCGACGCCGTGCGCGACGAGAAGCTCAAGGTGCTGCGTTCGCTGCGCCCCATCGACGGCACGAACGCCGCGCAGCTCACCGTGCGCGGCCAGTACCGCGCCGGTGCCGCGGAGGGCCAGGGCGTTCCGGGCTACCTGGACGAACTCGGCAGCGAACAGTCGACCACCGAGACCTTCGTCGCCCTCAAGGCGGAGATCGGTAACTGGCGGTGGGCCGGCGTGCCGTTCTACCTGCGCACCGGCAAGCGCCTTCCCAACCGTGTGTCGGAGATCGTGGTGACGTTCCGCGCGTTGCCGCATTCGATCTTCGATCCCACCAGCGGTCCGCTCCTGCCCAACCGCCTCACGCTGCGCCTGCAGCCGGACGAGGGCGTGAAGCTGTGGCTGACCATCAAGCATCCGGGTCCGGGCGGCCTGCGCCTGCGCCACGTGCCGCTCGACATGAGCTTCGCGGCGGCGTTCGGCGTGCAGCAGCCCGATGCCTACGAGCGGCTCATCCTCGATGTCGTGCGTGGCAACCCGACCCTGTTCATGCGTCGCGACGAAGTCGAGGCGGCATGGAACTGGGCCGGTCCCATCCTCGACGCGTGGGAGGCCAGCGGCGACATGCCGAAGCCGTATACCGCGGGCACCTGGGGACCGAGCGCCGCCGTGGCGCTCATCGAACGCGATGGCCGTACCTGGGCCGAGGACGCCGCATGAACGCCAAGATCAACCGTCACGACTTCGCCGACCGCCTTACCCTCGCCGACAAGCTGGCGCGGGATGTCGCCTCTCGACTGGATGCCGCGATCAAGGCGCGCGGCAAGGCCACCGTCGCCGTGTCCGGCGGCGGTACGCCCAAGCTCATGTTCGCCGTGCTCGCCCAGCAGGAGATCGACTGGTCGAAGGTCACCGTGACGCTCGTGGACGAGCGTTGGGTGGACACCGACAGCGATCGCTCGAACGCGCGCATGGTGGCGGAACACCTGTTCCACCACGAGTCGCACACGGCCCAATTCGTTCCATTGTTCGACCGCGCGCACAAGGACAACGTGGACGGTGCCCTTGCCGATGTCGGCGCGCGCATCGACGCGCTCGGCCTGCCGTTCGACGTGGTGCTGCTCGGCATGGGCTCCGACGGGCATACGGCGTCGTTCTTCCCCGGTGGCGACAACCTCGCCAAGGCGCTCGATCCGGACGGCAAGGACACCGTCGTCTCGATGCGTGCCGATGGCGCCGGCGAGCCGCGCATCACGCTCAGCCTGCCGCGCGTGCTCGATACGCGTGCGCTCTACCTGCACATCGAGGGCGACGACAAGAAGCAGGTACTGCAGAATGCGCTCGACGGCGGCGACGCCCCGATCGCAAAGGTGCTGACGCAGGAGCGCGTCCCCCTGGACATCTACTGGGCGCCGTAAGCATGGCCATCCATCCCATCCTCGCCGAGGTCACCGAGCGCATCGTCGAGCGCAGCCGCGCGTCGCGCGCCGCCTACCTTGCCAAGATCGATGCCGCGCGCGGCAAGGGCGCCAGGCGCCACCACCTCTCCTGCGGCAACCTGGCGCATGGCTTCGCCGCCTGCGCGGAAACCGACAAGGACGCACTTCGCAACGGTCACGCGGCCAATCTCGCCATCGTCACCTCGTACAACGACATGCTCTCGGCCCACCAGCCGTACGAGCGCTATCCGGAACTGATCCGCCAGACCGCGCGACTGCTCGGCGCCACCGCGCAGGTGGCCGGTGGCGTGCCGGCGATGTGCGACGGCGTGACCCAGGGCCGGCCGGGCATGGAGCTGTCGCTGTTCTCGCGCGATCTGATCGCCATGGCCACCGCGGTGGCGTTGTCGCACGACATGTACGAGGGTGCGCTGTACCTCGGCATCTGCGACAAGATCGTGCCGGGCATGCTCATCGGCGCACTGAGCTTCGGACACCTCGCGAGCGCCTTCGTGCCTTCGGGTCCGATGCCCTCGGGCATACCGAACGAGGAAAAGTCGAAGGTGCGCCAGGCCTTCGCCGCCGGCAAGGCGTCACGCGCCGAACTGCTCGAGGCGGAGGCGCGCTCGTACCACGGATCGGGCACCTGCACGTTCTACGGCACGGCGAATTCCAACCAGATGCTCATGGAGATCATGGGCCTGCACCTGCCCGGCTCGAGCTTCGAAGCGCCGGACACGCCGCTGCGCGACGCGTTGACCCGGGCCACGGTGAAGCGCGTGCTCGCCATCGACACGCTCGGCGAGCACTACCTTCCGCTGGGCCATATCGTCGACGAGCGCGCCATCGTCAACGGCGTGGTGGGCCTGCATGCCACGGGCGGTTCCACGAACCACCTCCTGCACCTCGTCGCCATCGCCCGTGCGGCCGGCGTCGAACTGCGCTGGGACGACTTCGATGCGCTCTCCGCCGTCGTGCCGCTGCTGGCCCGCGTGTATCCCAACGGCTACGCCGACGTGAACCATTTCCACGAAGCCGGCGGCATGGGTTTCCTGGTCGACCAGCTGCTCGATGCGGGCCTGCTCCACGACGACGTGAACACGATCATGGGCCCGGGGCTTCGCCATTACCGCAAGGTGCCTGCGCTCGAAGGTGCCGCGCTGGTGTGGAAGCCGGTGTCGAAGGAAAGCGGCAACCGTGGCGTGCTGCGTTCCATCGACGAGCCGTTCCGCCAGGACGGCGGCCTGCGCATGCTCAAGGGCAACCTTGGCCGTGGCGTCATCAAGGTGTCCTCGGTCCCGGACGATCGCATGGTCGTCGAGGCGCCGGCGATCGTCTTCGACGAGCAGGACGACGTGAAGGCCGCCTTCGACCGCGGCGAGTTGAATCGCGACTTCGTGGCCGTCGTGCGCTTCCAGGGTCCGCGTGCGCGCGGGATGCCCGAGTTGCATAAGCTCACGCCCACGCTGAGCCTGCTGCAGGACCGTGGCCATCGTGTCGCGCTCGTCACCGACGGCCGCATGTCCGGTGCCTCGGGCCGCGTGCCCGCCGCCATCCATGTCACGCCGGAAGCGGAATCGGGCGGGCCCATCGCGCGGGTCCGCACGGGCGACCTCGTTCGCGTCGACGCCGTCGCCGGCACCATCGAAGTGCTGGTGGACGCGCACGACTGGAACGCCCGCACGCCCGACGCCGCCGACCTCGGCGTGCACCACAGCGGCATGGGCCGCGAACTCTTCGCCATGTTCCGCCAGTCCGCCGTCACGGCGGACCTTGGCGCGGGCGTTTTCTGATCCACCGGAGCCGAGATGAGCAACGAAGCCAAGCAACAGCGTGTCGAGTCCACCCTGCGCCTCGCGCCAGTCGTTCCCGTGGTGATCATCGAGGACGCGTCGAAGGCCGTGGGCATGGCACGCGCGCTGGTCGCCGGCGGCGTGCCCGCGATCGAGGTCACCCTGCGCACCCCTGCCGCGCTCGACGCCGTGCGTGCCATCGCCGGCGAAGTCGAGGGCGCCTTCGTGGGCGTGGGCACGGTGCTCACCGCGCGCGATCTCGAGAACGCGTACAAGGCCGGCGCGACGTTCGCCGTCTCTCCGGGCAGCGCGCCGCGGTTGCTCGATGCCGCCGACGATTCGGAACTTCCGCTGCTGCCGGGCGCCGCGACGTCCAGCGAAGCCATGGAACTGCTGGAACGCGGCTATCGCTTCCAGAAGTTCTTCCCGGCCGTGCCGGCGGGTGGAGCGAAGCTGCTCGGTGCCTGGGCCAGCCCGCTGCCGCAGATCCGCTTCTGCCCCACCGGCGGCATCAGCCTCGGGAACGCGCCCGAGTTCCTGGCGCTGCCGAACGTCGCCTGTGTGGGTGGCTCGTGGCTCACGCCGGCGGACAAACTCGCCGCCTCCGACTGGGCAGGCATCGAAGCCCTGGCCCGCGAAGCCTCGCGGCTGCCGCGCTGACCGCGCCGGCTCTGCGTGGGAGCCGCTTCAGCGGCGAGGGGTGCTCGCGGCAAGGTTGCCCGCTGCCGCGGGATCGCCGGCACAGCCGGCTCCCGCACGGTATGTGAGATCCTTCGCGCTTCGTTCCCGCAAGTCCGGCCATGACCTACATCCTCCTCGCGGTCCTTTTCAGCGTCGCCGTCTCGGTCTTGCTGAAGCTCGCCCGCAGGTACGGCATCGACATCGTGCAGGCCGTGGCGACGAACTATGTCGTGGCCGCGCTGCTCGCGGCGATGCTGCTCGGCGCCACGCCGCAGGCGGCCATCGAGGCGAAGGCTACCTACGTACCGCTCGTCCTTCTCGGCATCCTGCTTCCCGCGATCTTCGTCGTGCTCGCGCGGTCGGTGCGTACCGCGGGGATCGTGCGCACCGACGTGGCGCAGCGTCTCTCGTTGTTCCTGTCGCTCGTGGCCGCGTTCGTTTTCCTGGGCGACACGCTGACGGGCATGAAGTCGCTGGGCATCGCGCTGGCCTTCGCCGCCGTGCTCTGCGTGCTCTGGCGCAGGCAACGCGACCCGATGGACCGCGCCGGCTGGATCGCGCCGCTGGCCGTGTTCGCGGGCTTCGGCGCCATCGACATCTGCTTCAAGCGGGTGGCGCAGGCCGGCGCGCCCTTTGCGAGTGCCCTACTCGCCTCTTTCCTGATCGCCATGGCGCTGTGCTGGATCGCGGTCCTGGCGCGCGCGGCGATGCGCGTGGCGCCGGTCACCCTGCGCAGCCTGGGTTTCGGCGTGCTGCTGGGCGCGGCCAACTTCGCCAACATCCTGTTCTACGTGCGCGGGCACCAGGCCCTGCCGAATGACCCGTCGCTGGTATTCGCCTCGATGAACGTGGGCGTGGTGGTGCTCGGCACCCTCGTGGGTGCGTTCGGTTTCAAGGAGCGGCTGGCGGCGGTCAACTGGCTGGGCATCGCACTGTCGATCGGTGCGATAACCGTCATGGCCACCCTGTAGGAGCCGCTATAGCGGCGAGAAGCCAACGGAGCACTGAAGCGGCGAGAGCGATCCTGCCGCGATATCGCGAGGTTTCCTCGCCGCTATAGCGGCTCCTACATTCGCAGGTCAGCGGCGCCGCGGGGCGGTCGAGCCGCGCACCACCAGGTCGGGGCTGAAGCCCTCGTTCTCGATGACGTGGTCGTCGCCCTCGCGCTCGAGTTCAGCGATCAGCCGCTGCGCCGCGTGGCGGCCGATTTCCTCGGTGTTCTGCCGGGCGGTGGTGAGGGCGGGCCAGGATTGCTTTGAGAAGGGACTGTCCTCGAAACCCGCGATGGACAGCTCCCACGGCACGTCGACGCCGCCCGAACGCGCGGCGGCCAGCACGCCGGCGGCGATTTCGTCGTTGGAGCCGAAGATTGCCGTCGGCGGCTCCTTCAGGGCGAGCAGCTTGCGCGCGCCACGGAAGCCATCGTCGAAGGAATAGTCGCCCTCGACCACCAGGCGCTTGTCCACGGCGATGCCGTACGCGCGCAGGGCATCTTCGTAACCCTGGTAACGCTCGGGGCTGGAGCGATGCTCCTTGCCGCCCCAGAGGAAGCCGATGCGGTGATGACCGAGCTGTATCAGGTGTTCGGTGATCGCATAGGCCGCGTCGCGGTCGTCGACGAACACGCAGGGCCAGCCGTCCTTCGGGTCCTGCCGCGCGGAGATGATCCGCACGAAAGGCACCTTCTGCTCGGTCAGCGCGGTCAGCAGGCGGGGCTGTTCGGACATGGGCGGGCAGAGCACCAGGCCGGCGAGGCGGTTGCGCCGGACCAGGTCGGCCAGCTGGTCGGCCAGCTTCGGCGCCGACGAGTCGCAGGGATGGATCTGCAGACCGAACCCGCGCTCGCGGCACACCGAGAGCACGCCGTTCTGCATGGCGATGACGTAGTGCGCGTTCGGATTGTCGTAGACGAGCCCGAGGGCATAAGTGCGGGCGCTGCGCAGGCTGCGCGCGGCCTGGTCGGGCTGGTAGTCCAGCGCTTCGATGGCGCGCTGAACCTTGTCCCGGGTGCGGGCGTGAACCGACGGCTCGTGGTTGATCACACGCGAGACGGTCTTCAGCGAGACACCGGCCCGCTCGGCAACGTCCTTGATGGTAGGACTACGCAATCTACGACCCCTATTGGCAGGACGGCCATCCTAGCGGATGGCCGTCGTGGCGCGAAGATGGGAACTCAGTCCCGGGCGTGCTGCCCGACCCGGTGCCCCGCCGCGCCGTAGTACAGGATGTACAGGTAGCAGGGAACCATGAGACAGAGGAACACGCCCTGGAAGTCGAAGTGCTGCTTGAGGTGCGCGAACAGCACCGGAATCACGGCGCCGCCGGCGATACCCATGATGAGGAAGGCCGAGCCGAACTCGGTGAGGCGGCCCAGGCCCTTGATGGCGAGCGGGAAGATCGCCGGCCACATCATGGCGTTGGCGAAGCCCAGCGCGGCCACGAAGGCCACCGACACGTAGCCGGTCGTGACATAGGTGCCGATCGAGAACACGACGCCGAGGATCGCGGAGAAGGCGAGGTAACGCTGCTGGGAGACGAACTTCGGGATCAGCAACAGGCCCGCCACGTAACCGATCAGCATGGCGATCAGCGTATACGAGGTGAAGTGGCTGGTTTCGGCGGGCGACATGCCGAAGCCCTGGCCGTAGGTGCCGATGGCGTCGCCGGCCATCACCTCGACGCCGACGTAGACGAACAGGCAGAGCACGCCCAGCCAGAGGTGCGGGAAGCTGAAGAGGCTGCCCTTGTCGTGGCCGATGGCGCGTTCGGAGTTGTCGCTGGACGGCTTGATCTCCGGCAGCGAGGAACGCACGACCCAGATCGCGAGCACGACGAGCAGGCCGGCCATCACCATGTACGGCAGGTGCACCTTGGAGGCGAAGGAGGCGAGCAGCGCGTCCTTTTCCGCCGGCGACGCCGCCGCGGCGATCTGCTTGTCGAGGCCGTCGATATTGCTCATCACCAGCGCGCCGAAGACGAACGGCGCCAGCGCCCCGGCCACCTTGTTGCAGATGCCCATGAAGGCGATGCGCTGCGCGCCGCTCTCGATCGGACCGAGGATGGAAATGTACGGATTGGAAGCCGTCTGCAGCAGCGAAAGGCCGGCACCGATGACGAACAGGCCGGTGAGCGCGCCCGGATAGACGCGCATGGTGACGAACTGGCCGAACATCGCCGCGCCGATCGCCATGACGAAGAGGCCGAGGCCCATGCCCTTCTTCATGCCCGTCTTCCTGAGGATGAAGGAGGAGGGCAGGGCGAGGAAGAAGTACGACAGGTAGAAGGCCATCGGCACCAGGAACGCGTTCACGTCGTCGAGGTTGAAGGCCAGTTTGACGAAGGTGATCAGGGGCCCGTTGAGCCACGTGACGAAGCCGAAGATAAAGAACAGGACGCCGATGATGATCATCGGGACCAGGCTGGAATGGCGCGCCTCGTTGACCGCGGCCGTGGTGGACGACATGGATGCTCCCCTCTCGCAGGGGCCGTACGTGCCCCGATCCGCCCCTTTATCGGCTTCCCTGCCCAACGTTGTCAATCGCGCGGCTGCCGGGGCGCGTGACCTCCGGCAGGGCCGGTCACTTTCGATGCCGCGCCGCGTCAAGCGCGCCACCCACCCCGCTTTGGCCGTATATCGCGCCACGACAAGCGCTTACGCGACGGACCGCCGAGCGGCGTCGCAAACGTTTCCTGTTGCAGCGCGTTATGGAATGCCGGCTGTCTTGGCCATTTGTCCTGTTGACAACGTTGTCATCCGAGCCAAGACTCGCCGCCATAACGGGGTCGTCACAAAGTTTCGAAGAGGGGCGGGGCGTGATCGAATCGGCCAAACAGCGGGAAGTGCTGCGTGCGTCGCGAGCGGAGGCGTTCCTCGCCGCCGACGTGGGCGGTACGCATGCCCGCATCGGCCTGGTCCGCGTGGCCGACGCATCCTCGACGATCGATGTGCTCCGCTACGAGCGTTATGCCTGCGCCGAGTGGCCCAGCCTGACCGCCGTGCTCCAGGACTTCGTCGGGCGGCTGGATGGTCAGGTGGCGATCGCGCACTGCGCCGTGGCCAGCGCCGGTTACGTGGTGGGCGACGCCATCGTCAACGAAAACCTCCCATGGCCCGTGTCGATCGGCGACATCCGCCAGACACTGGGTCTTTCCGGCCTCGCCGTAGTCAACGACTTCGAAGCCGTGGCCTACGCCTGCCAGTTCCTGCAGCGCCATGAAACGGCGCCGATCATCGAGACGGACGCCGCGCCCGCCGAAGGCCCGATCCTCGTGATGGGCCCCGGCACCGGGCTGGGCTCCGCGGTATTGCTGCCGGGCCGCCCGCACGCGACCGTGCTGCCGACCGAGGCCGGACAGATCTCGCTGGCACCGGGCAATGCGCGCGAGGTCGCCATCCTCGGCGAGCTGGCCCGCGACCGCGACTACGTTTCCTACGAGACCGCGCTTTCCGGGCCGGGCCTCGTCAATCTCTATCGTGCCATTTCCAGGCTGCGCGGCAGTGCCGCGACGCTGGCCGAACCCGCCGCCGTCACCGGCGCCGCCCTCGACGGCAGCGACATCGCCGCGTCGGAAGCGCTGGACGTGTTCTGCGGGTTGCTCGGCAGCTTCGTCGGCGACCTCGCCATGCTCTATGGCGCCCGCGGCGGCGTGTACCTGGCGGGGGGCATCCTCCCCCAGGTCCGCGAACGCCTGCTCGCCAGCAGCTTCGCCACCAGGTTCTTCAACAAGGGCGTCATGCGCGCCTTTCTCCAGCAAGTGCCGGTACGTCTGATGGACCACGGACAGTTGGGTGTGATCGGTGCCGCCGGTCTCTACCTGCACGGTTCGACCGCTCATTGAAGAGCGGGAAAGGAACGCAGGCTTAGTTCATAGAGCGGGCCGCAAGGCCTATATCCGATACATCCTCTGAGGGGAGGACACCATGTCGCATCGTAGAAACCTGCTGACGGCGAGCATCATCGCCGGGCTCTGTTGTTTCACCGGCACCGTGGCCGCACAGGACACGGCCGCGCCGGCGAAACCGCAGACTGCCCAGGAAAAGGCCGACGCCGCCAAGGCGGCCCAGCTCGAGGGCATCACCGTCACCGGCATCCGCGCCAGTCTCGAGAAGTCGCTCGACACCAAGCGCAACGCCGACGCCGTCGTCGAGGCGGTCACCGCCGAAGACATCGGCAAGTTCCCGAACACCAACGTCGCCGAGGCGATGACGCAGATCCCGGGCGTGGTGATCGACCGCCAGTTCGGCCAGGGCGACCGCGTGTCCATCGACGGCACGGACCCCAGCCTCAACCTCACCTTCCTCAACGGCCAGCCGATCTCGCAGACGCCGTGGCAGTACGGCGCGCAGCCCAACCGCGGCTTCGACTTCACCATGCTCGCGCCGGAAATCATCGGCCGGCTGGAGGTCTACAAGTCGCCCGAGGCGCGCCTGCCGGAAGGCAGCCTTGGCGGTACGGTGCTGCTGCACACGTTGCAACCGCTCGATCTGCCGGCGAATACCATCCGTGGCTCCTTCGGCCTTAACTACAACGACCAGGCTTCGGCGGGTGCGCGCCCTTCGGGCTCGGTGCTCTACAGCTGGAAGAATGTTTCGAATACCTTCGGCCTGATCGCGTCGTTGCAGCACTACGAAGAGAAAATCGACCGGCAGGGCATCGAGATATTTGGCTATAACCCTGTGTCCGATTACATTAAGAGCCCGTATGTCGCCGCGGGCATCGCTAATGGCACGCTCGATCCGAATGCCAAGGTGCCGGACGAAGTAAACGCGGCGTGGTTCCAGCAAAAGCGCAAGCGTGATACGGCAACGCTCGGTTTTCAGATTCATCCAACCGATAACTGGGACATCGATCTCAATTCGCTGTTTATCCGCGAGAATTTCGACAACTGGAACCAGTCGCTTTATCCCTTCACCCACCAACCCGATGCACGCGGCAACATCACCAGCTTCAATACCGGCCCGGACGGCGTCGTTACCAGCGGCCACGTCTGCGGCAACGACAACCCGGGTTGTCCCGCGATTGCCCAAGGCACGTTCGACAGCAATATCCGCAAGTCGGTCGTGCGCACATCGGCGTTCGATTTCAAGTCGACCTACCGTGGTGAGGGCTGGAGCCTGGGTGGCGCGGCTGGCTACAGCAAGGCCATCAATGATCGCATTTCGCAGGCGGTGATCGAACCGAACTATGCGGGCGGCTACAGCTGGGATATCCGTCACGGCTTCGAATTCGACAATCCGGCCGCAGCGCGCGATCCGGCCAACTGGCATATCGGCGATGCGCCGGGACTCGGCGGCTGGCCCGGCAACTATGGCGAATACAACGCACACTCCCGCGACACATATGGCCAGCTCGACTTCAGCAAGGACTTCGACAGTTTCTTCAACCAGCTCCAGGTGGGATACCGCTGGAATCGCCACGAAGAAGCCATGAATGCCCACGTCTACGGGCCCAACGGCGCCATCTCGCTCTCCGATCTTGGAACCGGAGGCTACACCGATCTCGGCGGGCTCGGTCTGTGGGACAGTGCCGCAAGCCACATCATGCCGGATCGTGACGCGCAGTACGCGTGGGTGCGCTCGACCAATGGCGGGAACGAGGATCCAGGAACGTTTCTCAATGGCACGTACAAGATCATCGAAAAGACCAATGCCGCATATGCCCAGTTCAACTTCGCCGGTGGCGACTGGCACGGCAACGTGGGCGTCCGCTATGTCGATACCAAGACCGACGGTTATGGCTACAACTATCTCGGCAAGCCTGTGCTTCCGCCTCCGTCCGGAACGTATGTGAAGTCGGCACAGACCACGAGAAACTGGCTGCCCTCGCTCAACGTGGCCTACGATCTGGCCGAGGATGTGCTGCTCCGCTTTGCCGCCGCGAAAGTGATGGCCCGCGCGCCGTACAACATGCAGGTCAACAATCTGTTCCTCAACGACACCCAGCTCACGGGTGCCGGTGGCAATTCGGGCATCAAACCATATAAGTCGAAGAACTTCTCGCTGTCGGGAGAGTGGTATTTCGCACCGCAGTCGTACCTGGCCCTCACGGGGTTCTACAAGAAGGTGGACGACTACGTCTTTATGGACGTCGTGAAGGAGCAGCATTTCAATTCCGCCACTTCGACCGACCCTGCGACCTTCGCCGCCCAACTTGCAGCCGGTCTGTGTACCGCCGACGGCTATTGCACCTACGACATCAGCCGTCCCGAAAACGTCGGCTCGGGCAAGATAAAGGGTGGAAGCCTCAGCTATCAGCAGTCGTTCGGCGAAACCGGCTTCGGTGTCACCGCAAACTATACCTATGCAAAGGGCACGCTCGATGCGGGCGGTGCATTGCCGTACAACTCGAAGAACGCGTATTCCGTTAGCCCGTTCTATGAGAAAGGCCCCTTCAGCTTCCGCATCAACTATAACTGGCGCAGCAAATACCTCGCCGGTGGCTACGTGGCGGGTGCGCCGCCGGCCACGACTGAAGACTACGCCGACCTAGGCGCCACGCTGGGCTGGAAGCTCAACGAGCAGGTCTCGTTCACCCTCGCGGGCATGAACCTCACCAACGAGGAATACAAACAGTACATCGGCGTGAAGTCGATGCCCGTCGCACGCTACACCACCGGTCGCCGCTACATGGCCTCGGTGCACTTCGACCTCTGATAAGCGTCATGGATGAGCGGCCACGGACGGCCGCAAACGCACTCCTCGAATCTCCATTCCCCTCGGGCCCGTCAATTCCTCGACCGGGCCCGCTTTTTTTCGAACCTGTGGGAGCCGCAGTCTTCCTGTAGGAGCCGCTATAGCGGCGAGGAAAGCTGCCTCGCCGCTTCATCGCTCCGTGGGCTTCTCGCCGCTATAGCGGCTCCTACAATTCGGCAGCCCCCTCGCCGCTATAGCGGCTCCTACAGGGAAACTGCACAATCGACCGACCGCCGACAGAACAGGAACCCTCGATGCGCCGACTCCTCCTTCTCGCGATGGCCGCCGGCCTGAGCGCCTGCGCCACCCAACCGAAGCAAGCAGCCGGTCCCGTCGACACTGTTCCTCTTTCGCTCATCCCGATGCCCGCGCAGGTGCTGCGCGTGCCGGGACATTTCAAGCTGGATGCCGCCACGACGATCGTGGTCGCGCCCGGCGATACGCAGGCGAGGCGCGTCGCCGGACAGCTGCAAGCCTGGATACGGCAGGCGCGCGGCTTCGCGCCCGCGATCGTGGAGGGCAAGGCGGCCAGTGGCGGCATCGCCCTCGCGACGCAGGCCGGGATCAAGGGCCGCGAAGCGTATACGCTCGACGTCGGCGGCGACGGCGTGCGCATCGCGGCGAACGATGAAACCGGCCTGTTCTACGGCGCGGTCACCTACTGGCAGCTGTTGACCGATCCCGCCGCGCGCAACGGTGTGCCGGGCCTGCATATCGTGGATGCGCCTCGCTTCGAGTGGCGCGGCCTGATGCTCGACTCCAGCCGCCACTTCCAGTCGGTGAACGAGATCGAGCACCTGCTCGACCAGATGGCGATGCACAAGCTCAACACCTTCCACTGGCACCTCACCGACGACCAGGGCTGGCGCCTGCAGATCGAGAAGTACCCGAAGCTCACGCAGACGGGCGCGTGCCGCAAGGCGGTGGGTCCGGATGCCGCGCTCACCGGCGGTGCGGACAAGCCGTACTGCGGCTTCTACACGCAGGAAGAAGCGAAACAGATCGTCGCCTATGCCGCGGAGAGACATATCACCGTGGTGCCGGAAATCGAGATGCCTGGCCACGCGCAGGCCGCGGTCGCCTCGTACCCGAAGTTCGGTGCCGGCGGGAAGAAGCTGGCGGTTTCCTCCGACTGGGGCGTGAACACCGCGCTCTACAACGTCGACGATGGCACCTTCACGTTCCTGCAGGACGTGCTCGACGAGGTCATGGACATTTTCCCGTCCACGTATATCCACGTCGGCGGCGACGAGGCCGCGAAGGATGAATGGGAGCGGTCGAAGGCGGTGCAGGCGAAGATGAAGTCGCTGGGTATCGACGACGAGGAGAAGATGCAGGGCTGGTTCATCGCGCGCATCGGCGATTACCTGGAGAAACACGGCAGGCGACTGATCGGCTGGGACGAGATCCTCGACGGCAAGGTGCCGGCCAGCGCCACGGTGATGTCGTGGCGCGGGACCGACGGTGCCATCAAGGCCGCGAACGCGGGGCACGACGTCGTGCTGGCACCGTCGCCGACGCTGTACCTCGATCGCCTGCAATCGACGCTGCCCGACGAGCCGCCGGGCCGGCCGTCGGGGCAGACGATGAAGACCATCTACGATTTCGATCCGGTGCCGGCCGACATCGCGCCCGACAATGCGCAGCATGTGCTCGGCGCCGAAGTGACGGTATTCACCGAGTACCTCCCGAACTGGTATCGCACGCAACATGCGATCTTTCCGCGCATTGCCGCGCTGGCGGAGCGGACCTGGTCGCCGAAGGCCGACTGGAACGGCTTCCTCTCGCGCATTCCCGTGCAGATGTCGCGCTATCGGGCCGCGGGCATCGTGCCCTCCGACGGCGCGTTCGCCGTGGCCATCGCGGCGGAGCCGGCCGGCAACGACACGGCGAAGGTCACGCTGTCGAACCAGACCGGCTACGGCAAGCTGCGTTACACGACGGATGGCTCCGCGCCGACCGCGCAGTCCACGGCGTACGGAGGCCCGTTCGACGTGACCTTGCCCACGACGGTGCGGGCGAACGCCTTCGACGGCGGCTTCGGGCTGGCGGGTCCGCGCGATCGCGCGATCGACGCGAAGTCCCTGCTACGGCGTAGCAGCGACGAACTCGACACGTGCAGCGACAAGCTCGTGCTCAGGCTGGAATCCCCGCGCGCGGTGAACGGCCAGCGTCCTGTGTACAAGGTGGACATCATGGACACCTGCTGGATGTGGAAAGGCGTGAAGCTCGACGGCCGCTACGGCGTCGCGGTGACCGTCGACCGCCTGCCGTTCAATTACGCGCTGTGGAAGGATGCCAAGGGCGTCGTCTCGCGCAAGGCGCGTTCCGCGGCCGGCGAACTGGAAGTGCGTCAGGACACCTGCGACGGTCCGAAGTTGACCACGATCCCGTTGGCGAAGGCGAAGGACGGCCGCGCGACGCTCGACGGCATCCTGCCCAAGCGCGAAGGCACGCACGACCTGTGTTTCGTGATCACCGGGAAGCCGGGGCCGAAGATGTGGGTGTTGGGCGAGGTGCAGCTACGCTAGCCCACTGTAGGAGCCGCTATAGCGGCGAGAAGCCCATGAAGCGATGAAGCGGCGAGGCAGGTCCCCTCGCCGCCATAGCGGCTCCTACAGCGTTGCGGAGGCCCGCATATCCGCCTTGCGTTGCAAGGCCGAGCGCGCCTCGCGCTCGTCGTCGCCTTCCAGCGGCACCAGCGTCACGAACTTGCCGGCGACCATTGCCGCCAGCGGCACGCCGTCGCGGATCGCGATGCGGTTACCGAGGGTGGAGGGCACCTTCGCGCCGGACATGACGGTGCCGACCAGGTTCAGCGGATCGGTGCCGGCGATGCAGACGATCTCGCCATCGTGCGCGCGATGACGGATCTGCCGCAGCGCGGGCAACGCCTCCGGCAGCGCGAATTGTTCGCCGACGAGCCCGTCCACGAAGCGGCCGCCGCGGATCTCGCCGCGCGCCTCGAGCCGGTGGTAGACGCGGCGCAGGTCGCGCCAGGGCGGCAACCAGGCAGCCTCGCGCTCCAGGATCCGCCAGCTCACCACGCCGTACCGACGCAGCAGCGTGCGCGCGATGTGCTCCAGGCCGTCCGCGTCGTTGCGCTGTTCGCTCGGACGCCGTGCCAGCGACCAGCGGCCCGCATCCTCGATACCGCTCAGCATGTGGCGCCGTGTGCGGCGGTGACGGCTGCCGTTGCGCTTCGATGCAGGCAAGAGCAGCGCGCGCAATCCGGCGAAGCTGTCCGCGGTCACCCGGCCGGCGGCCACGAGTTCGCCGAGGGCGTCCTCGAGTTCCGTGCGCAGCAGGCGCGTGGCGGACGCCAGTTCGTCGAAGAACGAGGCGCCTTCGTCGCGCAGTACGTCCGCGACCGCCTCGGCACGCGAGGACAGCGATACCTCCCCGGCCGCGACCGGTGCCGCCGCCGACCATATGGGCAGCTGACGACGCGGCAGCAGCACGATGGGCGTCGCGCGGACAGGGCCGCCGCTGCCGGAACCCAGGCGCAGGCGACTCCACACGACGCGTCCGGCGCGGCAGAGATCGTCGAGCCAGCCGATCCCGTAATCGTTGACACGTGCCGGGAGCAGTTCCGACTCCCACGCACCGGCTGCCGCCTCGTAGCCTTCCAGTTGGGCGATCACGCCGGCCAGTGCGTCCGGACCCGATACCTGGGTGGCGTGCGTCACGTGCTGCCAGTCGAGCAGGAAGCGGTAGAAGTCGCGGCGCGTCACCGGCTCGATCTCGCGGCGCAAGCGGCCGATGGTGTAGCGGTGGATGCGCGCCAGGAGGTGCCGTTCGCACCATTCGGTTTCCGTCACGCCCGGCGAGAACGGACCGCGCATGACGTAGCCCTCGGTCTCGAGCGCGGTCAACGCCAGGCCGACATCGGCCCCGGACACGCCCAGCGCCGTCGCGATCGCCGCCGCGGGTACCGGGCCAAGACCGCCGAGCCGGCCGCGGACGATGTCCACCAGGGCCGATTCGACCGTCCATGCCTGCGCCTCGAACTCCGCCGGAGCCGCGATCGCCGGAGCCATCGAAAGCCCGGGACGGATCGCGCGCCATGCCGGCAGGCGCTCGGCGGCCACCCAGACAGGCGCCGCCGAATCGCTCCCCAGCAGGGTCGCGCGCGCGTCCCTGGACAACGTCTCGAGCAGCGTCGCCCAGCCCGGGTTGTCGCGCACCTCGCCGGGTGTGACCGCGCCGAGCTGGAGCAGGGCCTCGTGCATCTCGTCGGCGCTGCGCGCCTCCGGCCATGCCTCGCCCCGCACCGCGTCGATCGCTTCCGCATCGAGGCGGCCGAGGTCGTCGGCACTTTCCGCCTCGTTCCAGCGACGCGACTGCACGGCGTGCGTGCGACGTTCCTCGAGCGGGGCGTCGTCGAGGAAGGTGTAGGGCGCGGCGCTCAACACCTCGGCCGCCAGCGGCGAGGGGGTGGCGAGATCGCGCGCGACCATCGCGATGGTCCCGGATTCCAGGCCGCGCAGCACATCCAGCAGGCCTTCGCAGTCCAGCGCCTCGTGCAGGCAGTCGTCGAGGGTCTGCCGTACCAGCGGGTGATCGGGCACCTCGCGCTCGCCCACGAGGTTCTCCGCGCATGCCACCTGATCCGGGAACACGGTGGCGAGGAGGTCCTCGCTCTTCATGCGCTGGAGCGGCGGCGGCACCTTCTTGCCGCCGTTGAAGCGGGGCAGGGCCAGCGCGGTGGTGGCGTTCCAGCGCCAGCGCACGCCGAACAGGGGCGCATCGAGCAAGGCCTGGATCAAGACGTGTTCGGCCGAATGGGAATGCAGGTAACGCGCGACCTCCTCCAGCGGGAAGCTGTGGCTGGTGGACAGCGACAGCACGATCGCGTCCTCCGTGGCCGCGGCTTGCAGTTCGAAGTTGAACTTGCGGCAGAAGCGCTTGCGCAAGGCCAGGCCCCAGGCGCGGTTGATCCGGCTGCCGAACGGTGTGTGGATGATGAGCTGGGTGCCGCCGGATTCGTCGAAGAAGCGCTCCATCACCAGCGTCTCGCGCGTGGGCAACGCGCCGAGCGCGGCATGGGCGCGGAAGAGGTAGTCGACGATCTGCTCGGCCGCGGCCTTCGCCAGCCCCAGCTCGCCCGTGAGGTGCGCGAGCGCCGCCTCGCGACCGCCGGCGGAGAGGGCCGCCGCGACCTCGGTACGCAGGCGCGACACGCCGAGCGACAACTCGTTCGTCCGTCCCGGCGCCTCGCCCAGCCAGAACGGAAGGTTCGGCGGCGCGCCCTGGGCGTCCTCCACGCGCAGGCCGCCCATCTCCACGCGCAGGATGCGATAGGAGCGGTTGCCGAGCTGGAAGACGTCGCCCGCGAGACTTTCGATGGCGAAATCCTCGTTGACCGTGCCGATGAGGGTCGCCTGCGGTTCGAGCAGCACGTTGTAGTCGCCGGTGTCGGGAATGGTGCCGCCCGAAGTCACGGCCGTGAGGCGCGCGCCGCGCCGCTCGCGCAGGCGGCGGTTCACGGCGTCGCGGTGGATGTATGAACCGCGCGGGCCCACGCGCGTGGTGAAACCGTCGGCCAGCATGCGTACGCTCTCGTCGAAGGTCTCGCGCGTCAGTCGACGGTAAGGGTATGCGCGGCGCATGAGATCGTAGAGCGCGTCCTCGTCCCATTCCTGGCACGCCACTTCGGCGACGATCTGCTGGGCCAGGACATCGAGCGGTGCCTCGGGGACGACGAGCGTGTCCAGCTCGCCGCGCCTCACGCAGTCGAGCAGGGCGGCGCATTCGACGAGATCGTCGCGCGAGGTGGGGAACAGGCGCGCCTTCGGTGTGCCGCCCACGGCGTGGCCCGCGCGTCCCGCGCGTTGCAGGAAGGCCGCGATCGAACGCGGCGAGGCGATCTGGCAGACGAGGTCCACGTCGCCGATGTCGATGCCCAGTTCCAGCGACGCCGTGGCGACCAGCGCGCGCAGTTCGCCGCGTTTCAGGCGCTGCTCCGCGTCCAGGCGCTGTTCGCGCGAGAGGCTGCCATGGTGCGCGGTGACCGCGTCCTTGCCGAGCCGCTCGGACAGGTGTCGCGCGGCGCGCTCCGCCATGCGCCGCGTGTTCACGAAGACCAGCGTGGTCCGATGTTCCTCCACCAGGTTGGCGAGCCGGTTGTAGACCAGCTCCCACATGTCGTTCGACATGACCGCCTCGAGCGGCACCGGCAGCACCTCGAGTGCGAGGTCGCGACGGCGCGCATGGCCGATGTCGACGATCGCGCAATCCTCGCGTTCGCCGCCGGTCAGGAAGGCGGCCACCTTCTCGATGGGTTTCTGCGTGGCGGACAGGCCGATGCGCGTGATCCGCCGCTGCGCGATGGCCTCCAGGCGCTCCAGCGACAGCGCGAGGTGGCTGCCGCGCTTGCTGGCGGCCACCGCGTGGATCTCGTCGACGATCACCTCGCGGATGTCGCGCAGGATCGCGCGCCCGGATTCCGAACCGAGCAGCACGTACAACGATTCGGGCGTGGTGACGAGGATGTGCGGCGGCCGGCGTTTCATCCTTTCGCGCTCGGACGACGGCGTGTCGCCGGTGCGCACCGCGGTGCGGATCTCGAGGTCCGGCAGGCCCTGCTCGCGCAGTTGCGCGCGGATGCCCGCCAGCGGCGCCTCCAGGTTGATCCGGATGTCGTTCGACAGCGCCTTGAGCGGCGATACGTAGAGGATCGTGGTGCGATCGGGCAGGCCGCCCCGCTCGACGCCCTCGCGCACGAGCGCGTCGATGGCCGACAGGAACGCCGTGAGGGTCTTGCCCGAGCCGGTCGGCGCGGCGACGAGCGTATGCCGCCCCGACCGGATGGCCGGCCATGCGGCCACCTGCGCCTCGGTGGGCGCGGAAAACGCGCTGGCGAACCAGGCGGCGACGGCGGGATGGAAGGCGGCGAGCGGCATCGACTTTTGTGAATTCGTTGAATCACTTAAGTGGGGGCTGGCGGCCCCGGTGGCAAGCAAGGCTACTCCCTCACGGTCTCGTGGGTTGCGATAAAAGCGGGACTTGGCGAAGGTGTGTGCCTTTCTCACCGGATCGAGACGTGACCATGCCCCCTATCGCCCGTCGCAGCGCCCTCGCCCTCGCCCTCGCCCTCGCCACCGGGCTTGCCGGCTCCGTCCAGGCGGCGCCACCCGCCGAACGTCCCTGGATGGACCGCTCGCTCTCGCCGGATCGCCGCGCCGAACTGATCGTCGCGGCGATGACCGACGACGAGAAATTCCGGATGATCCGCGCCGATTTCGGCCAGGTGAAGGAGAAGGGCCCGAATCCGCCGGGCGCGCTGAACGGCGCCGGCTTCATCCCGGCGATACCGCGCCTCGGCCTGCCCGTGCTCAACGAGACCGACGCCGGGCTCGGCGTGACCCGCGACGGTAACGACGGGCTGGGCGCCATCTCGCTGCCGGCCGGCCTTGCCACGGCGGCCAGCTTCGATCCGGCCGTGGCCCACGCCGGCGGACGCATGATCGGCGGCGAGGCTCGCGGCAAGGGATATGGCGTGCTCCTCGCCGGCGGCGTCAACCTCACCCGCGATCCGCGCAACGGCCGCAATTTCGAATATGCCGGCGAAGACCCGGTGCTCGCCGGCACGATCGTCGGCGCGACCGTCAAGGGCGTGCAGGAACGCAAGGTGGTCGCCACGGTGAAGCACTTCGTCATCAACGACCTCGAATCGGGCCGCAACACGCTCAGTTCGGATATCGATCCCGTCGCGCTGCGCGAGTCCGACCTGCTGGCGTTCCAGCTCGCGATCGCCAAGGGCGACCCCGGCTCCGTCATGTCGTCGTACAACCGGATCAACGGCACGTATGCGGGTGAGCACGACTGGCTGCTCAACCAGGTCCTGAAGCAGGAATGGGGTTTCAAGGGTTACGTCATGTCCGACTGGGGCGGCGTGCACAGCGGCGCCAAGGCGGCACTCGCCGGCCTCGACCAGGAGTCCGCCGGTGAGTTCTTCGACAAGGAGGTGTACTTCGACAAGCCGCTGCGCGCCGCCTATGCGTCCGGCGAGTTCCCGAAGGCGCGGCTCGACGACATGGTGAAGCGCATCATGCGCAGCCTGTTCGCGCACGGCGTGATCGACGAACCGTTGAAGAAGAGCAAGGTGCCGTACGAGGCCGATCGCATCGTGGCGCGCGATGCGCTCGAGGCGGGCGCGGTGCTCCTGCGCAACGAAGGCGGGCTGTTGCCGTTGTCGGCGAAGCAGTCGGTCGCGGTCATCGGCGGGCATGCCGACAAGGGCGTATTCGCCGGCGGCGGTTCCTCGCTGGTGACGGACGTGGCGGGGGATCCGGTGCCGGGCCTCGAGCCGCAGAAGTGGCCCGGCCCGATGAAGTACCACGCGTCGGCACCCCTCGGCTTCATGCAGAAGCTCGGCGGCAAGGTGAGCTTCGATCCGGGTACCGATCCCGCGGCGGCGGCGAAGGCCGCGGCCGGCGCGGACGTGGCGGTGGTCTTCGTGACCAAGTGGGCGGCGGAGTCGTTCGATGCGCCCGACCTCGCCCTGCCCGACGGCCAGGACGCGCTTGTCGAAGCCGTAGCCAAAGCGAATCCGAAGACGGTGGTGATCCTCGAAACCAACGGGCCGGTGAAGATGCCGTGGCTGGCACATGTCGGCGCGGCGATGGAGGCCTGGTATCCGGGGTCGGGTGGCGGTGACGCCATCGCGCGACTGCTGTATGGCGTCGCGGCTCCCTCGGGCCGCCTGCCGCTGAGCTGGCCGAAGGACGAATCGCAGCTGCCGCGCGCGACCATCCAGGGCGCGGGGCTGTATGCGAAGGCGAAGCCGGCCGACAACGTCGACTACGACATCGAAGGCGCCGACGTCGGCTACCGCTGGTTCGAAAAGACGAAGCGCGAACCGCTGTTCCCGTTCGGCTACGGCCTCACGTATACGAACTTCGCCTATAGCGACTTCGCGGTGGACAAGGACGCGAAGGGCCGTCCCGTCGCCCACGTCACCGTGAAGAACACCGGCAAGGCCGCCGGCGCCGACGTGCCGCAGATCTACGTCACGGCTCCCGGCGCCGCCACGCGTCGCCTGGCCGGCTGGTCGAAGGTCGCACTGAAGCCCGGCGCAAGCCGCCGGGTCGACATCCCGCTGGAGCCGCTCGCCCTCGCGCGCTACGACGATAAAGCCGGAGGCTGGCATGTCGCGGCGGGGAGCTACGCGATAAAGCTCGCACGCTCCGCGTCCGACGTGGTCGAGGAGACGAACGTGACCCTTGGCGAAAGCTTCCCGGTAGTGAAGGCCCCGTAATCGCGTCCTGCCAGCCAAAAAAACATGGCCCTCGCGCTCACGCGGAGGGCCATGGCGACCGTCCCTGGGGTCCAGTGGCCTGAGCCACCCTACGCGGCCCGGCAAAGCCGGCGCAGCGTCATCGCCGATGAAGGGGGGATCGATCCTGAAGCTAAGGGACGGACGGCATCCTGCCGTCGGATCGGTCACCGGCGATTGCTTGGCCTCGCCCAGGTGACCGGGCGGGGCTGGACCTCATCTTGCGTAGGTCGGCCGCCGGCGGATATAGGAGGATTCTTAAAATTGGTGCGGATTTACCTCGATCGCGTCGAAAGGCCGTTTTCAGGCGGGCGCGTGGCTGTCCTGGGGGCTGCGGCGGCGCTCGGAACGCGGGCGGTCCGGGTGCGCCTGGCGCGGCGGCTTGGCCGGCTGGGGAACGATCACCCCCCGACTGGCCAGACTGCGCAGGTAGGCACAGTCGAAGGAGCCGTAATCGCGTTTACCGGGTTCTCTTTGCATCGTCTTTCTCCTGCCGTGCCTAGCCCGCCCCGAAGGTACAGCGTGGGCGTCGGAGGAGAAATTTTCGGTGGCACGCCGGTGAACGTTCCGTGACAGTCCTTCACGTTCGTCGGACCCCTGGCGACGTTAAGGCCGCGTGGACGTCTCCGGCGGCTTTCCGGGCATGCGCTGGATGAGTTCCGTCGCCAGCGTTTCGTAGTTTTCGTCGAAGTGGTGCGAGCCGGGTTTGCGATAAACCTCAACGAACGAGGGCAGCTTCGGGTCGGTGCAGCCGCTCTCGTCCGCGTCTTCCGCGCCGTAATAGCAGGCCATCGGCGGCCTGCCGCTCAACGCGGCTATCGGTGGCATGGCATCCGTATGCACCACGGGATTCAGCCATTGCAGGAAATTGTGCGTGTGGGTGGTCCACCAGCCCTGCTGCATGTAGCCCTCGAGCTCGATCTCGAAGTTCACGTCGCGGCTGGCGGAAAGCAGCACGAGCTGGCTCAGGCGCGCACGGTTGGAAGGCCTCAGCCTGCCAACGATGGTGGGCAGCACGTCGGCGCCGAACGAGTAACCGATCAGCAGCACGCGGGTCTTGTTCCACTGGCGCGTATAGCGGTCCAGAAGGCCGTCCAGGTCGTGCGCGGATTCCTCCGGCGAGCGATAGCGCCAGAAATACTTGAACGTGCTGACACCCGCGACGGGGATCCCGCGTTCCGTGAACACGGCACCGAGGCGCTGGTCGAGGTCCCACCAGCCGCCGTCGCCGGAGTAGATCACCACCAGCAGGTCTTCCTCGGCCGCCGGGGCCTCCTTCAGGGCCGGAAGCTCGATGGTGGATTTCTCCATGGACGCATGGGTCCATGGATGCCATGCGAGGATACCCAGCAGCACAAGCGCCAGGACGGACCACAGGGTGTACCGCACCCCCTTCCTTATCGCGGGCTTCATCGACGCATCACCCCGCCGATGCCGCCGGAGATCAGGCTGGCGACATTGGCCAGCGCGAGCGGAAGGGCGATGCCGCCGGGCACCGCGATGTACCGCGGTTCCCACTCGGGATCGAACTTGTCCTTGTAGCGGTGCAGGCCGCGGAAGTTGTAGAAGCGTTCGCCGCGGCCGAACACGATGGCGCCGAAGCGGCTCCACAGGGGTGCCGCGCGGCGGTTCCGCAGGCCCGAAAGGGGGGCCATGCCGAGGTTGAACCAGCGATAGCCCTCGGCTTTCGCCCAGACCATCAGTTCGATGAACAGGAAATCCATGATGCCGGAAGGGCCCTCGGGAACGTGACGCATGAGATCGACGGAGGCTTCCTCCTTCGTCGCGGTAACGAAAACGTTGGCGAAGGCCACGGGCTCGTCGCCCTGCCAGACCACCGCCATGGGCGTGCGCGAGAGATAGCGCTCGTCGAACAGGCCGAGCGAGAAGCGTTTTTCGCGTACTTTCTTGTCGCGCATCCACGCGTCGGAAATGACCTTCAGTCTCGGCAGCAGCGCCGGGACGTCCTCGACGGGAACGATTTCCATGCGCAGGCCTTCGCGCGACAGCTTGTTGACCGTGCCCCGCAAGGTCTTCTTCGACTTGCCGTCGAGGTTGAAATCGGCCAGGCGTACGCGCGCCTCCTCGCCCACCTTGAGCAGCGTCATGCCGACTTCGAGATAGAGGTCGAGGTCGCGCGGCCGCACCTGGTAGAACAGCGGCCAGCCGCCCGCACGCTCGCAGCCCTCGCGGAACGCCCAGACCATCTCGCGCCGGGCATCCTCGTCGGTGCCCACGGGATCGCCCATGGCGACCCAGCTGCGCCCTTCCACGTCGTACATGATGAAGGCGCGGTCGCCCGGCGCGAACATCAGCATCTTGTCGCCGACGAGCGCGAGGTGCGCCTGGGCCGAATCGAACCCCTTCACCAGGGGCATGGCGCGGGCCAGTTCGGCTTCGCCGGGGAGCGCGCGGCGCGGCCGCGCAGGACGGATGAGGTTCGCCAGCGCGAACAGCATCACGACGGCGGTAGCGCCGACCAGCGCGCGCAGCGCACGCGGTGCCCCGCCGTGACGGAAGCTGAATTCCCACCAGAGGTTGTTGCTGTATTCGACGTGCTTGAAGCTGAAGAACACCAGCCAGGTGGCGCAGGCCAGCACGGAGGCGATCGCCAGCACCCAGCCCGGCGAGAATGTGGCGCGGAACAGCGAGGCCCGGCGGTAGAAGTGCCGGTGCGCCGGGGCCAGGGCGAGGGCCAGCAGGGCGAGGAGTGTCGCTTCCTCGTAGTCGATGCCCTTGAGCAGCGAGAAGACCGCACCGAGGATCAGCAGCACCAGCGTCAGCACATAGGCCGCATCCAGCCGCCGTTGCAGGCCGCGCGAGAGGATCAGCAAGAGCATGCCCACCACGCTGGACAGGAAGTGCGATACCTCCACCAGCGGTAACGGCACGAAGCCGCGAAGGATCTCCATGCGGCCGGGAATGGCGAGCGTGGCGCCGGAGAACAGCAGTACGGCGCCGCAGACGAGCGTGAGCCCGGCGAAGAACGGCGGAAGCAGGCTGCTGAACCACGGGGTGATCAGTGCGGCGTGACGCAGGGCACGCACCTCGCGCCCGATCACCAGGAGCGTGGCCACGCCCAGCGGCAGCAGGTAATAGACAAGGCGGAAGGCGGCGAGCGAACCGAGTATGGGTGCCTCGAGGCCGTGGTTGCCGGTGGCGCCGAAGCCGGCCAGCATCACCGCCTCGAACACACCCAGTCCGCCGGGTACGTGGCTGATCAGGCCGGCCATCTGCGCCAGCACGAAGATCGCAAGGAAGTGCCCGAAGCCGCCCGCGATCGCCTCCGGCATCAGCACGTAGAGCACGCCGGCGGCCAGGCCCCAGTCGAGCGCGCCGACGACGATCTGGCGTGCCGCGGCGGCGGGTGTGGGCGTGTTGATCGACCAGCGCCAGAGCCGCACCGGATGGCGCACCGCCACCGCGATGCCGAACCAGGCCAGCGGCACCAGTGCGAGGACGATCGCCAGCGGAAGGCGCAGCCCGGAGAAAGGCACCTCGGGCGGGATCGGCACCAGGAGCAAGGTGACGCCGGTAAGCGCGGCAAGCCCGAGCCAGAAACTCAGCGTGGTGTACAGGACCACGCGCGCCACCTCGCCCGTGGTCAGCCCCGCCTGGACGTAGAAGCGATAGCGGATCGAGCCGGAGACCAGCAGCGACATGCCCAGCGCGTTCGAGAACGCGTAACTGATGAAGGAGATGAAACCCACCCGGGGCGCGGGCAGGCGCTTCCCGATGCTGGTCAGGCCGAACCAGTCGTAGAGCGTCATGACCGCAAAGCCCCCGGCGGTCAGCAGCACGGCCACGACGATGTCGGTATTCGGCAAGGAGTGCACATAACCGGCGATCTGCCGGTAGGTGACCTCGCTGGCCATGGCATGCAGCGCCCATAAGGCCAGGCAAAGGAGGACGACGGACAGCACCGGGCCCCCCGCGCGCCGCAGGAGGGTCGCGTAAAGGGCTCGCCGGGTACTGGCAGGGTCGGTCGACGGGAGCTCCGTCCGGGTCTCGTGCTCCACGTCCGCCGTGGCTCCGATGGGTTCGTAAGGCCGTGTAGGGTGCCACAGAGCGAAGGCCGGCGGCATACCGCGATTTCTTGCCGGACCGTCGCCGTAGGAGCCGCCATGGCGGCTGCTTCCCAGGAACGAAAGCTTGCGCTAAGGAAGAGGAAAGCTTGATGTAAGCACCGGTTCTTACCCTGCCATGACGCCGTGCTCCATTCCGAAGCCGGCCTGCCCGTGAGGTTTCATGCATTCCGCTTCCCCGGCCGCCGGCGCTCTCCGTCAGCGCTTCAGGCCCCTGCTCTGGTTCGGCGTTCTCTTCGTCGGTGTCGCCTTCCTGGTCCGTCTGATCCTCCTGGTGAAGACGCGCCACGAGGTGCCTTTCGACCTGGGGCAGTGGGCGTACCTGTTCGCCGTCGGCTTCGGCTACGACGTCGTCACCTTCATCTACTTCTCCTGGCCGCTGGTGCTGGCGCTATGGCTGCTGCCCCGCCGTGCCTACCTCTCGCGCTGGGGGCACGGGATCTTCTTCGGCCTGTGCGCCGTGCTCGCATTCGCCGTCCTCTACCTGGCGGCGGCGGAGCTCGTGTTCTGGGGCGAGTTCAGCGCGCGCTTCAACTTCATCGCGGTGGACTACCTGGTCTATACGCACGAGGTCGTGGGCAATATCCGCGAGTCCTACCCCATCGTCACCTGGACGGCGCTGCTGGTGGCGGCCGCCGTCGCCGTGATGTGGTTCAGCCGCCGCGTCCTCGCGGCCCGCGACGACGGTTCGCGGTTCCTTGGCCGCAGCGCCGTGGCCGGGGTCTGGCTGGTGCTTACCGTGGCCGTGAGCTTCGCGGTCAGCGGTTCCATGAAGGACCGTTCCAGCAACAACTACGTGAACGAACTGGCCGGCAACGGCATCTACCAGTTCTTCGCCGCCTTCCGCGACAACGAGCTGAACTACGCGAAGTACTACCCCACCCTGCCCGACGACCAGGCCTTCGCGAACCTGCGCGGCCTGCTGAAGACACCCGACGCGACCTTCACCAGCGACGATCCGCACGACATCACGCGCACGATCGTGGCCGACAAGCCGGAGCAGAAACTCAACGTCGTGCTGATCAGCGTCGAGAGCCTGTCCGGCGACTACGTGGAAGGGCTGGACGTCAGTAAGCACAAGCACCTGATGCCGAACCTCGACGCGCTGGCGTCGAAGAGCCTGTTCTTCACCCAGCTGTATGCGAACGGCACCCGCACGGTGCGTGGCCTCGAGGCCTTGTCGCTATCCGTGCCGCCGACGCCCGGCGAGTCGATCGTGAAGCGGCCGGACGACGAAAACCTCTGGTCGCTTGCCGACGTGTTCAATGCGAAAGGCTATGTCTCCGAGTTCCTCTACGGCGGCTACGGCTACTTCGACAACATGAACCACTTCTTCGCCAGCAACGGCTACACGGCGGTGGACCGCAACGCCATCGCCGACAAGGACATCCACGCGGAGAACGTGTGGGGCGTGGCCGACGAGGACCTTTTCACGCTCGTGATGAAGCGGATGGACGCGGCTTACGCGAAGGGCAAGCCGTACTTCGGTCATGTGATGACCACCTCCAACCACCGCCCATACACGTTCCCGGAGGGCCGGGTGAAGCTGCCGCAGGGTTCGCGCCGCGCGGCCGTGCAGTACACCGACTGGGCGATCGCGGATTTCCTGAAGCGCGCGGCGACGAAGCCGTGGTTCGACGACACGATCTTCATCATCACCGCCGACCATTGCGCCACCAGCGCGGGCAAGACCAGCCTGCCGGTGGACCGCTATCACATTCCGCTGTTCATCTACTCGCCCAAGCACGTGCAGCCGGGTCGGGTGGACCGCCTGATGAGCCAGATCGACATCCCGCCGACGCTGCTCGGCATGCTCGGCTTCAGCTACACCTCGCGGTTCTACGGTTACGACCTGTTCCGCCTGGAGCCGGGCCGCGAGCGCGCGTTCCTCAGTACGTACCAGGAACTCGGCTACCTGCACGACGACCGCCTCACGTCGCTGATCCCGCGCATGCCCGTGAAGCAGATGCTGCCCGAGCGCACGACCGGCGATGCCACGCCGCTGGCGCATCCGGACCCGGTCGACGCGAAGGACGCCATCACGTATTACCAGACGGCGTCGTACCTGTTCACCAACGGGTTGATGAAGCACACCGTCGTTCCTGCGAAGGCCGGGGCCCAGTGACTCGAGCGCGCGGCTGAATCGGCGCGCTGAAGACGCCGGGTTCCTGCCTTCGCAGGAACGACGAGCCCGGGCCGGGGTTCAACGTCCGGCGGCGGCGCGTTCGCGGACTTCCGCGAACGTCCACTCGCGCTTCAGTTCCCCGTTCTCCCACACGGTGACCATCGCCTCCTCCCAGCCGGGTTCGATGGCGCCGGCCGGGAGCGACACCGCATCGCCCGGTAGCGGTACGGTGCGATAGCTGCCGTACTCGCGATGGCGCAGCAAGGTCATGCGCCCGCGCTTGGACATCTTGCCCTGGTCGGTCACGGGATCCTTCCAGACGTCCCGCCACTGCCCGTCGACGCGCGCGGCGGAGCACTTCAGCGCGAACTTCTGCGTATCGCGGGTGAGCTTCTGCAACAGCGCGCCGCCCATGCCGAAGGCGAGGTTGTCGGCGGCATAGCCGGCACAGGTGATGCGCTCGAGGATCGCGCGGATGCTTTCCGGGTTCACGCCGTCACCCTGGATCACGCGAACGTGGTTCAGCACGCGGTACCCCTTGCCGTTCACCGTGCTGCCGAAAGCCTCGTTGAGCAGGCTCACGCAGCGATGCACGACCTCGACCGGGTCGCCCGAATCCGGACGCACCACCACGGTGGCGCCCGAGGCGATCACCTCATCGCGCAGCGTCTTGCCCCAGTGTTCCGAAATGGCGTGGAAGATGTCGTAGCTGTCCGACACCACCGCGACCAGCGAACCCGGTCGCGCGAAACGCCTGAGCATGTTGCGGTAGGCGTCCACCTCATGGTCGCGCCCCCAGCTGGTGATCGTGCTGTGCTCGGCGGCCGGAATGGAAAATCCCGCCATGGCCTCGCCGTAGTACGCGCGTGCGGCAAGCACGCCGGACACCGTGTCGGTGCCCATGAAATTGACGAGGTGCGCCATGCCGCCAAGGCCGGCGGATTCCGCGCTGGATACGCCGCGCGCGCCGAAATCGTGCAGCTTGAAGGCGATCTGCCCGGCCGGGTCGTCGGAGCTGCGCTCCAGGTAATGCAGGATCGTGCGCCGCGCCTGCCAGCTGATCGTGGACACCGTCACCGGATACCACAGCCGAAGCAGCAGTGTTTCCAGGTAGGAGGGAAGCCAGTAGGCCCTGGGATCGGTCGACTCGATGGTCACGAGGGCCTGGTGCGTGGGTACGACGCTGCCTTCGGGCACGGCGCGCACGCGTACCGGCAAGCGTCCGGCGTGCGCGTCGACGATGTGGCGCCAGCCTTCTTCGTTGAAGGGCTCGCCGTGCGCCGCGAAGAAATCGCGCGCCTCGTCCACGTGAGCATGGGTGACGGGGTGGCCGAGGCGCGCCTTCAGGATGGCCTGGAGGCCGAAGAACACCGTGCTTTCGTAGCTGCCGCCGCGCGACTCCACGTAGAAGAACGTGGTATCGGTGCCCGGCGGGTATTGCAGCCAATGGCTGGCCTTGTAGCTGTCGGTGTCGAGGATCGGGTTGTCGAGGTAGGGCGTGCCGTGGGTCGTCATGACCCACAGCATACCCCCGGCATGCCGCCGGCCGGTCAGGCGGCGGTGTCGACCAGTACCAGCTCCGCATCCGCGCTCGCGGTGACGCGCAGGACCGTCTCGTCGTGGATCGCCGCGCCGTCGCCCTTGTTCAGGACGGTTCCGTTCACTTCCACGGAACCGGCGGCCGGCACCATGTATGCGAAGCGGCCCGGGGCCAACGTGTACTCCACCGTGTCGCCCGCCTTGACGCTGGCGCCGAGCACGCGGGCATCGGTGCGGATCGGCAGGGCGTCCCCGTCGCCGGCGATGCCGCTGGCGAGGGTGACGAAGTGGCCCGAGCGCTCGCCCTTCGGGAAGGGTCGGGTACCCCACGAAGGTGCCTTCCGCTCGCCGTCGGGAATGATCCAGATCTGGAAGATCCGCGTCGTTCCCGGCTCGGCGTTGTATTCGGCGTGACGGATGCCGGTACCGGCGCTCATTACCTGGACATCGCCCGCTTCCGTACGGCCCTTGTTGCCGAGGCTGTCCTCATGGGTGATCGCGCCTTCGCGGACGTAGGTGATGATCTCCATGTCCGAATGCGGGTGCGGCGGGAAGCCGGTGCCCGGAGCGATCGTATCGTCGTTCCACACACGCAGCGCACCCCAGCCCATGCGCTTGGGGTCGTGGTACGAGGCGAACGAAAAATGGTGCTTCGCATCGAGCCAACCGTGATTGGCTCCACCGAGGCTGTCGAAGCGGCGAACGTCGATCATGTGGTACTCCCCGGGATTACCGGACTGGATGAGTGGATGGGTGTATTTTCCTCTTTTCATCCGATGGTGGCGCATCGTTCGCCGGAACGGATTGTTTCCTCCAGGCACCGATCCCATGTGGAACGGATCCCCCGAAGGCGCTCCCTCATGATCCCATTCTCGGTGCTCGACCTCTCCCCCGTCGTCCGCGGCGCCACGCCCGGCGACGCGCTGCGCAACTCGCGCGACCTGGCCATCCATGCCGAGGCGCTGGGCTTCCATCGCTACTGGCTCGCCGAGCACCACAACATGACCGGTATCGCCAGCGCGGCCACGTCGATCGTGATCGGCTACGTCGCGGAAGCGACAAAGACGATCCGCGTCGGCTCCGGCGGCATCATGCTGCCCAACCATGCGCCGCTGGTGATCGCAGAGCAGTTCGGAACGCTCGCCTCGCTGTACCCCGGGCGCATCGACCTCGGTCTGGGCCGTGCGCCGGGCACCGACCAGGGCACGGCGCGCGCCCTGCGCCGGGCGCTCGGCCCGAGCGACGACCGCTTCCCCGACGACGTGCAGGAACTGCAGTTCTTCCTGGGCCCGCAGCAGCCGAACCAGACCGTGCGTGCGGTGCCGGGCATGGATACCAATGTACCCATCTGGTTGCTCGGCTCGAGCCTGTTCAGCGCGCGGCTGGCCGCGGAACTGGGCTTGCCGTTCGCGTTCGCCTCGCACTTCGCGCCCGACCTGATGATGAAGGCGCTCGAGGTCTACAGGACGATGTTCCGGCCTTCCGAAGCGCTGGCGAAGCCGTACGCGATGCTCGGCATCAACGTCGTGGCCGCCGATACCGACGAAGAGGCGCGTCGTCTGTTCACCTCGCAACAGCAGGCGTTCTGGAACCTGCGCCGTGGCGCACCGGGCCAGCTGCCGCCGCCAGTGAATTCCATGGACGGCGTGTGGACGCCGATGGAAAAGGCCCAGGTGGACCACGCACTGTCCTGCGCCGTCGTCGGTTCGCCGGATACCGTGCGCGAGGGACTGGCGGCCTTCATCGGGCGTACCGGCGCGGACGAAATCATCATCACCGCGCAGATCTTCGACCACGAGGCGCGCAAGCGTTCGTACGGCATCGTGGCCGGGCAGCGCGCGAAGCTGGCTGCCTGATCCGGTGCGGGTCGTCCTCGACACGAATGTCTGCCTGGATGCGTTCGTCTTCGACGATCCGCGTGCCGCGACCCTCGTCGCGGCACTGGCGTCGGGCGACGTGCAGGCGGTGACACGCGAGGATTGCCGCGACGAGTGGCTGGCGGTACTGGCCTATCCGCTGCTGAAGCTGGACGACGCGCGCCGTGCGGCCGCCATCGCACGGTTCGACGCGCTGGTGACCTTGCTGCCTGCCGCGGAGCCGGTGGCGAAGCCGCCGCGCTGCCGCGATCGCGACGACCAGAAGTTCCTGGAGCTCGCCGCTGCCGCGGGTGCGGCGGTGCTGTTCTCGCGCGACGCCGAAGTGTTGCGTCTCGGCCGCCGCACACGGCGCGACGGCCTCTTTGCCATCATGAAACCCGAAGACTGGCAAGGAGCCGCCGCGTTCTCGTAGGAGCCGCTACAGCGGCGAGGCAAGCTCGCGACATCGTGGCAGGAATACCTCGCCGATATAGCGGCTCCTACGACGTCGTCGTCAGTCCGCCGGCAGCAGCGCGATGAAATTGCGCAGGCTGTAATACCGTTCGTGCTGCGGCCAGTCCACGGAGGCGATGGCCTTGTGCCCGGCCGCCCAGGGTTCGTTGTCCAGCAGCACTTCCACCTGGTTCTTCCCGTCGCCGACGTTTCCGTAGAACACGCGTATCCAGTGCACGTCGCCGGTGAGCGGCGCCGTGGCGATGGCGGCTTCCAGCGCCGACAGGCCGTCCTCGGGAATCTCCATCGGCGCGTCCTTCTCGCCGCGCAGCGTGAAGTCGCCGATATAGGCGGTGAAGCGCTGTCCACCCGCGACGAGTTCACGCACGCCGAGCTTGCGGCCGTTGACCGTATGCCAGCAAGCCGCGAGCACGACATGGAAGTCGTTGCGCGCAAAACTGTCGAGCGCGTCGCGGCAACCTTCCTTGCCCTTGCCGATACCGCCGAAGCTCTCCTCGATGGTGCGTTCCTCGTCGAGAACGATGTCGATGTCGAGACGGCCCATGCCACCTTCCTTGTCTTCGTGCCAGATGCCGCGAATGGCGGGGAAATCCTCGCCTTCGGTGAGCAGCCAGTCTTCGTCGGCCTCGAGGGCGATGCCGTTGTCGGCGAAAAGATCGATCAGGTAGTTCTGGATGAGGCGGTCCATGGAGCGTCCGTCGGGAGGAAAGGGGTGAGTCGGGTGTTTCAAGCGGTGCCGGCGTGCCGCGCGAGCGCGACCGCCGCGGCCGGATTGCGTTCCTTCGCTGCGGAAATGAAGTAGATGAACACGTCTTTCGGCGCGCCGTCGCGTTGAACGGCCCCGATATGCGGCAGGTCCGCGGGATCGCCGCCCTCGGCCCAGGTCTTCGCGCGCGCGGCCCATTTCTTCAGCTCGGCGGCCGGGTAACCGTTGGTTTCCGACGACACGCTGCGCATCAGGCGCGCATAGACGAAGGGGCCGGTGAGATCGGCGAGCGAGGGGTATTTCGGCGAGTCGGTGAACACCGTCGCCACGCCCCGCTCGCGCGCGAGATCCAGCCAGCGCTCGTCCATGAAGCTCTCGTGGCGCACTTCCACGGCGTGTCGCAGCGCGACGCCGCCGTGCTTCTCCGGCAGGAGGTCGAGGAAAGCGGCGACATCGTCCGGATCGAAGCGGCGCGTGGGCATGAACTGCCAGAGCAGCGGCCCGAGGCGCTCGCCCAGGGCGACGGCACCGTCGAGGAAGCCGCGCACGCGCGCGCCCGTCCCGGCGAGGGCGCGCGCCTGCACGATGAGCCGTGGCGCCTTTACCGAAAAGATGAAGTCCCCGGGCGTCTGCGCGGCCCATTTCTCGTAGGTGGACGCATCGGGGGCGCGATAGTAGGTGCCGTTGATTTCAATGGCGCCGACTTTCCGGCTGGCATATTCCAGTTCGCGCTTCTGCACGAGGCCTTCCGGATAGAAGACGCCGCGCCAGGGCGGGAAGACCCACCCGCCCATGCCGGTGCGGATGTCTCCGGTTGCCCCGTCGTCGCTTCGAACGTGTTTCGTCGCCATGGCCGCGATGCTCGCAGGAGTGGAGTGGAGGGTGTGTACAAGCGGACCGTCGAAAGTTTGCGCGATACTCGCCGTTCCGAGTTTCCCGTGTAGCGACCATGCCGTCCATCCGTATCCTGACCGTCGACGACCATCCCCTCCTGCGCGAAGGCATCGCCGCGGTGATCGAGGGGCACGAGGGTCTCGAACTGGTCGCGGAAGCGAGCACCGGCGAGGAAGCGATCGAGCGCTACCGGGAGCACCAGCCCGACCTTACGCTGATGGACCTGCAAATGCCGGGCATGGGTGGCATTGCGGCGATCGAGGCCATCCGCGCGGAGTTTCCCGAGGCACGGATCCTCGTCCTCACGACCTACCGGGGCGACGTGCAGGCCCTGCGCGCATTCCGGGCCGGGGCCCAGGGCTACCTGCTGAAGAGCGAGCTGCGCAAGGACATGCTGGCGACGATCCAGCAGATCATGCAGGGGAAGAAGCGCATTCCCGAAGAGATCGCGCAGGAGATGGCGGGTCATGCCGACGACGATGAGCTCACCCCGCGCGAGACCCAGGTCCTGACCCACGTGGCCCGCGGCGAGGCCAATCGGGACGTCGCCAGCGCGCTCGGTATCGCCGAGGAAACGGTGAAGGCACACATGAAGAGCATCCTGGCGAAGCTCCAGGCCAACGACCGCACCCATGCCGTGGCGATCGCCCTGCGCCGGGGAATCATCGAACTCTGAACTGCCCACACACTTGCAGGAGCCGCTATAGCGGCGAGAAGCCCACGGAGCGATGAAGCGGCTCCCACGAAGACAGTTGCTACGGGGCGAGTGGATTCAGGAAAGGGTCGTCGGCTGCGCGAACGGCAGCGGGGCGGCCCCGGTCGCCACCACGGCCGTATCGGCGCGCGGGCCGGCGTCGCCTTCGCCGTCCACCACGAGCAGGATGCGGCCGGCCTCGATCTCCGCCTCGAACTTCTGCCGGACCGGATCCGGCGCGGCGGACCCGGTGAGGGCGCCGGTCCAGCCACCCATGAGCGCGGCGGCGGCGGTCACTCCCAAGGCCCCGGCGAAGGTCACGCCGAGCGGAGGTATCGCCATGGCCACCAGCCCCGCCAGCAGGCCGGTGGCGCCGCCCTGGGCCAGGCCCCGCACGGCGGCGGGCATGAAGTCGCTGTGCTCGTCCTTGCGGCCCTCGGGAATCTTGTCCAGTTCGATGTCGTGCCTGGCGATCAGGGACAGGTCCTCGTCGGCCACGCCAGCCTTGCGGGCCGCCGCCAGCGCGTGGCGGGCCTGGGCGAGGTCGGTCGTGCTGTAGACGCGGCGGGTTTTCATCGCGGCTCCTGGGGGACGGATTCGAAGGCCATGGTTTCCTCCGCCCGGTCGATCCGGTGTGAACGGCGTCAGGCGCGTGCGTGTGCGTGGCGTTTGCGATAGTCCGCCGGGGTGACGCCGAGCCGGCGCACGAAGGCACGCCGCAGTCCGTTGGTATCGGCGTAACCGAGGCGCGCGGCCACCCGCTTGGGCGATTCCTGCCCGTCCTCCAGAAGGCGCCGCGCGGCCTCGATGCGCATGGCCTCGACGAAATCCCCCGGGGTCATGCCGACGTCGTGGCGGAAGATCCGGGCGAAGTGCCGGGCGCTCATGCCCATCCGCGCCGCCATCGAGGCGACCGAATGGTCGTCCCCCGGGTGTGCCGCGACGTAGCGTTGCAGCTCCTGAAGGGCACCCCGCCCCGCGGGTGCCGCCGCGCCACGCCGGCTGAACTGCATCTGCCCTCCTGGCCGGCGATAGAAGACGACCAGTTCGGCGGCCACGGCCATGGCGACATCCCGTCCCAGGTCCTCTTCGACCAGGGCAATGGCCAGGTCCATGCCGGCGGTGACACCGGCGGCCGTGCAAACCGGGCCGTCGCGCACGACGAAGGCATCCGCCTCGACGGTGAGCGACGGGTGGCGCCCGGCGAGCAGCTGGGCCACCTTCCAATGGGTCGTGACGCGGCGGCCGTCGAGCAGGCCGGTACGCGCGAAGAGCAAGGCTCCGCTGCAGATGGAGCCATACCGCCGTGCCCGGCTGGCCTGCCGCTGCAACCAGGCCACGACGCTCAGGTCCACCGCCGCGTTCGCGAGATCGGGCGATCCCGCCACCAGGAGGGTATCGAGGCGGTCGGGTTCGTCGTGGATGCTGGCATCGGGCAGGAACCGCATGCCGGAGGAAGCCGTGACGGCCAAGGGCGCGGCACCCACCGTCACCACCCGGTAGACCTCGCGACCCGTCTGCCGGTTGGCCTCCGCGAAGACGTCCGCCGGCCCGGACACGTCGAGCATCTGCACGCCCGGTGGGGCGAGGATGGCGATGGTGAGTGGCGGCGTCCGCATGGGCTGCGATATGGCTGAAATTGCTACTTCACGTCAAATTATGCCGAACCGGGGCGGGGATTCAATAGGTCCACCTCATCCACCACGGTCCACCGTCATGCAAACGATCGAACGCGTCGCCGGCATCGCCGTACCCGACAGCGCCCTGGCCCGCGAAATCACCGAATGGGTCCGCGATACCGAAACCGAGCTGCTGTACCACCATTCCCGTCGGGTCTTCTTCTTCGCCGCCCTCACCGGCGAGGCGAAGGCGCTGAAGTACGACCCGGAGCTGCTCTATGCGGCCGCCATGTTCCACGACATGGGCCTGATGCCCGCGCACGCGAGCAAGGACAAGCGCTTCGAGGTGGACGGCGCGGACACGGCCCGCGATTTCCTGCGGGGCAAGGGCGTGTCCGAAGCCGACATCGACACGGTATGGACGGCGATCGCACTGCACACCACACCGGGCATCCCGACCTACATGAAGCCGGAAATCGCCCTGCTGACCGCGGGCGTGGAAATGGACGTGCTCGGCCTGGGCTTCGCGAACGTCGACAGTGCCGCCCGCGAGACGGTGGCGGACGTCCACCCGCGTGGCACGGCGTTCAAGCAGGGCATCGTCGATGCCTTCTACAACGGCATCCGGAACAAGCCCGGGACGACCTTCGGCAACGTCAAGGCCGACGTCATGGCGTACAAGGAGCCGAACTTCCAGCGCACGGACTTCGTCCAGTGCATCCTGCACAACCACTGGCCGACCTGAGTTCCAGGAGCCGCCATGGCGGTTCCCGCAGCCGGCGCGGACTCGGGGCGGTGGCGGGGACGGGCGCCGGAAATCGGACGATGTATTTGATCTGATAATCATTCGCACTTACGATTGGCGATCTTTGCTCGTCCTCAGGTTGCCGTCTCCATGCGTTTTCGCCCCACCGCGCTCGCCCTGGCCCTCGCCGGTGCCTTTTCGGCGCACCCTGCCCTGGCCCGGGCCCAGCAGTCCCCACCTCCCGCCGCCGAGCTGGAGGGGGTCAAGGTCGTCGGCAACTGGCTGGGCGACGCTGCCCTGAACACGGTCGTCGACCACCCCGGCGCGCGTACCGTCGTACGCCGCGAGGACCTGCGCGAGGCCGGGGCGGTGAACCTGCGCGACGCACTGCGTCGCATCCCGGGTGTGCAGGTGCAGGAAAGCAACGGGACGGGCGGCAGCGACGTCTCGCTGAACGTGGGCGTGCGCGGCCTCACCGCGCGTCTCTCGCCGCGGTCCACCATCCTGCTCGATGGCGTACCCATCGCCGTGGCGCCGTATGGGCAGCCGCAGGTCTCCATGGCGCCGGTGGGCCTGGGCAACATCGAGGCCGTCGACGTGGTCCGCGGCGGCGGTTCCGTCCGCTATGGGCCGCAGAACGTGGGCGGGATCATCAACTTCGTGACGCGCGCGATCCCGGAGACCTTCGGGGGCAGCGCCGGCGTGCAATTCCAGGGCTCCGAACACGGCGGCATCCGCACGAACACGAATGCCTTCGTCGGCGGTACCGCGAGCAACGGCCTCGGCGTGGCCCTGCTCTACAACGGGCTGCACGGACCGGGCTTCCGCGAGCGCGAAGACAACGAGAGCATCGACGACGTGATGTTGAAGGCGAAGTACGCCTTCTCCCCCGAAGACACGCTCACCGGCAGCATCCACCATTACGACGGACAGGCAGGCATGCCGGGCGGCCTCAACCAGGCCGACTACGATGCGGACCCGTTCCAGTCGCGCCGCCCGTTCGACGATTTCCACGGTCGCCGGACCGATTACGTGCTGAAGTACAGCCATGTGGACGACCGCCGCAGCTTCGAGGTGCAGTCGTACTATTCGGACAGCTTCCGCGGCAGCCATATCGAAACGATCGCCCGTAACGCCGACGACAGCTACACGCACCAGCTCAACGCCTATCCGCGGAACTACCACGTGTTCGCGATCGAGCCGCGCTATTCGCAGCTGTTCGACTGGGGACAGGTCACGCACGAGATCGGCGTGGGCTACCGCTACACGAAGGAAGCGATGCACGAGCGCACGCTGCGCAACAACAAGTACGTCTCCGACCTCCCGTATACGCCCTACGACAGCTTCCCTTACGGCGGCCCGTACGTGCTTTCCGGCAACAACACCGGCAGCAACGAGGCGCATGCGTTCTACGTCGACGACACGATCAACGCGGGCAACTGGACCATCACGCCCGGCATCCGTTACGAACGGATCGACAGCGAGTGGCAGGCACATCCCGGCCGCACGGTGGTGGTGAAGGGTCCGACCGAGCGGCGGAAGAGCTATTCGAAGCCGCTGCCGTCGCTGAACGTGATCTACCACGTGACCGATGCCTTGAGGGTCTACGCCAATGCGGAAACCTCGTTCGGTTCGTTGCAGTACTTCCAGATCGGCCAGAAGGATTCGAACAACCGGTTCGCCGCTGGCCTGGAGCCGGAGACGGCGCGCACTTACGAGATCGGCACGCGCTACGACACGAAGGCCTGGGGCGGCGAGATCACCCTGTTCCGCATCAACTTCGACCACGAGTTGCAGCTCGTCGGCAAGCTGCCGGGCGTGGCGGATTCGCACGACGGCTGGACCAGCCTCGGCGCGACGACGCACAAAGGCATCGAGTCCGCGGCACATATGGACCTCGGCGAGTTCAGCGATGCGCTGCATGGCCTCACGCTCTGGGGAACGGCCACGTATACGCACGCCTTCTACAGGCACGGCTCGTTCGAGGGACGCGACCTTCCGTTCTATTCGCGGCGCACGGCCAACCTCGGCCTGCGTTACGGCATCGCGCAGTGGACGTTCAACCTCGACGCATTCTCGCAGTCGCGGCAGCACTCGCCGGGTTCGCCGAGCTTCGATCCCGCGCATCCCACGGAGTACGTTACCGAACCCTCGCCGGAAGGCGATCTCGGCGACATTCCCGGCTGGACCACGTGGAACGCGCGCGCCGAATACGCCTTCGGCCCGAGCCTCTCGAACCTGCGCCTCGGCGTGGGCGTGAAGAACCTCGCGGACAAGCGCTACTTCACGCGCTCCACCGACAACAACGACGGCATCTACGTCGGCATGCCGCGCACCTGGTTCGTCCAGGCCTCGGTGGATTTCTGACATGACGCCACGGCCGCGCCGACTGCGCCACGCGCTGAAGGCCCTGCACCTGTGGCTGGGCCTCAGTCTCGGCCTCGTGCTGGCGCTGGTGGCGCTCACGGGCAGCGTGCTCCTCTGGGAGCAACCGTTGCTTCGGGCGGGGCATCCCGAACTGGCGGCCCGGCCGCTACCGGATCTCGCCACCCAGGGACGGTCGCTGCAACGGATCCTCGCGTCCCCGGAGGGAAGGAAGGCGCGCGGATTCGCCCTGCCTGACGCGGAGCTGCCGGTATGGCAGGCCTCCGAACGCGGAGGAGGCCGCCGCTATTTCGACGCGGGCACCGGCGAACTCCTGCTGCATCGGACGACGTCGAGCGACGGCTTGCTCATGTTGCTCGACTGGCATACGCACCTTCTGTCGGGCCAGGTCGGCGAAACCGTGCTGGGTGCTGTCGCCTGCACCGGCCTTTTCATGCTGTTCTCCGGGGCATGGCTCTACTGGCCCGGTCGCCGGCGCGCACTCAAGCACCTGAAGCCTCATGCGAACCCGCCCGTGCTGCGCTGGGCCAGCCTGCACCGCTTCGTCGGCGTCGTCGCCCTGCCCTTGCTGATCGTGACGATCGGCACCGGCACCACGATGGCGTATCGCGGCGCGGTACGCGGCGGTCTTGCCTCGGTCTTCGGCGAACCCGCGCCGGCGCGTCCTCCGAAGATACCCCCGTCGCATGCCGCGATCGACTGGCCCGCCGTGCTCGCCGCCGCGCAGGCGGCCGCTCCCGATGCGCGGCTCACGCGCCTCACCCTGCCCTCGAAAGACAACGGCACGCTGGTGCTGCGTATCCGCCGCCCCGGCGAATGGAACCTCGCGGGACGCAGTTCGCTGTGGATGGACCCGGTCACCGCCACCGTGCTCGGCGGCGACGATGCGACGAAACTGGGCCCCGGCAGTCGCCTCGCCAATGCGTTGTTTCCCATCCATTCCGCGGCGGTAGGCGGTCCGGCCTGGCGAATCGTGGCGTGTGTCGCCGGCACCCTGCCGATGTTCCTGCTGGTCACCGGCTTCCTGTTCTGGCGTGCGCGCAGGCGCCGCAATCCGCCCCACCCGGGCGCGCTGTAGCACGACCGTTCCCGTGGGAGCCACATTCCCGCCTTTCCCCTGCCCTTGAACCGTGCCTATCCTGCGGGCCCCTGATAAGGAAGCCAGCACATGCGTCGTACCCTCCTCGCCCTCGCCGCCTTCACCGCCTTTCCCGCACTGGCCATCGACACCGCCAGCTGGACGCAACCGGTGAAGCCGCACGCGATCTATGGCAACACGTATTTCGTGGGCACCAAGGGCGTCTCGTCGATCCTCGTCACCTCGCCGCAGGGCCATGTGCTGATCGATGTTCCGCTCAAGGAGAATGTGGCGCTCGTCGAGGAGAACATCCGCAAACTCGGTTTCCGTGTCGAGGACATTAAGATCATTCTCAACTCGCACGCTCATTTCGATCACGCGGGCGGCATCGCGGCGCTCGCGAAGGACAGCGGCGCGACCGTGCGCGCGACGGCGGCCGGCGCCAGGGAATTGCGCCTGGGCGGCGACGATGCGAGCGACCCCCAGCACGGCGATATACACCTGTTCCCGAGGGTGGATGCCGTGGGCGACATCGCCGACGGCACGGTGGTGAAGGTGGGCCCGCTGGCGTTGACGGCGCACGTCACGCCGGGACATACTGCCGGCGGCACGGCGTGGACGTGGGAGTCCTGCCAAGGCGAGGCCTGCAAGTCGATCGCCTATGTCGACAGCCTTACCGCCTATTCCGCCAAGAGCTACCGTTACAGCGATCATCCCGACTTCGTGGCCGCGTTCCGGAAGACTTTCGACCGCGTGGCGGCCCTCCCCTGCGACATCCTCGTCGCTCCGCATCCCGAGCAGGCCGAAGGCAAGACCTGCAAGAGCTATGCGCAGGCGGGACGCGAGCGGCTGGAGCAGAAGCTCGCGGAAGAAAAGGGTCGCTAGAGCGGCTCCTTCTGTGCCGCTTGCTGCATGGCCGTTATCCGCGAGTCCTTCTCCGCCCAGAGTTCGTTCACCCAGCCCTGGAACCGCTCCCGGAACACCGGATCGTTTTCGTAGTCGCCGCGCATCTCCGGTGGAATCGCCAGTCGTCGCACGTGGATGCGGATCTCGCGGATGCGTCCCGCCAGCATGTCCATCGTCGTCCCCGGCCCGTCCGGATAGACGATGGTCACGTCGAGCATGTCGCGGATGGCGTCGCCCATCGCGTCGATGACGAAGGCCACGCCGCCGGCCTTCGGCTTCAGCAGGTGGGTATACGGCGAGCCCTGCGCGTCGTGCTTGGCCTGCGTGAACCGCGTGCCTTCGGTGAAATTCATGATCGACACCGGCAAGTGCCGGAATTTCTCGCAGGCGCGCCGCGTGGCCTCGCGGTCCTTGCCGCGCAGTTCGGGGCGTGTCTCGAGTTCCTGCCTCGAATGCCGCTTCATGAAGGGGAAATCCAGTGCCCACCACGCCGGACCGAGCAACGGCACCCAGATGAGCTGGCTCTTCAGGAAGAAGCGCATGAACGGGATGCGCCGGTTGAACACCTTTTGCAGGGCCGGAATGTCGACCCAGCTCTGGTGGTTGCAGACGACGAGGTAATTCCCCCGCAATGCGAGGCCGTCGACGCCTTCCACCCGCCAGCGCGTGCGCGTGAACACGCCGAACAACCAGCCGTTGATGCTCAGCCAGCTCTCCGCGATCCGTACGAGCCCGACGCCGATGACGCGTTGCGCGGCCGCGAGCGGGATCGCCAGCCGGACCAGCGTCAGCGCGAACAGCGGCAGCACGTGCAGCAGGGTGCTGACGATGAGGAGAGCGCAGACGAGCGGAACGCGAAGGAAAACGGGCAGGGAAGCAAGCATGTGTCGCAGGCCGGGAGGGGATGCCGCAGTTTACAGGCCTCTCACGCCCCCAGCTTCGCGTTCACGGCGGCGAGGTCCTGCCTGACCTTGTCGATGCCTTCCCAAGGGTCTTTCTTCAGCCTCGCGAGGCGTCTGGGCACGCTTCGCAGGTCGAAGGCGTCGCCGGACCCGATCCTGCCCAGTTCCTCCCAGCGCAACGGGACCGCCACGGGCGCGCCGGGCCGCGAGCGGAGCGAGTACGACGCCACGGCCGTTGCGCCGCGGCCGTTGCGCAGGTAGTCGACGTAGATCTTTCCCCGGCGGAAGCGCTTGCCGGCGGTCGCGACGAATTCCAGCGGATGCAATCCCGCCATGGCCTCCGCGAAGCCGCGGGCAAAGGTCTTCACCGTGTCCCAGTCGGCCCCTGGGTTGAGCGGCACGACCACGTGCAGGCCCTTGCCGCCGGTGGTGCGCACGAACGAGACCAGGCCCAGCTCGTCGAGCAGGCTCCTCACCTTGCGCGCCGCCGCGACCACGCGCGGCCACGCCACGTCCTCGCCCGGATCGAGGTCGAAGACGACGCGGTCGGCGATGTCGGGAGCGTCGACATGCGAGCCCCAGGGGTGGAATTCCACGGCACCGAACTGCACGAGTTCGATCAGTCCGGCCTCGTCGCGCGGATAGAGGTAGACCGCCGCCGCCCCGGTCTCTTCCTTCAGTTTCGCGGTGCCGACATGGTCGAGACCCGCCATGACGTGCTTCTGGAAGAAACACGGCGCACCGATGCCGCCGGGGCAGCGGATGGTGGAGGTGGGGCGGTCGGCGATGTCCGGGAGCATCCAGGGCATGACGGCGCGGTAATACGCCACGACGTCCTGCTTGGTGATGCCGTCGTCGGGGAAGACGACGCGGTCCGGATGGGTGATGGCGATGGCATCGGCGCCGGCCGCCCGGGCGGCGGCTTTCGTCGTGCCGCGCGGCGTCTTCTTCGCGGGCGGTGGATCGCGATCGGAGTCGCGCAGGTCGTCGGGCGACTTGTCCACGCGCAAGGCCTTCAGGCTGGGCTGGCGGAGCAGGTCCTTGTTCCCGATGCCGCGGTAGTACACCTCGGCGACGACGCGCGGCGGAACCCATAGCGCGCCGCGCAGCATCGGGTCCACCGCCCCGATGCGCACCGTCGGCTTCTTCGTCCCGCCCTTGGCCAGCGTCTTGCCCAATTGTCTCAGCATCTCGTCGGTGAACCCGGTGCCGACGCGGCCGACATACGTCCAGCCGCCGGCCCTGTCCGGCTTCGCCAGGAGGAGGGAGCCGAACGACAGGCGCGAGCCCTTCGCAGGCGTGTAGCCGACCACGGCGAACTCGTCGCTCTCGAGGCGCTTGATCTTCTGCCAGTCGTCGCCGCGCCCGCTGTGGTAAGCACCATTGGCGCGCTTGGAAATGATGCCCTCGAGCTCCTGCTCCATCGCCATCGCGAACACGTCGTCGCCGTCCCCCACATTGTGCGAGCTGTACGACAGATGCGGTGGCGCATGCGCCAGCAGTCGTTCGAGCAGTGCCTTGCGCTCGACGAGCGACGTGCGCGACAGGTCGTAGCCCTGCAGGTAGGGCATGTCGAAGATCATGTAGACCAGCGGCGCCTGCGCTTCGCCCGAAAGCGTGCGCTGCAGGGCATTGAAGTCGCTGCGGCCCTCCGTGTCCAGGGCGATCAGTTCGCCGTCGAGGCGCGCGCTGTCGAGTTCCAGGGCTTCGATGGCCTGGGCGATCTCGGGCGCGCGGTCGTTCCACGGCAAGGCGTTGCGCGACCACAGCAGCACCTCGCCGTTCGCCACGCCGGTGAGGATGCGGTAACCGTCCCACTTCACCTCGTGTACCCAGTCGTCGCCCTGCGGCGGCGTTTCGCGAAGCCGGGCCAGCTGCGGCGCGAAAAAGCCGTTGCCCGGCTTCGCCTTGCGCGCACCCTTCAGGGCCGCGGCGTTCTTGGTCAGCGTGGCCAGGGGCACGCGGCGTGTCTTCGGCGGTGCCTTCTTCCGCACCGTGGATTTCTTCGCCGCCGCGCGCAAGCTGGGCGTGGTCGCGGCGCGGCGGGTGCTTTCGCGCATCTTCGCATCGAGGAGATCATCGGCTTCGACGTCGCCCGCGTAGGCGTCTTCCGCCTTGATGAGGAACCAGGCCGGCTGGCGCTCTTTCTTCGCACCGCGCACGAGATGCCATGCACCTTTCAGCCGTTCGCCGAACAGCTCGAATTCGAGATGTCCCTTCCGGAGCTGCGCCTCGGGATCGCCGCGCGTGGCCCAGACGCCGCGATCGAAGAGATCGACGTGGCCCTTGCCGTAGCCTTCCTCGATATCGCCTTCGAAGCTGGCGTAGGACACGGGATGGTCCTCGACCTCCACCGCCAGCCGTTTCACCTTCGGGTTGTAGCTCGGCCCCTTGGGTACCGCCCAGCTGCGCAGCACATCGCCCACCTGAAGGCGGAAATCGAAATGCCGCCGGGAGGCGTGGTGCAGCTGCACCACGAAGATGGCGCGACCGCCGCCCGGCGCGGAGTCGTCCGGTGCCGGTTCGCGTGTCTTCGCGAAGTTCCGCCTGCGACGGTAATCCTGGAGGCTCATGGCGGGATGGTTGGGCAGGAAGGGTGAATATGCTGTCGAATGCAGGCGCGCTGTCAGCGCACTTTCAGATTCGTGGGATGGGTTTGGCGGGGCGGTGCGGGCAGACTCGGTAGCCCCACCCGAAGGAGGTTCCGCCATGCCACGATCCCTTGTCTTGCTCCTGCTGTTGCTCCCGGGGCCGGCCTGCGCAACCTTCCCCCTCTGCAAGCTGCCTCCGGCACAGAACGGCCCCCAGCAGGTTTCGTTCGGCATCGTCAGGGTGCCTGCCGATGCGCCGCTAGGGGCGATCCTGGCACGACGCGTGACATCGCCCTGGACACCGTCCTACGGCTACCTGTGCAAGAAGTACACGTCGACGTTCACCCTCGGCCTGTTCGGCGGAACCGCCCTCGGCGAAGGTACCCATGCCACCAACCTGCCCGGCGTGGGCATCCGCATCCGTTTCCACCACAACGGCGAATGGGTCGTCCTTCCCTACGTGCGCAGCCACGACCACGGACTCTTCAAGCCAGTCCAACTGGTGCTGATCAATGCCCATTTCAGCGTTGAGCTCGTCAAGACGGGCGCCATCGTGAGAGGCGGCAACCTGAGCCAGGGCATCCTCGCCCAGGCCGGCTTCGACAACCGCCCCCTGGTGCAGCTCGCCCTGCTCGATGCGCGGGTGGAGCCGCAACGTCCCACCTGCGCCTTCCTCTCCCGGCAACTTGTCTTCGACCTGGGCAAGGTCGACGGCGGCGTCCTGCGTTCGGAGGGGCACAGCCGGTGGGCGACCCAGCAACTGGTTTCCACGGGTTGCAGCAACGTCACCGAAATGCTGATGACCTTCACAGGCGCGGCCGACGAAGCCGACCCCTCGCTGTTCAAGCTCAATGGCGGCGATGCCGCCAAAGGCGTCGCCGTGGAAATGCGCAGCGACCATCCGGACACGCAGGCCATTCCCAATAGCAGCGTACCGATGGTGCTGCCTGCGTGGTCGGAGGGCCGAAGTCACGGTTTCCGCGCGCGCTACCGCACCACCGGTGGATCGCTCATGCCCGGGTCCGCCAACACGAGCATCACGGTCAACGTCACCTACCGCTGACCCTGGCCGTCCCCCGCGGGCAAGGCTGATAGAGCCTAGTCCAGAGTTGTCGCATAGGGGACGGTTTCATTACGCTCCGCGCCATGCACGACGACGCCCATTCCATCCACCTGTCACGACGCCGGTTCATACAGGGACTTATCGTTGCCGGCGTCGGCGCGGGTCTTGGCGTGGTTCGTCCCGCAGTAGCAACCGCCTCCATGCCGCGCATGCGCGAGCTTTCCGGCAGCGAATTCGACCTGAACATCGGTCGTTCGGCGGTGGACTTCACCGGGCGTGCGCGTACGGCGGTGACGGTCGACGGCGGTGTTCCCGGTCCGGTCCTGCGCTGGAAGGAGGGCGACATGGTCAGTCTGCTAGTGCGTAACGGGCTCGACGTCACCTCGTCCATTCACTGGCATGGCCTCATCGTGCCGGCCGACCAGGACGGCGTACCGGGGTTGAGCTTCGACGGCATACCGGCGGGCGGCAGCCACACCTATCGTTTCGCCGTGCGACAGTCGGGCACCTACTGGTACCACGCCCACAGTCGCTTTCAGGAACAGAGTGGCCTTTACGGCGCCATCGTCATCGAGCCCCGGGACGGAGAACGCTACCCCGCCGATCGCGAGCACGTCGTCCTCATCAGCGACTGGAGCGACGAGGACCCGGAGCGCATCTATGCGAACCTGCGCTCACGCAGCGGCATGTACAACTACGGCCGCCCCACGCTGGCCGACTTCCTGCGCGATGCCCGTGCGAAAGGTTTCGACGACGCGATGGCCATGCGGCGTATGTGGAACCGGATGCGCATGGATCCCACCGATCTCGCCGATATTTCGGCGGCCAGCTACACCTATCTGGTCAACGGCAACACGCCCGCCGCGAACTGGACGGGGCTCTTTCGGCCGGGCGAGCGCGTGCGCCTGCGTCTCATCAATGGCTCGTCGAACTCGATCTTCGACCTGCGCGTCCCAGGGCTCCGCCTGCGTGTGATCGCCGCCGACGGACAGGACGTGCTGCCGGTCGAAGTGGACGAGCTGCGCCTGTCGGCTGCCGAGACTTACGATGTGCTGGTTGAACCCACCGAAGATCGCGCCTACACGATCTTCGCCCAATCCATCGATCGCTCCGGTTACGCGCGCGCCACGCTGGCTCCGCGCACGGGCATGAGCGCGGCAGTGCCGTCGCTCGATACCCGCCGGCGCCTCGCGATGCGCGACATGATGGGCAGCATGGCCGAGGACTCAGGCGACCATGGCGCCATGGCGATGGCCAGTCACGCACGCACGGAATACGGCCCAGGTGTCGACATGCGCGTGGACATGCCGCGCACGAACCTCGACGACCCCGGCGTCGGCCTTCGCGAGCGCACGCATCGGGTGCTCACGTATGCCGATCTGCGCACGGTGGGAGGCGCGCTCGACCCACGCGAGCCCGCCCGCACCATCGAGCTGCACCTCACCGGCAACATGGAGCGCTACGCGTGGTCGTTCGACGGCCTGAAGTTCTCGCAGGCGAAACCCATGCACTTCCGGCAGGGCGAGCGCCTACGCCTGCGCCTCGTCAACGACACGATGATGAACCATCCGATCCACCTGCATGGCATGTGGAGCGAGGTGGAATCGCCGGGCGGCGCGTTCCAGGTGCGCAAGCATACGGTGAACGTACAGCCGGCACAGCAGGTGAGTTATGCGGTCACCGCGGACAACCCGGGACACTGGGCCTTCCACTGCCACATGCTCTACCACATGGAAGCAGGCATGTTCCGCGAGGTGGTGGTGTCGTGAGGTGCGCCGCGATCCTCATTCTGGCGCTCGTTCCCTGCGCGGCCTTCGCGCAGTCGATGGAGGGCATGGACCACTCGGCCATGCAACACGCCGCCCACGAGGCGCCGGCAGGCGCACGCAGCGGCGATTGGTCCGACGGGGTGGCGTCTTCGATGCACGGCATGGACATGATGGACATGGACGACGCGGCACCCGTCGGCATGCTCCTGCTCGACCGGCTCGAGTCGTTCGCCGGACAAGGAGGGCACGGTCAGTCGTGGGAAGCCGAGGGCTGGTACGGCAACGACACGGACAAGCTCTGGCTGCGCAGCGAGGGCGAGCGCGAAGGCGGCCGTCCGCGCGACGGCGACGTCGAAGCCTTCTGGAGCCATGCCGTGGCGCCATTCTGGGATGCGCAACTTGGCGTTCGCCGCGACGTGGGCGAGGGGCCGAAGCGGACCTGGGCCGCCTTGGGCCTGCAAGGCCTCGCGCCGTACTGGTTCGAGGTGGAAGCCACCGCCTATGCCGGTAGCGGCGGACGAACGGCGGCGCGCGTGCGCGTGGAGTACGAACTGCTGCTCACCCAGCGCCTGATCCTCCAGCCCGAACTCGAGGTCAACGCCTACGGCAAGGACGATCTTCGACGCGGCATTCGCTCCGGCGTCTCCAGCCTCGAGGGCGGGCTGCGCCTGCGCTACGAGATTCGCCGCTCCATCGCGCCGTACGTAGGTATCGCATGGGACCACCTCGTAGCCGGCACGGCCGGCCTCGCCCGCGGCAACGGCCGTCGCGTCACCGATCGTCGCTGGGTGGCCGGGATTCGTCTTTGGTTCTGACGCCGCCTTTCAGGGCGAGAGCCGTGACGATGGCCGACAGCACGGCGAGTCCCGCCGATACCAGCATCACCGCGCGAAAGCCCGCCACGAAGGCGTCGGCGATGGCGCGCCGGGCCGCGGGATCCGTCACCTCGATGCCGGCCATCTTGGGTTTCTGCGCGGCAATCTGATTCATGACGTCGCCGGGCAGGGCGAGTTCGGCAAGCCGCGCAGCGAGAGTGGTGTCGAAGGCCTGCGTGAGGATGACGCCGAAGACGGCGATGGCGAGCAGGCCCGCCGTGCGCGCCACCGCGTTGTTCACCCCGGAGGCGGTGCCCGCGAGGTCCGGCGACAGGGCATTCATGACCGTGGTGGTGAGCGGTGCCACCACGATGCTCATGCCGAGTCCGAGCACGCAACTGGCGGGGAAGAAGGTGGTCCAGTAGTTGTCGCCCACGCCGGGCACGGCGTACAGGAGGAAGCCGACGGCCGAGATCACCGGTCCGACCACGAGCGGCAGCGTCGCGCCCACGCGGTCGACGAGCTGTCCTGTCCAGCGCGACAGCGAGAACATGATCACGATGATCGGCAGCAACGACGCGCCGGCGCCCGTCGCGCCATACCCCTGCACCTGGATGAAGTTGAGCGGCACGAAGAACAGGCTGCCGCCGAGCGCGGCGTAGAGCAGCAGGGTGAGCGCGTTCGCCGCCGAAAAGTCGCGATTGCGAAACAGCGAAAGGGGAAGCATCGGTGTGGAAGAGCGCTGCTCGACGGGTATGAACGCGACCAGCGCCGCGATGCCGACGCCCGCGGCGACGAGCACCGGCACCGACGTCCAGCCCTGCTGCGGTGCCTCGATGAGTGCGAACACCACACCGGCGAGACCGACGGTGGCGAGCAGCGCGCCGCCGAGGTCCAGGCGCCCCGCATGCGCTCCGTGGCTCTCCGGCACGCGCCACAGGCATACGGCAATGAGCGCGATACCGAGCGGAAGATTGATCAGGAACGCCCAGTGCCACGACACGTACTCGACGAGGTAACCGCCGATGACCGGCCCGGCGGCCGCGGTGATGCCGCTGAAGGCCGACCAGGTACCGATCGCGGCGCCGCGGCGCTCCTTCGGATACGCGCTGCTGATCAAGGCCAGGCTGCCAGGCACGAGCAGGGCGGCACCGAAACCCTGTACCGCGCGTGCGCCGATGAGCGCGCCGACGGTGGGCGCGGCGGCGCATGCGATCGAGGCGAGCGTGAATACGACCGTGCCGATGACGAACACGCGCCGGCGCCCGAAGCGGTCGCCGAGCACGCCACCCACGAGGATCAGCGCGGAGAGCAGCAGCGCGTACGCTTCCATGACCCACTGGGTGTCGGCCGTCGTGGCGTCCAGCGCCTGCTGGATGGCCGGCAGCGCCACATTGACGATGGTGCCGTCGACGAAGGCCATGCCCGAACCCACGATGGCGGCGACGAGCGTCCAGCGGCGGGCGGATTCGCTACACTCGACCGTCTCGTCCTCGGCGATGGCGTCGGGGGGCAGGGAAGGGGTCGAGGTCATGGTCGACGAGCGTACCGCGTCGCGCTCCCGCGTGCCCATACGCGACGGACGCGGTGCGACGCCACCTGAATGCTTGCCGCGGCAGACTTTGCCGCTCCGACGGAGGTCATGCCCATGAAAGAGCGCGACACGTACGACGATCCCACCACCGGCAGCGGCGATCCCACCCACGGCGAAGGGCCGAAGCCCGAGGAGCCCGTCACGACGGGCTCGGGCGATCCGCAGCACAAGCGTTCACAGGAAGACTGAAGGAGAGCACCATGTCCCGCTCCAAGCGCATCGATCCGTCCCTCCGGCTCATCGCCGCGGTCAAGGCCGTGGCGAAGTGAACCGGCGCGACTTCGCGAAGGCACTGGCGGCGACGGCCGCGATCGGCGGCGGCCTGTGGCCCGTCGCGAGAACGGTGGCGACGACGGTCGCCGCGTCGCCGAAGCGGCACGTGGCGGTGGACCCGGAACGCCTGCGTACCCTCCAGCAGGCGTTCCTCGACCTGCGCTTCGGCATGTTCATCCACTTGAACATGGCCACGTTCGAGGAACGCGAATGGGGCGACCCGACACTGTCGCCGACGTTGTTCGATCCGAAGCACCTCGATACGGACCAGTGGGCGCGCGCGGCGAAGTCCGCGAACATGGGCTACGCCTGCCTCACTACCAAGCACCACGACGGCTTCTGCCTCTGGCCCACGAAAACCGGCAGCGCAAACGTGATGCAGTCCTCGTACCCGCACGACGTGGTGCGTCGGTACGTGGATTCGTTCCGCAAGGCGGGACTCGGGGTCTGTCTCTATTTCTCCATCCTCGATCTGCGCCAGGACATCCGCGCACGCACGGTCACCCCGGAGAAGATCGCGCTCATCAAGGCGCAGATCGCCGAGCTGCTGACCGGCTACGGTCCGCTCACGGCATTGATCCTCGACGGGTGGAACGCGTCGTGGTCGCGCATCTCCTATGCCGAGTTGCCATACCGCGAGATCTACGACCTGGTGAAGTCGCTGCAGCCGGACTGCCTGCTCACCGATCACAACGCGGGCAGCTACCCCGGCACGGCGCTTTACTACACGGACATCAAGCAATACGAGCAGCATGCCGGGCAGAAGATTCCGCCCGACAGCCCGGTGCCGTCGCAATCCGGCACCACGCTGCAAAGCGATTGGTTCTGGAAGAAGGCCTATCCCACCTCGGAGCTGGCCTCGGCGCGGACGATCGTCGAGGACTGGCTGAAGCCGTTCAACGAGAACCACTGCAACCTGATCCTCAACGTGGCGCCGAACCGCGACGGGCGTTTCGACGACAACGCGGTGGCGCGCCTGGCGGAAATCGGCCGGCTCTGGAAGAACACGGGGCCCGCGCCGAAGATCGGCCGTTCCGTCACGATCACCACCCCCGATCTCGCCGCCGGCAGGCCGGCCTGGGCCAGCGCGAGCGACGAGGCCGTCGGACCCGACCAGGCCTTCGACGACAACTTCCGCAGTTACTGGCTGGCGGATCGCGGCAAGGAAGACGCCTGGATCGAGGTGCGCTTCGACGAACCCGTTTCGTTCAACACGCTCTCGATCGTCGAACCTCTGCATGCCGAAGGCTATGGCGACACGAGCCGCATCGCGTCCTACAAGGTGGAGGTGGAGCGTGATGGCGGGTGGGTGGAACTCGTCGCCGGAACGAAGCCCGCGCCTTATCAGTTCCACGAGTTCCAGCGGACTGCCACAAGACGCGTCAGGCTGAGCGTGCGCGGGAAACAACCGGGTATCACCGAACTTGGCCTTTACGACGAGCCACGCTGAGGGCAGGTGCCGTGCAGGGGGTATTCCATGGCTGCCCGCAACGGGTTCCCCCTCGTCACACCTTTAAAACCAATGGTTTGCCACTATCTTTCCCATTATGGCTACCGGATGGGCGGGCGATACCGCCGTACAAGACCAGATCGACGCCACCGTGGAAGACGCGGTGAAGCGCGCGCGCAGCCGCATGGCCAAGGGACCGAGCCTCGAACGCTGCGAGGAGTGCGACAAGCCGATCCCCGAGGCACGGCGCCAGGCCGTGCCGGGCGTGCGCCTGTGCGTCGCCTGCCAGGAAGCGGCCGACCGGGAGGAGGCCCGCTTCAGCGGTTACAACCGCCGCGGCAGCAAGGACAGTCAGCTGCGCTGAGAGCCGCGGCGGCCTTGTAGGAGCCGCTATAGCGGCGAGAGCCGGCTTGCGAGGCCGTCGCGAGGTTTCCTCGCCGCTATAGCGGCTCCTACAGGATGACGGCGGCTCCCACACAAAGCCGATATCCGGAAGGATTTACGGCGCCGGATAGTCGAGGCTCGGATACCACGTCGGCGAACGTCCCTGCGGAAGGCAATCGATCACCGTCCACAACGGCATCAGGTCGGGCGCGCCGCGCGGATCCTGTCCCGGGTCCATCGTGTTGCCGTCCATCTCGCCGGACCAGAAGTGCCGGATCGTGCCGTCGCGGCGGGTGAAGACGTTGAAGGCGGGCTCGTCACCGCCTTCCTTGCCGATGGCGAAGTAGTCGCGGCTGAAGTTGCCGTTGGCATCCGAGTACAACTTCAGGTGTCTCCAGCCACGCTCCTTCGCGAAAGCGACCATCCGTTCGATGGGCGAGCGTGAAATGACCGCCAGTGACGTGTTTTGCTCGATGTCGCGCGCCTGTCCATCCCATGCGCTCAGCAACGAGGTGCACATGGGGCAGGGGCGGTCGCGCTGCGGGCCGAACATCCAGCTGTACGTGGCGAGGGTTGGCTTGTCGCCGAACAGGCCGGCGAGATCCACCGGTCCATCCACGCCGACGAAACGATAGTCGCCGCGGACTTCGCCACCGGGAGGCAGTGCACGGCGCATCTCGGCCACCCGCTCGATATGCCGGCGCAATTCGATCTCCTCGGCCAGCAGGGCCGTGCGCGCCTTCCGGTAATCGACGCTCTCGTTGGGAATGCGAAGTGTGCTGCGCGCCGCCAGCTCGGCGGCGGGGACAAGGGGTTGGCTGCTCATTCGGTTGTCTCCTTGGTATCAGTCGCGGTCGGGCGCGCCGAGGGGGAAGAACGCACGAAAGGGGCGGGCCTCGTCCACGGCGCGTGCGAACGAGGGGCGTGCGAGGAGGCGCCGGCGATAGGCATGCACGTGTTCGAAGCGCGGATCGATCGCGTGCGTCCAGTCGGCGTAGAAGAGGAAAGGCGCCGCACCGCAGTCGGCGAGGGTGAAGCGGTCCAGGGCGGCCCATTCGCGCCCGGCCATGTACGTGTCCAGCCAGGCATAGGCCAGCTCCAGCATCTCCCGCGCATCCTCCACACCCTGTCTGTCGCGCCGGCCTTCCGGCCGCAGCGCGTCGAAGACGACTTTCTGCTGGGGCGTGGAGATGTAGTTGTCGAAGAAGCGATCCATGCGCCGTACCTCGAGGGCCTCCCTGGGGTCCGCGGGGAGCATCGGGGCCGGCCCCGGATGGTAGAGGTCGAGGTATTCGACGATGCAGGTGGCCTCGGTGATGGTGCGCTTGCCGTCGACCAGCACCGGGAACCGCTTCAGCGGCCAGAGTTCGGCGAACTCCGCGTAAATTTCCGGATGCTCCGGCGAAAGCATCTTCCACTCGAACGGCGTGCCGTTCTCGTAGAAGGCGATGAGGGCCTTCTGGCAGTAGGACGAGAACGGATGGGCGTAAAGCTTCAGGGTCATTGGCATCACCACTTGGGGGTACTGACTATGCGTCGAACGGTCGACCCGAAAATCGACACGGTTCCCGCCAAACCGGGGACGGTCCGTACTCGCGAGCCTGGCCGGCCGGGCGCTAACGGGTGCGTAACCCTCTGTCGTGCATGTGAAAACCTCGTGAAAACGTGACACGCATCACATTATTGGTGCTAGCGTAGCCCGCGCAGGAAACCCGCGTGCTTGGGGAGTACCTCGCGTGACGGCCCAGATTCCAGCGGTACCGGCATTCCGGTATCGCGCCTTCCTCAGCTACAGCCACCGGGACGAACCCTGGGCACGGTGGCTGCACAAGGCGCTGGAAGGTTACGTGGTGCCGCGACGCCTGGTGGGGCGGTGCACGCCCTTCGGGCCCGTGCCGCGACGGCTCGCCCCCATCTTCCGCGACAGCGACGAACTCGCGACGGCGGGCGATCTCGGCGGCAAGGTCAACGAGGCGTTGGCGGAATCCGCGAGCCTGCTCGTCGTCTGCTCGCCCAGCGCCGCGACGTCGCACTGGGTGAACGAGGAAGTGGCTGCTTTCAGGAAGCTGGGCCGTGGCGAGCGCATCTGTTGCCTGATCGTTTCCGGCGAGCCTAACGCAAGCCTCGTGCCCGGAAAGGAAGCGGAGGAATGCTTCGCTCCCGCGTTGCGCACGCGCTGGCGGAAGGACGGCGCTCTCGAAGAAGAGACCGTCGAACCCGTCGCCGCCGACGTGAGGCCGGGCAAGGACACACGGGCCGAAGCGAAGTGCCGGATCGTCGCCGGCATGCTCGGCCTCGATCTCGACGTGCTGAAACGACGCGATTACCAGCGCCGCGCACGCCGCGCCATGATCTTTTCCGCCGTCGCCCTTTTCGTCACGGCCATCACCGGCGCGCTGGCGGTCGCGGCGCTCGTGGCGCGCGACGCCGCGCAACGCAGGCAGAAGGAGGCCGAAGACCTGGTCGCCTTCATGCTCGGCGATCTCAACGACAAGCTCGCCCAGGTTTCCCGTCTCGACATCATGGCGGCGGTGGACGACAAGGCGATGGCTTATTTCCAGGCACGATCCGACGAGGATCTCGGCGACCGGGCCCTCGCGCAGCGCGTGAAGGCACTGGAGAAGATCGGCAGCGTCCGTCTGGACCAGGGGCAACTGGCCGCGGCGATGACGTCCTACCAGGCCGCCCTCGCCATCGCGGCGAAGCTGGCAGCGACCACGCCCGATGCCGCGCACCATCTCGCGCATGCCGAGGTCGAGACCCTGGTCGGCCTGGTGTACTGGCGGCAAGGAAAGCTCATCGAGGCACAGGCCACCTTCGCTTCGGCGAAGTCGATCCTGGAGCGCGCCGCGGGATACGCGCCGGCCGACCTCGAGATCGCGTTCCAGCTGGCGCTGATCGACAACAACATCGGCTACGTGCTGGAGGCGCAGGGACGACTGGACGAAGCGGACGCCCAGTACCGGCGCATGCTCAGGTCGATGCAACGCCTCGTGGCGGCACAACCCGGCAATGCGGAATGGAGCGAATCGCTCGGCTCCGCCTACAGCAACCTCGGCAAGCTGGCCCTGCTGCGCGGCGACCTGGCGGAAGCCATGCGGAAGTACGCCGAGGACGAACGCATCCAGGTACGGCTCGCCGCGGAGGCGCCGAAAGACGCCAACCGCCTCGGCCGGCTGCTGACCGCGCATGCGATCCTCGGTCGCACACAGGCGCTGGTGGGGGATCCGGCCTCCGGCATGGAGCGGCTGCAGCGTGCCGTGGATATCGCGACGTCGCTGACGGCGATGGACGCCAGCAATGCCGAGGCGCAGGAGCAGGTCGCGCTGTATGGCACGCAGCTCGCGCGTCTGCGCCGGCTCGACGGCGACCTGCTGGCGGCCAGCCGCCTGACGACGAAGGCGGAAGCGATCTTCGCGCGCCTCACCGGCATGGATGCGGAGAACGCGACATGGCGGCGCGAGTACGCCGAAACGTTGACGGAACATGCGGCGCAACTTCGCGCCGTCGACGACAGGGCGGGGGCCCGTCGCCAGGCCGCCGCCGCCTCGCGCATGCTGGCTCCCTTGTTCGCGAAGGCGCCCGACGATCGTTCCCTCCTCCTTGCCACGGCGGCCGGATGGCTTGCGCAGGCCGACGCCGAGGTCGACGGCAGCGTCGCGCGCGCGTTGCGCGAAAAGGCGCTTGCCGCGATGGCGACGACAAGAAGCGGCGAGACCGATCCGCGCCTGCTGGCGCTTCGGACGCAGGCGCTGCTGGCCCTCGGGCGCGACGCCGAAGCGGCATCGTCGATCGGGCGTCTCTGGGACGACGGTTACCGCGACGCGGCGCTGCTGGCCAGCCTGCGCGACCACGGTATCGACTATCCCCCCAACGAGGGTTTCCGGCACCAGTTGATGGCCGCCGAGGGAGAGGTGGCGACAGACCGGTAAGGACCGTTCCACATCCACGGGAGAACACCATGGCCAATACACCCACCGACAAGACACCCGACAAGCAGACGGCTCCTGCCGAGAGCAAGCCGTCGGAGCCAACCAAGACGGTCCCCGGCGCGGACCTCACGAAGAAGGGAGGAATCAAGCCGAGCTGACCGCCGTGAAGGCTCCCATGATTCCCCTGGTCGTCGGTGTCACGAGCCATCGCGATATCGCACCCGGCCAGCTCGAGGGCATCCGCCAGCGCGTCCGTGGCTTCTTCACCGGCTTGCAGGCGCGGTTTTCCGGCGTACCCATCGTGCTCTTGTCGTCGCTTGCCGAGGGTGGCGACCAGCTCGTCGCACGGGAGGCGCTCGCGTGCGGCGTGCGCCTCATGGCGCCGCTGCCGCTGCCCCCGGATCTGTACATGGACGACTTCGACGATGCCGACGTGCGCCGCACCTTCGAGGCGTTGCGCGACCAGGCGGAGGTGGTCCTGCTGCCGCGCCTCATGGACAAGCCGCGCCACGTCATCGCCACGCCGGGCATCGAGCGCGACCGTCAGTACGCCACCGCCGGCGTCTACATCGCCAGCCACTGCCACGTCCTGCTCGCGTTATGGGACGGCAACGATGCCGGCGGTTTCGGGGGAACGGCACAGATCGTCTCGTACCACCTCACCGGCATGTTGCCGGGACTGGTCGTGCGTCATCCGCACAAGCGCCATGTGCTCGGTGGCGGCACGGAAAGCCTGCTTTACCATATCGTGTGCTCGCGCAGCGACGGCGCCCTGGCCAGCGGTTTGCTGCCTCTGGACGCCGGATGGCGCACCGGCGACGACCCGGCGATGCACGCGCGCATGCCGGAGGATTTCGAGCTCATGTTCGCGCGCATGGCCGAGTTCAACCTCGAATGCCGTCGCCACGCCGCGCGCATCGAGGCGGCGCCGGCGACCCTCCACGGCACGCCCTGCGCCGCCACGGCGACGATCGAGCAGGTTTTCCATGCGGCCGACTGGCTGGCGGTGCACTTTCGACAGCGCGTGCTTCTGGCGCTGCGCATCACCTATACCGTGGCGGCACTGATGGGCATCGCCTTCACGTTCTACGCCCACGTGCCCACGCATGACTCGCTGATTTATCTCTTCCTCCTGCTCTTCGCCACGGGCGGTGCGGTGGCCCTGCTGGCACGCCGTCGCGGCTGGCACCGCAAATACCTCGATTACCGCGCGCTGGCCGAGGGCCTGCGCATCCAGTCGTGCTGGCGCCGCGCCGGCATCGCGCCCGATGCGGACCACGAATTCGCCCACGACAACTTCCTGCAGAAGCAGAACATCGAGCTGGGCTGGATCCGCAACGTGATGCGCGCCGCCAGCCTGTATCCGTCGACGCATCCGGAAGAACCGGGCGACGCGGCGCTGAAGGAAGTCATCGAGGAATGGGTGGGCCGGTCGGGTACGTCGGGGCAGCTCGAGTACTACGAGCGGAAGACGGCCGAGCGCACCGCGCTTCACCGCATCACGGCGGCGGTTGGACACGTCAGCCTCTGGGGCGGCATAGGGATCAGCGTTTTCCTCGCCGTGTTCGCGACCCGGCTCGGCCTGGAAGCCAAGGTGACGCTGGTGACCGCCATGGCCGTGCTCTCCATCGTGGCCGCCGTGCGCGAGGCCTACGCCTACCGCAAGGCCGATCGCGAGCTTATCCGCCAGTACCGCTTCATGCAGCGAATCTTCGCCAGCGCGCGCGCCGCGCTGGATCGCACCGACGATCCCGGCAGGCAACGCGCGATCCTGCACGCGCTGGGCGACGCGGCCTTGACCGAACACGCGGAATGGACCCTGATGCAGCGCGAGCGCCAGGTGGAGCACAGCAAGCTGTGAGGGAGGACGTTACCAGCGCGCGCGCGCGAACTCGGAGCGCTCGAGCCACTGCTGGAAGCCGGTCTGCGCCTGCCGGGCACCCGCACCGGGCACGAGGCTGCGCTCGTCGAGTATCGCGCCGAAATAGGGCGCGGCCTTGTCCGCCCGCACCTCGCAGGGTGCCTCCATGTCGATGACGAAACGCTGGATCAGTTCGGACATGCGTTCCCGCTCGGGCCCGGCGATCTCGATGGAACCGTTCAACGGCTCGCCCACCGCCAGCGACGCCATCAGTGCGGCGACGTCGTCGGATGCCACCGGTTGGATGTATGCCGGCGAGAGGCGGACCGTCTGGTCGCGTACGGCATCGACGATGATCGCGACGAGGAATTCATAGAACTGCGTGGCGTGGACGATCGTGAACGGAATGCCGGAGGCCCTGATGAGGCGGTCCTGCAGCGCCTTGCCGCGAAGGTAGTGGCTGTCTTCCAGGCGCTCGGTACCGACGATCGAGAGCGTGAGGTGATGCCTCACGCCCGCGGCGATCTCCGCCGTCAGCAGGTTGTCGATGGCCGTGCGGAAGAAATCGTAGGCCGCCTCGTCGTCGAAGGTCGGGGAATTGGTGACGTCGACCACGACCTCGGCGCCGGCCATGCACTCGGCCAGGCCCTGGCCGGTGATGACATCCACGCCGGTCGCGCGGGAGACGGCCGATACCTCGTGACCTTCCGCGCGAAGTCGCTCGACGATGTTCCGCCCTACGAGTCCTCTTCCGCCCACCACTACGATGTTCATGCCTCGTCCCTCGTGATTTACGCCCGGCCGGCCAGCCAGAAGGCGATGTTCTGTACGTAACGCTTGGTGGACCTCAGCGCCTCGGGAAAGCGCAGCAGCCCGTCGCCCGGCGCCTCCGAGACGAACGGCGGGCAACCGGCCGACGTATCCCAGTTGTAATCGGCGAAATGATGGAAGGTGGATTCGGCGATGGCGCGACCGCCCGCCTCGGACTGCTCGAAGGCCACCGCGATGTTGAAATCCCTGCCGCTGCACTGGCTGCATCCCTTGAGGATCACGCGGCTGCTCGGGTCGTCGGGCGGCGCACCGACAGCGCCTTCGTGCGGATGCGAAGGAAGGAATTCGATCACTCCCGTGGCCGATCCGGGATCACGCAGCACCGGATGCACCTCGCCGACCGCCTCCACGCGCTGGTAGTCACCGTTTGCGCCGGAGTGGTAGTTAGGCCAGGAAATGTCGGTGGTGACATTGTCGTCGATGCAGTGCCGGCTCGTATCCGGCTCCTGATTGTGCGAATGGAAGTGGTGGGCGGCGCCGATGCCGGCGAGATTGCAGATGGAACTGCCGAGGTCCATGTGGTCCCGCGTGACGAGCAGGCCGCCGCCTTCGCGGCGGAACCGGCCGATGCCTGCGCAGTCGTCGCCGGTGAGGCCGTTGCCGACGTCCACGGCGAAGAGCCAGAGTTGCTGGTAGCCGGACTCGCCGAGACGCGAGAGCACCGAATCGTTCCGGCCCACGGGGTCGCGATTGCGCGCGGTGACACGGAACGCCTGTTCGCCGTTCTCGTCGCGGATTCCTTCCAGGAACGCTTTCAGGTGACCAAAGCGCCCGACATGCCAGTCGTCGCTGTCGCCTTCAATGGTGGTCTGCAAGAGGATGTGCTGCATGATCGTCTGCCCTGGGAATGGGGTGCCGGCCTATCTAAACAGGTCGTTGTTTCATAGGCTTGTACGTACCGTGCGGGGGCCAGCGGCAGCCATACGCTGAAGGCCGCTCCCTTGCCCACGCCTTCCGAGTATGCGCGTACGCGCCCGCCATGGGCGCTTGCCAGCTCGCTCACCAGGGCAAGGCCGATGCCCAGTCCCGCACAGGCGCTGCCGGGCACTTCCGGGCGGTCTTCCTCCTGGCCGAAGAGTTCGAAGAGCCCTTCGACCGCTTCCGGCGCGATGCCGCGACCGTTGTCCGCCACGGTGATCCGTGCGAATCCCGCGTCCGCGGCGACGCTTACCTCGACGACGCCATGGACGCCCGCGAACTTCAGGGCGTTCTCCATGAGGTTGCTGACGATCTGCTCGATCCGGACGCTGTCGGCGCAGAAGGGCAACGCGCCCGCCGGGGCGATGTCGAGCCGCAGGCGTACGGAGGGCACGGTTTTCGCCATGGCGCGCGCGACGCGCGTCACCAGCGCACCCAGGTCGAGCGGTTGCACCTCGAGACGAAGCTTCCCGACGCGCGCACGGGAAACGTCGAGCAGGTCGCCGACCAGTCGCGCCTGCCGGCGTACCATGGCGCGGATCTCGTCGCCCAGTTCGCGCAACGTCTCGTCGTCGCGCTGCGTGCCCAGCCGCCGGATGAGGTCGGCCTGCATCATCATGGCCGCCAGGGGTTGCCTGAGTTCGTGCGCGGCGACCACGACGAACCGGTCCTTCGCCGCGGCGACTTCGAGGGCCTGGTCGCGTGCCGCCCGCAGAGTTCGACGAGTACTGGACTGTTCCTGCCTCACGGTCCCACCTCATACGACGCATGCCATGCGTGAAGAGTAGGCACGCCCCGGTCACCCCGCTAGCCAGCGGTTGCGGACCATGGTGTTGCCCGGCCGGCAACAATCCTTCGTTCGGGATGCGCATCGCTTATTTCGTCGGCCCGTGTGCACCGGTGCCATGACGGCGCTAATCTCCCGTCATCCCCCCTACGGAGCATGCGTCATGGCGTCGAACCCGGTGGTTGTCGAGGAAACAGGGCAGGGCACGTTCCAGGTGAGGGCGCACGGCCAGGGGCCGTCGTTCTTCATCGACGAGCCGCTTGACCTGGGTGGGCTGGCCTCCGGGCCGACACCTTATGATCTTCTCAGTGCGGCGCTCGGTGCATGCACGGTGATGACGATACGCATGTACGCCCGCCGCAAGGGCCTCCCGCTTGCCCACGCGCAGGCGTCGGTCACGCATCGCCGCGACGAAGTCACCTCGCGCGACATCTTCGAGCGCCACGTCTTCATGGACGGCGACCTCACCCAGGCGCAGAGGGATCGCCTGCTGGCGGTCGCCGAGGCCTGCCCGGTGAGCAAGACGTTGCATGCCGGCGCGGAGATCGTGACGCGCCTCGCGCCGCAGGCGATGCCCGTGGTCGACGACCGGCCATGCGACCGCACCCATCCCAAGGCGATGGACGAGTCCTGCCGGCAGGTGGACCCCACGGCCGTCGCCTGACGGCCGCCACGCACTGTAGGAGCCGCTATAGCGGCTCCTACAACGGCTGCGCGGGTGAGTGGGGTTTGGAGACGTGCCTCACCTCGTAGCACTGGCCGGCGGAACCTTCGTCGGGGATGCGGTCGCGCCACAGCCGGAACCGCAGCAACGTCCATGCCGTCGGATCGAACGCGACGACCGTGGCGAGGGCGCCTCCGCGTACGTCGTCCCGCGTTTCCGAAACGGTACGGGTCTTTAGCGCGGCGAGGTCCGCATGGGGTTTGATCGCTTCGATGGCACGACTCGCGAACGTCGCCGTGGCAAGATCGGCAGCCAGATCGGCGTGCCACACCATCCACGTCCGTACCGGGGGCCAGCCGAAATCGCGCGCGAGCGTGGCGAAGCCGGGTCCGGTGAGGAAGTCGTTCAACCCTTCCGGCTCGTCCCAGAGGTAGAAGGGTGCGTAGAGATTCTCGGCACTCGAAACCGCTCCGTCTTCCTTCCGCGCAACGAGGTACGCCTTGAAACGCAGGTGCGGAAAGCCGTCGAGCATGGGGCCCTTGTCGCGAATGCGCCTGTCGACGATCGACATGTCGTAATCCGCCGGAAGGGTGAAGCTGTACTGCATGGCGATCATGGAAACCTCCGAAGCCTTCAGGCGTCCGGTGGGACGGGAGCCGCGGCGGACACCCCGGACGCGAACGACCAGTCCTCGAATTCGGAGTTGGCGACGATCACCATGACGTCCTCGGGACGGATACCGGGTGTCTCGGACAGTCGCGCGACCAGCGCCTGGAAGAAGCGCTCCTTCGTGGCGGGCGAGCGCCGCTTGCCGGTGGTGATGTGGAAGAGGACGAAGTCGTCCGAGCGGGGGCCGCCGCGGTAGGTACGGTCGAACACGAATTCGCCCGGCTGGAGCTGGTCGAATGCCATGAAGCGATCCGCCTCGGGCACCCCGAACCCTTCGACGAGCGCACGATCGAGACTGTCGGAGATGGCGGCGAGGTAGGCGGGGGACTTACCCGCCAGCAGCGATACGCGAGTGAACGGCATGACGGCTTCCAGGGCGAGTGATTTGACACCCCCACTATCGCGCGCCACCATCATCCCGACAATCGAATTATTCAGGACAAACATTCCTGAAAGACGGGACGATTTCATGCGAACCACCCACCTCGATATGGATGCCCTGCGCAGCTTTGTCACAGGCGTGGACGCCGGCTCCTTCGCTCGGGCGGCCGACAGGCTGGGCCGTTCGACGTCCGCGGTGAGCGCGCAACTCAAGAAGCTCGAGGAACAGACCGGCACGTCGCTGGTCCGCAAGGCCGGACGGGGGCTCACCCTCACCGACAGCGGCGAGTCGCTGCTGTCGTATGCGCGCCGCTTGCTGGAACTCAACGACGAGGCCGTGAGCGCCGTGCGCGGTGTGGAACTGGAGGGCTGGATACGGCTTGGCTTGCAGGAAGACTTCGGCGAGACGTTGCTGCCGAGGGTGCTCGGCCGTTTCGCGCGCGCGCATCCGAAGGTACGCATCGAGGGACGTATCGCGCGTAACGCGGAACTCCTCGAGAAGGTCGCTTCGGGACAGCTCGACCTCGCCCTGGCGTGGGACATGGACCCTGCGCAGACGACCGGACAGCGCATCGCTTCGCTTCCCCTTTGCTGGCTCGGTGCCGCCGATGCCGAGCCCATGTGGCGCGCCGACCAGGGCGAGCCGCTGCCGCTCGCCGCCCTCGAAGCACCTTGCCTGCTGCGCACCATCGCCTGCGAGCAACTCGACCGGCACGGGCTCTCGTGGCGCATCGCGTTCGTCAGCCCCAGCCTGGGCGGTCTCTGGGCGGCGACGGCCGCCGGACTCGGCATCGCGTTGCGAACGACCATGGGAAAGCCCGCTTCCGTGAGGCCGCTGGATGCACCGGCCTACGGCCTGCCGGCACTGCCCTCGCTTGGGCTCGCGCTCCACCGCGCGGACAAGGACATCGGGTCGTCCGGCGAGCAGTTGAACGCGATCATCGTGCAGACCCTTCGTGAAACGCTGCCGGCCGACTGGTTGCTGCCGTAGCGGTCTTCAGCGGAGATCCGCGCGAAGTTCCCTCACGCCGCGTCCGAGGCGTTTCCGGAGCAGTGTGCGCAATGTGGCGCCATCCTCGTAACCGACCTCCGCCGCGATGGCATCCACATCCATGTTGCTGCCATGGATGAGCGACCGCGCGCGCTCCACGCGAAGGTCCTGGAAATAACCGAGCGGCGACTTGCCGAGAATCGCTTCGCACCTTCGCTGCAGCGTGCGGGAACTCGTCGCAAGCGCGCTGGCGGCTTCCTGCAGCGAGAAGCCGCCCTTGAGGTTGTCCCTCGCCCAGCGCTCGAAACGCTGGATGAGAGGGTCGGCCATGGCCAGGTGGTTGGGGATGATGTAGGGCGCCTGTCGCGCACGGAGATCGGCCAGCAGGTAACGCGACACCATGGACGCCAGTTCCGGGCTCGCCCTGCCGATCAGCCACAGCGCCAGGTCGAGGTGGCCCATGGCCGCACCCGCCGTGATACCGATGTCGGTGGGCACCAGCATGCGCGATTCGTCGAGCGCGACCTGCGGATAGCGCTGGCGGAAGAGGGGCGCGAGCGACCATGTGGTCGTGGCCTCGCAGCGGTCGAGGAGACCCGCTTCCGCAAGGAGGAACGTGCCCATGCAGGACGCGGCGATCTTGACGCCTTGTGCATGCCATCGGAGCAGTTGCGCACGGGCGTCGAGGACATCCGGCCGCCCGAGTTGCCGGATCAACTGCTCGGGCGTCCCGGGCTTTGGCGCCGGCAGAACGATCCAGTCGGGTGTGAGGCCGGGATCGATGGCTTCGACGGGAACGGTGAAGCCTTGGCCGGATCGGACTTTCTTGCGCACGCCGACCAGCGACACGTCGAAACGCGGCTGGCCGCCCATGGCACGCTCGGCGATGTGGTTCGCCACGTCCATCGCATCCAACGTCACGGCAAGGCCGGTATCGAACAGGCCGTCGAGTGCGAGAACCAGGATGCGCATGGCGTAATCGATCCTAACGTCGTCGTTCAAGACGATACCGGCATTGCCGCCGGGCGCCTAGGTCGCTCCGAGGATCGCCCCCGCCATCGCCAGCGTCGCCGCGAACCCCGCCGCGAATGCCAGCGAGCGCAGCACGGGAATGCCGAGCGTGTAGACGACGAAATGGGCGATGCGCGCCCAGAGATAAATGTTCGCCGCCATGACCGTGGTCGGCGTGCTCACGCCGATCGTCGCGGCGACGATCGCCAGCGGGGCGAACACGGCGAGGTTCTCCACGGCATTGGCATGCGCCCGGCGTGCCCGCTCGGCCCATGCCGGATCCGGCTTGAACGACGGATCGGGATTGGCCATCGTCTTCACCAGGCCGCGCGTGAATATCCGCGCCAGCATGTACGGAAGCCACATCAGGGCCGTCACGATGGCGACGAGGACCAGGACATGGAGTTCGGGAGTGAGCTTCATAGGGAACGGCACCTCGTCTGCGCGCTGGGCGAAAACCCCGAGTCTGCCCGGGCGGCGCACGCGCCGATATGGCCGTACATGCCAACTTTGGCATCATTTACGCCACGAGTCCCTCCATGCCGATGCGCCCGCAGGCAGAGCACCACGCTTATTCCTCAGGCGTGCCTAGGGCGTTCCCGGGGCAGGCTTGTACGGAACGAACGGCCCGAGGATCGCGAAGCCGCGCGATCCGCCGCCGTACCGGTCCACCATGTTCACCGTGTCCATGTCGCACAGCTGCGAACCGAAGGTATGCGTGACCGGAACGTTGTCGGCATCCAGCGAGTTGGCTCCGGATTTGAGCTGGTTGACGTAGTAAGTGTTGCCGACCCGGTAAACGATGGTCGTCTTCTCGATCACCTGGGAATCGTTGACGTCGGAAAGGCTGATGCATCGCTGCGGCTTGCCAGCGACGCGACCCTTGGTGATGTTGGCCAGCTGGGTGGCCGGATCGTCCTTGCGGGCCCAGGCGGGTCCGACGATGCCGGCTCCCAGAGCCAGCGCGATCAGGAAACGGGCAGGCGAAGTCATGGGGGAGACTCCTATCGCTTAGTGACGCCAGCGGTCGCAATTGTGCCGCGGGCGCGAAGGTCCGTTCAAGCCGGACGCCGTACTCACTTGGGCCCGAAGAGACCCTCCAGGTTCCCGTCCCGCGGCAGACCGTTGAGCCGCACCAGCTTGCCGTCAGGTCCCGTCGTGATGATCCCCGGCGTGCCCTGGAAGCCGAGGGCGAGCATGAGCATCTGGTTCCGGTCGAGCTGGCCCTGGATCTTCGGCGAAATGGACGGGGCCGGTGCGATGCCTCCCTGGGAAAAGGTCGTTTCGTTCTTCGTCAGGGCGGCGGACGGATCGGCGGCGCCAAGGATGGATGCGACCTTGTTGGGACTGTCTTCGCTGATCACCCCGACGAGGAGATTGCGGATCTGTACCTTGCCCGCCTTTACCCAGGGCTGTGCCGCGACCCAGAAATCATGGCAATACGGGCAGTTCGGATCCGTGAAGGCATACACGATGCGGGGAGCGTCGGCCTTTCCATCGCGGACCCAGTCGGCGTCGGACAGCGTCTTCATGACCTGGTCCGCCACCGATGCTACCGGCGGCTTGGCCGGACGTTCGGCGGCGAAGCCGCCACCCGCCATCAGGAGGGCGGCGACGGCGAAGAGGGATCGGGCACGGAGCCGTGCTTTGGTCATGGCAATGCCTTTCGTTTCATCCTGGGAGGAACACAAGCAGACCGGAGCGCCCGTCCATTCCTTTCAAACTTGCCTGTAGCCCCGCGGGATCAGGGCCCGACGGCCACCGACCTGGCGGCTCGTTCGATCAGGTCGGCGACGTCCTTCGGGCGCGATCGGTAGACGGCATGGCTGGCGCCCGGAACTTCGACGGTGACGCTGCGAGCCCGCCGGGCATACATGCGCTCCAGGTCGGGACTCAGGACCTTGTCCGCGCCGGCCACCATGTACCAGCTCGGCTTGTCTTTCCAGGCCGGTCGTGTCGCGGGCGTCTCGAAGACGCTTAGCGCCGTGGGAACCTGCGCGTTGGCCTCGAACCGGGCCGTCGCAGGGTCGAGGTCGGCCGCGTAGTCTTCCATATACATCGCGGGTTCGAAATACAGGAAGCCGTCGGTCGTCTCGCGCACGTCCTTGCCGGCGTGGCTGGTGGCGTTGACGAATCGCCGATCGTTATCGAGGGGCGTCTCACCCTCGTCGAGCGCATGCGCCGCGATATAGACCAGGGCCTTGACCTTGGGATCGTTACCGGCGGCGGTGACGATCGCGCCGCCGTAGCAATGGCCAACCAGTACGACGGGGTCCGTCTGCAGGGCCACTATGCGTTCGACCGCGGCGAGGTCCGCTTCGAACGAGGTGAGCGGATGCTGTGCGACGACCACCCTGTAGCCGGCATCTATCAGTCGGTCATGGACCGGACGCCAGCCGCTTCCGTCCACCCAAGCGCCGTGCACGAGGACGATGGTGGGTTTGCTGTCGGCCTGCATGCGTGCTCTCCGGATCGTCCACATCACGAACGATCAACCAGAAGGCGAACGCTTGCTAGCCGCATCTTGCGAACCACGACGGTGATCGCGTTGCACCAATGGCCGGATCACCGTGTTCGAAAAGGCGACGTCTTGCCATCGCAGCATGCTGTGAGCGCGGGTAACGCGCAGTCGTTGGCCGCGCCCTGCGCGCAGCCAACGACTGCCTTATTTACTTGCCCTCGGGAACGAGGTTGGCCAGCTTGCCCTTCTTGTCGAACTGGCAGGTGAAGTTCTTCTTGCCATCGATACCCGCATCGGCGGTGCCGGAAATCGAATAGCCGGAATCGCCCGCCTTGATCGGCTGCAACTGGATGTAATCGTTCTTCACGTCGAACTTGTCCGCGGCGGCGTCCAGGCAGCGGTTGGTCAGCTTGCCCGGGTCGGGCCGGTCGGAAGCAAAGGCTTGCGAGGTGAGGGCAAGGCCGAGGGAGGCGGCAAGCAACAGGGTGGAATGGCGCATGGATCTTCTCCTAACAGACGCGTGACAGGGATCACTGCCGGATCGAGTCTGCCTTGCAATTCCTTGCGGCAGGATGAATCGGAGAGGCAGTGTCAGCGAACTTGAGACAACCGCGCATCGCGGTCTTTCGTGAGTTCACGCAGGATCTGCCCGGCCATCGCATGGATATCGCCGCTCGGCTCGGTGGGGTACGCCTTTTGCCCGCGCGCCCATGTCTCCCCAAACGCGTACCAGTCGATCCTCTCCGCTTTTCCACCCGTGTCCAGTGCTTTCTTCAGGGAGTCGAAATAGAGTTTCCATCGGGCGTAGTAATAGTCGCCGACAAGGCCCTGCCATTCGCGGCGGGCGTAGTCGGCGACGTCCGGCCGACCCCAGATCGTGATGAGCGAGCGTGCGTCGTAGTTGATCGCAGCCCACTCGTCGGGCGTTTTCGCATAGGTCTTGGCGCGAGCCAGCCAGGGACCGAGCATGAACTGCCGGTTAGTGCCCAGTACGGCGTCCAGCCGCTGCATCCAGTGCAGCCACTGCGCGGTGAGCCGATCGAATCCGGCCTTGTCGCGGGCTTCGAATGCCGCATTGATCTCCGGCAGGAGGACCCGGCTGCGCACCGCGAGAGCCTGGCGCGTGAGATCGGTCAGGTCGTGACGATAGGCGCTGCTGTTGCGCAGCGCGGGAGCGACCTGGAGCAGTTCCGCCAGGGCATGTTCGATGCGATCGGGTGCATAGTCCAGCGGCAGCGTGTGCGCATACAGGCTTGGCGCCAGTTCGAAATACCCGGTCTGGTACTTGCTGTCCCAGGTGGCCGGCAGGTCGTAGGCGGAGGTCTGCAAGATATGCCATGCCGCCACGGCATGTGGATCGGGTCTGGCACCGCCGTACCGGCGCCACGCCCACTGCCTGAACCATTCGTCGAGGTTCGCGGGTTCCTTGCGCCATGCCAGTTCGGTGAAGAAGGCCAGCGCCGCCGGATTGTTGTCGCTGGCTTCCGGCATCAGTGCCACGCCCGTCATCGCGTTGCGGGGCTTCTTCTTCCATTGCCAGAACCGCTCGTTCCACACCGAGAGGTTCGCGCCGATGTTGGTATGTCCGCCGAAGTTCCAGATCGTGCCGAAGGCATACGGCGTGTCCTTCCATTCGGTTTCCCGGTCGGTATCGGCCAGGGTGGCCTCGGATTCGCCGTCCACGATCAGTGCATGGGACTTGTCCAGGCCTTCGACGATCGGCGGGAGCGGATTGGTTTCCCATCCGAGCAGCACCCAGATGGCATCCGGATGGGCCCGGTTGAGCGCCGCCTGGATGCCCTTCGTGGCCGCGACGAGATCGATGCCGCCGTGGTCGCCGCCTTCGATCCCTTCATGCAGCGGGTCCATCTTGTACATCCGGCTTTCGCCGAACAGCGCCGTCTGCGCGCGGTAGAACTCGGCCGCGACCCTGGCGAACCAGGGATCGTTCGGATCGAGCCAATCCGGCCGCTGGTAGCCGTCCCACTCGCCGGTGGGAACCACGTGGGCGCCCTTGTTACGTTTCGCGAAGCCCGGTGGCACCGTGCCGTAGAAGCCCGGAAACACCGGCATCATCCCCAGCTGGCGCAACCGGTCGGCCATCTTCCGGGCCAGCTCGGCCCGCCGGTCGATGACGCCCTGCGCGATCGGCTCCGGCGAGCAGCACAGGTTTTGCAGCAGCCACCATGGCTGGTGAGCCGCCTGCGGAATCCAGCGAACCAGTTCGTCGCGGCCATAGCCGAATGTCTGGAAGGCTTCTTCGTAGACTTTCTCCTGGCCTTGATAGACGAGCACCTGGTTGATGCCGTGCAATGCCAATACGTCGATCTTGTGTTCCCAGTACTCCCAACTCGCGTAGGGTTCCGTGTAACCCTCGTCGACGTCGTTGAGGGCGAAGCGGTTCTGGCCGTTCGCCTCCTGGACGATCGGCTTCGCCGGAAGAGGCAACGTGTCGGGAATATCCCGTTGTTCGCCGGCCAGCGTGATGTTGGCGTGCGCCACGTAGGCCAGGTACCAGCCGAAGCCGGCGATCAGGGTGGCGGGACTCGTGCCTTCGATGACCAGGCGGCGGTCCTGGCTGGAAATGCGGAAGAAGTCGCCTTGCCGGGGCCGGGCCACGGCGCGCAGGTCGACCTGGTTCGCATGGGCTTCGCCGATCAGGCGTACCAGGGCGTCGTGCGCCGGCGTCGTGTCGAAACTGGCGTATGCCGCCGCGGTCGGTACCACCGCAGGTTGCGCCTGGGCCGACAGTGGCGATGCCAGCCACAACAGCGTGACCAGGCAAGAAACAGGTCCGAAGACCCCACGCATTCTCGAAAGCATTGTCGCGCGCACCCTTTGCGAAGCCGACCGACACCTTAGCCTGACGGCGATGGAGAGGTTGTGTCCGACCTCTCGATCGCCAGATAGGCTTCCGCGAGCCGTTGTCCGGCTCTCCTGAGACTGGTCTCGGGCATCCCGGCGTAGCTGAGCACCAGCGTGACATGATCCGGCGGAATCCGGTGGAAGCGCTCGGCGGAACGAACGCGCACCCCCCGCGCCAGCGACTCGGCCACCAATGACCCCGTGGCACTCCGCGGCAATCGTGGGAACTGCACGAAGAGCGATCCACCGGCCACCGAGCCCGTCACCGTCATGGCGTCGCCGAGGCGCACGTGCAGCGCGGCGTGCAAGGCGCGGTGGCGGGGAGCCAGGCCATGTGCGATGCGCCGCAGGTCGCGCAGGTACTGGCCGCTGGCGATGCATGCGGCGAGCACGTGCTGCTGCATCGAGATGCTGCCGCGATCGGCGAGCCATTTGATGCCGAGGAAGCGCTCGCGCAAGGACCGGGGAATGAGCATGTAGCCCAGCTGCAGCGCCGGAAACATCGAGCGTGCGAAGCTGCTCACGTGGATCACCCGGCCGTGGCGGTCCAGCGACCACAGCGACGCGCAGGTGCGCACGCCGAAACGGTGTTCGCAGTCGAAGTCGTCCTCCACCAGGCACGCGTCCTGCGCATAGGCCCATTGCAGGAGGGCCCTGCGCCGCCCCTCGCTCATCACCACGCCCGTGGGAAACTGGAAGGACGGCGACACGTTCATCAGCCGAACGCCGTCCAGGGCCGTGGCATGATCGTCGATATCCATGCCTCGAGGCCCCACCCGGCAGGGCACGACGCGCACTCCCATCGCCTCGTAGGTGTGGCGCACGCTCCAGTGGCAAGGTTCCTCGACACCCACGGCATCGCCTTCGTCGAGCAGCACGCGGGCGATGAGGTCGCGCGCCTGCTGGGCACCGCTCACGATGAGAATGTCTTCCGGATCGACGTCGATAGCGCGCTCGACGCGCAGATAACCGGCCACGGCTCTGCGCAGGTCGGCGGCACCTTGCAGTTCGGGGAAGTCGGGTGCGCTTCGACGGCGCAGCAGCGCCATCAGATTCTGCACCCACGCCTTGAGGCTGCGGGGGTCGGACTTCACGCGGGGCTGCGCAAGATCGATCACATCGCCTCCGGTCGAGGCCGTGTCCGCCTCCGGCGCGTCCGGAAGCCCGGCTCGCAGGGCGAGGCGGGACAGCCGCGGGCGCCCGGGTGGCTCGGCCCGTTCCTCCGCGAGCGTCTCGTGTGCGGACGTGCCGTGCGGGCGCGCGCTCACGTAAGTGCCGCTGCCCGAACGCGTTTCCAGGTAGCCCTCGCTTTCCAGCTGGTCGTAGGCCATCAGGACGACCGTACGCGACACCCCCAGGGCGATCGCCATCGAGCGGCTTCCGGGCAGGCACGCACCCACCTGGAAGCGCCCCGCCTCGATATCCCTCCGGATCGACTCGGCGACCTGGACGTACATCGGTTCGTCGTTTTCGCGGGATGGCTCGAAGTGGTCACATCGAAAAAGCTCGCGACCGGTCATTTACGTTCCCCGTGACCCTGTCGACCATCTTGCCATGGCCGACCAGGGGAGCAACAAGATGAAGGCAATTACGTTATCCGCACGCAAACTGTTGATGTCGATCGGTTGCATGGCCTGTCCTGTATTCGCCGGCGCCCATGGCATCGACGACCACAGCACCGATCCCGCCTATGCGAAGTACTACCAGCAGCCGGTGAACTGGGGAGGGTGCCCGCCGTCGCTGTTCACCGACGGCACGACCATCCAATGCGCCCTGGTCACGGTGCCCGTCGACTGGGCCGACCCGGGGCAGGGCGACATCGCCATCGGCATCTCCAGGCCGCTCGATCCGCCGCCGCACAGCCGTCTCCTGCTGGTGAATGCGGGTGGCCCGGACAACTCCAGCGCTTCCATGGCGGAGATGCTGGAACAGCTGCATCCGGAAGTGCAGACCGGTCACCTCGTGGTCGGCGTCGACCTGCGCGGCATCACCGACGGCACCGGTACCCAGGTCAGTTGCGACTACGCACCGCGCAGCGGTGCCGAGAATTTCATGGACGGCGACAGCCGCAATCCCACGGTCGCCGGCGTGCGGGCGCAGCAGGACTGGTGGAACCGCTCGATGAGCGCCTGCCTGCAACAGCACGCGACCTTACTGAAGGGCATCAACACGCCCAATCATGTTCGCGACCTGAACCTGGTGCGCGCCATCCTCGGCTTCCGTCGCGCCGACCTGTTCGGCGTGTCGAGCGGCAGCAGCTTGATGGCTTATGCAACGCGCATGTTTCCCGGCATGTTCGAGCGCGTGGTGCTCGACAGCAACATGAACTGGGAACACCTCGACTGGCAGCGCCAGTCGCTCAAGCGCATGGCGATGGACCAGTTGAGCGTGCAGCAGGCCTTCATGCCGTTCATTGCGCGGCACGACGACCAGTTCCATATGGGTACGACGCCGCAACAGGTGCTGACGACGTTCCAGCGCATCTACCGTGCCGCCTCGGAGCACCGCATGGGCAGCGTGACGCCGGACCAGGCATTGGGGGCGCTCGACGGCACCGGCATGTGGGTCTTCTGGGATCTGCTGGTGTCGCCCTCGCTGAGCGCGATGTCCCAGGCGCTGGATGGCGATCCCGCCCATATCGCCTATGCCGAGCAGATCGCCGCAATGACCTTTGCCGACCTGCGGACCCGGTCCAGCTTCAATCCCATGGCGTTCGCGCTGCAATGCAATGACTCCGGCTCGTCCGATCCGCGCGGTATCGCTCAGAAGATCGCCGACGTCCGCAGGTACTGGGCCATCGGTGCGTCCACGCTGGTGGACTACTGCCAGAACTGGCCCTGGCGCCCGGTCGTCGACCGCGCGCTGGAACGGCGTACCGTCGTACACGGCCTGATGCTGCAGAACGAATTCGATCCGTCCACGCCCTATTCGGAAGCGTTCGAGGATCGCCTGACGAACGGCCGCGACGTCCGCATGGTGCTGGTAAACAACGGCGCGACACACGGCATCATGTTCGACGACAACACCTGCACGAACGACACGGAATTCGCTTATCTGAATTTCGGGGTCATGCCCGCCAGGGATGTGGTCTGCCAGGCCGACCCGATGCACTCCTTCGCCATGCACGACAGCGTGACCTACGAATACGGCTTTCCCGCCACCGGGTGGTGGTTGCCGCTGCCGCCGATCGTCCAGCAGGTGAGCTGGCCGCTGGTTCCCTGAGTCTCCCAGTCTCGCGTCCAGACGGGACGGACGAAGGGGGCGGCGTTGCACCGCCCTCTCCTTTAGCAAGGTGTGGCCTGTTGTCGGCTCGCACCTTGCTCTTTTTTTTGCGCGGGTTTGCAAGACCGAATAAGGAATGGGACGATGCGGGTCCGCCTGCACCTGGCCGATTTCCTTGCTGAAGACCCTGATCTGGCGCCCGTTCCAGCGCCTCCTCGACTTCGTATCCGGCTCCGCCACCGGTGGATTCGTTCTCATGGGCGCCGCCGTGGTGGCCCTGGTGACGGCCAATTCACCCTTCAGGGATGCGTACGAAAGCCTTCTCGCGCTGCACATCGGTCCCCTGAGTGTCCTGCACTGGGTCAACGACGGCCTGATGGCGATCTTCTTTCTCCTCGTCGGCCTCGAAATCAAGCGGGAAGTCGTCGATGGCGAACTGGCGGACCGCCGTAGCCGCCTTCTTCCCGGCGTCGCCGCCCTGGGTGGCATGCTGGTCCCGGCGCTGATTTACCTGCTCATCAACGGCACTTCGGGCGAAACTTCCACGGGCTGGGCCATCCCCTCGGCCACGGACATCGCCTTTGCGCTCGGCGTCGCGGCCCTCCTCGGGAGTCGGGTGCCGTCATCCCTCAAGGCGTTTCTCGCGGCGCTGGCCATCATCGACGACCTCGGGGCCGTGATCATCATCGCGGTCTTCTATACCCCGCACCTCGACCTGCCTTCCCTTGGCGGCGCCATCGCGGTCGTCGGTGCGATGGCCGGGCTCAACCGCTTCGGCGTGCGGACGTTGTGGCCGTACCTGGCGCTCGGCGTGGCCCTGTGGTTCCTGGTCCACGCCTCGGGTATCCATGCCACGCTGGCCGGAGTAGCCACCGCCTTCTGCATTCCGCTGAGGGACGAGCAGGGGCGGGCACCATCGGATGGCGATTGCACGTACTCCCCTTTGCTGCGGCTCGAACACGCTCTCCATCGCCTGGTGCCGCTTACGGTCCTGCCCCTCTTCGGGCTGGCCAACGCAGGCATCGTGTTGTCCGGGATCGGCCTCGATCAGTGGCTGGCGCCCGTCACCCTCGGCGTCGGCCTCGGCCTCGCGCTCGGAAAAGTCATCGGCGTTTTCTCGACAGCCTTCGTCGCCATCCGCCTCGGATGGACAGCGATGCCGCGGAATGCCACTTATCGTCAGCTGCTCGGCACAGCGCTTCTTTGCGGCATCGGCTTCACGATGTCGTTGTTCATCGGCATGCTGGCTTTCCCGGAACAGCAGGCGCTTCAGGACGAGGCGAAGCTCGGCATTCTTGCCGGCTCGGTGCTTTCCGGCTTCGCCGGATGGATCTACCTGCGAGTCCCGGCGCGAACCGTATCGGCCTGAGCGCCGGCGGGATTATTAACTATAGATGTAGTTGACAATCGCCCGGCGGCCGCCTATATCTACTACACCGATAGTAGATAGCGGGGCGGGCGTTGGCCATGAAGATCTCCCTCACCGACCGCGAGGCGGACATCAAGCGGGTGCTCTGGGATCACGGCCCCTCTCTCGTGACGGATGTCCGCGAACGATTGAGCGACAAGCTCGCCTATACCAACGTGCTTACGGTGCTGCGCACGCTGCAGGCCAAATGGCTGGCAGAGCGGTCCGCCAAGGAAAAATCGTGATGCTCGCCTGGATGATCTATGCCGGCCTCGTCGCGATCGCGCTCAGTGGGGCGGCCCTGCTGGCCGAGCGGGCGGCCAAGCATCGTCGGATGCCCACGCGCTGGGCCTGGATTATCGCCATCGCGACGTCGCTGTTCCTGCCGATAACGATGGCGACGGTTTCCATGCCGCCGCCTCGCTCGCTCGAGCCGGCAGGTACGTCCGCGTCATTCACCCTGCGTGATACGACCTCCCTCCCGCTGGCGTCGACGGTCATCGACTGGAGTGGGGCAAAGTCGTACACGTCGTCCGTCGAGGTCAATTCGCTTCTGCGGGACATATGGTTGGCCGGTTCGATCACCCTGGTGCTGTTTCTGGGCGTGGGCACGGCCTTGTTCCATCGCCGTAAACGCAGCTGGGCACGGGGGACCTTGTGTGGCGTACCTGTACTCCTCTCCGACAACGTGGGGCCTGCGGTCGTCGGACTGATCCGTTCGCGCATCGTGGTGCCGGCCTGGGTGCTGCGGGAGTCGCCGGAACAGCAGTCCTACGTCATGGCCCATGAGCAATCGCATCTGAAAGCACGCGATCCGCTGCTTGTGGCCATCGCGTTGGTTCTCCTGGTGTCCATGCCGTGGAGCCCGTTGCTTTGGTGGCAGTTCCATCGTCTTCGCTGCGCCATCGAAGTGGACTGCGATGCGCGTGTCCTGGGCGATGGCGGAGATGTCGAGACCTATTGCGAAACGTTGATCCAGGTGGGGCAGAACCAGTCCGAGTACATCGCGGCGGTCACGGCGATGTCGGAATCCAGGTCGTTTCTCGAACGGAGGATACGCATCATGTTGTCGAAACCGGGGAAATTGGCAGGCGCGATGGCGTTCGGACTGATCAGCATTTCCCTCGGCATGGCGATATTCGCTGCAAGGGTCACGCCGCCTGTTTCCGCCGCACCGCTTGCGAACGGCGCGATAACGGTAAATCCGGGGCTTCTCGACGAATATGTTGGCTTTTACGAACTCAGCGATTACTCGCTGGTCACGGTGGCGCGCAAAGGGGACGGGTTGACCGTGGCACCCATTGGCCAGTTCGTCGCGCAGGGCGTCATCGATGTTTCTCCCCTCGGCGACAGGGAGTTCTCCATACCGAGCATCGATGTCACGCTCGAGTTCATCGGGGGTGGTGGAGGTCAGGCCAGGTCCCTGACGGTACGCGAGCATGGACGCATCGTCATGGAGGCTCCCCGCGTGGGTCCCGCCACCGCGGATCGGATTCGCGAAGACCTGGCGGCCCGGGTCAAGGACCAGAAACCTTTTCCCGACAGCGAGAATGCGCTTAAGCAGATATTGAACGCCTCGGACGCGCACAGTGCCGCAAGGCTTGGCTCGGTCGAGTCTTACAAGTTCGAAGGTGTCACCGACTACGGCTGGGATATCTACGATGTTCAATACGAGCATGGTGCGCAGCAGGTATTCATCCAGCTCAACAGGAACGGCGCGATCGCAAACTCCGTCATGCGTCGCCAGTAAGGACATCCGACATGCAGTTCATTCGAAAGCGCGCTTTCCATAGCGCGGCGGTTATCGCTGCGGCATGTTCCGCCCCTGTCCTCGCTGAGCCGGCCCGGTGCCCTGCCATCGACGAGGCGGCGGGCGGTCCCAGCAACGCCCATACCCGCTATGTCGAGGCCAATTTGCAACCGCCGGTCATCAAACGCGGCGACAAGCCGTTCAGCCTGGCCGAGCGCATGCGCCGATACGAAGTACCCGGTATCAGCATCGCCGTGATTCACAACGGCAAGATCGACTGGGCGCGCGGCTGGGGTGTGCGCGACACCGCAAGCTGTGCACCTGTGACGCCGGACACGGATTTCCAGGTCGCGTCGATCAGCAAGGTCGTGACGGCCGTGCTGGCGCTTCGGTTGGCGGGGCAAGGGTGGATCAGCCTGAACCGGGACATCGACGATGCGCTTGATTCGTGGAAGCTGCCCGAGGATCCGAAGCTGGCCCCTCATGGGGTGACCCTTCGCCAGCTGCTGAGCCATACCGCCGGGCTCGGTGTTCATGGCTTCGCCGGTTACGCGCCAGGCGCGCCGCTACCCACGCCCGCGCAGATCCTCGACGGCATGCCGCCTGCCAATACCCCCGCCGTGCGCAGCGTGCTCCCGGCGGGTGCGCAATTCGAATACTCCGGCGGCGGTTACGTGTTGACGCAACTCGCTCTCTCCGACGTGAGCGGCATGCCCTTCGAGAAACTTGCCCAACGCGAAGTGTTCGGTCCTCTCCACATGACACGAAGCGCCTTCGCCGCGGTGCCGCCGCCGGCGATCCGCGCCAACATGGCATCCGGTCACGAGAACGGCACGCCGATTCCCGGGGGCTACCTCGCACAGCCGGAACTTGCCCCCGCCGGGTTATGGACAAGCGCGGGTGATCTCGCCCGGTTGCTGATCGACGTCCAGGCATCCGCCGAGGGCAGGCAAGGTCATCGCCTCACGCCAGCCATGACCCGGAGGATGCTGACACCGGTCAAGGACAATTGGGGACTCGGCGTCGCGTTGTATACGGGTAAACAGGAGCGGTTCGGACACGATGGCGTGAACAGGGGATACGAATCCTTCATGGTGTCGTACGTCGGCAAGGGCGATGGCGTAGTAGTCCTGACCAATGGAGGTGACGGCCGCCGACTGATGAATGAAGTGGTGCGCGCCGTCGCCACCGACTACGGCTGGACCGACATCGCTGCCCCGGCGACCGAGGAGAAGATACTGTCGCTCGCGGAGCTTTCGAAAGCGAACGGACGCTTCGTCGGTGGCGGACTCAACGTGGTCTTCGAAGCGCGCCCGGACGGGTTGTATGCAAACGCGGGCGCCCCCGTTCCCGAGCGCCTGATCGCGCTCTCGCCCACGCGCTTTCGATCCGAGTCCCTGGGCGTCACGGGTGAGTTCGCTCCCGACTTTTCGAGCATGACCTTTATCGAAGGCGGCCCACCGATGAAGCTCAAGCGCGTGGAGGCAGCGCCGCCACCGAAGACGGCGGCCAACTAGCGCGAGCGGAGCATTGCGAGGAGCACCGTGGCTCCGGGCCCGGACGATGCGGGGTTCTGGCCGGTGACAAGGAGGCCATCGACCAGTACGTAGATCTTCCAGTCGTCCGTCTTGGAGAAGACGCCGCCATTCTTCTTCAACGCATCCTCGACGAGGAAAGGCACGACGTTCGTAAGCTGTACGGCATCTTCTTCGGTATTCGTGAAGCCGGTGACCTTCTTACCCTTCACCAGCCATTCGCCATCCGGCCCCTTCACATGGCGCAACACGCCGGGCGCATGGCATACAAACGCGATGTGCTTGCCGGCGGCGTAGAACGATTCGATCAGCTTGATCGAGACCGGGTCTTCGGCCAGGTCCCACATCGGGCCATGGCCGCCCGGATAGAACACGGCATCGAATCCTTCGTGTGAGACCTCGGAGAGCTTCACCGTCTTCGAAAGCCTGTCCTGGGCTACCTTATCCTTCTTGTAACGCGCGGTCAGTTCCGTCTGGAATTCGGGATCGTCGCTCTTGGGATCGAAGGGTGGCAGGCCGCCCTTCGGCGAGGAAAGCACCAGGTCCACGCCGGCTTCCTGGAACACGTAGTACGGTGCAGCGAATTCCTCTAACCAGAACCCGGTCTTCTTGCCGGTATTGCCGAGCTGGTCGTGGGACGTGATGACCATCAGGATCTTCATGGCTGCACCTCGCGCTTCGGAAGCGCAAGAGTGGAGCCTTCGACGTGAATTTTCTTGCTATAAGCCCGCCGGTCTTGGGGTTTCTTCCTGTGGCGCTCAGGGTGGCGGACGACACCATGATGATTCTGAAAAATGCGCTCAACGAGAGACAAGGGCAAAGCGGTTTTGGCGTCGACGGCATAGCTCATCAACCTTTCTCCTGACACGCGACGTAGTTAGCCTCGATCAGCTTACGCGGCCTTGTTAGGTAGCCAAGAAATTCTTCACCCGCCGGTTCAGGAAAAAATAGGCGCTCAAAGCCTCTTGATGCCTTCAGGCTCGAACGAGCTGGAAGGCGATCTTGATCGGACCGACCTGGCACGGCGGTTTATGCTCGGCATTTTCCGGATAAGGAGACCTCATGAAGCTCACCGTCGCTGTCTTCATCCTCGCCTTCCTCGCAACAAGCGCCGCGGCTGCCGACACCTATCGCTTCGGTTCCCAGGTGATCTCCACCGGCGACAGCGAAGGTCGCCTGCGCCAGGTGGCAGGCAAGCCGGATCGCGAAACCCCTATCGAGACCCGTCGTGGCGGCCTGGAAGGCTACCGGCTGGAGTACTACCGGCGCGGCAAGTCGGTGCAGATCGAGGTGGTGAACGGCAGGGTGGCCAAGATCACGCAGATCGACAGCTGACGTCGATTACCCCAAATGCGGCCACGCAAACCGGTGCCTATTTGGTACGAGCGTGCGCTCGCCGGGCTTTACGCCTTGGCGTGCATTGCAGCAGTCGCCATAAATCCCTAAATTGGTGCAATGCACGCACCAGACCAAGCCGAACTCCTGACGCTCCTGGGCACGGGCGTAGCCCTGCTCGAGCCAGACGGTCGCATGTCATGGCTCAATCCCGCCCTCGCCGAAATGCTCGGTGTAGGCCAGCGCACGGCTACCGGCCAGGATCTGACGACTCTTATGCGGAATCCGGCGCTGGCTCCCCATCTGGAACGAGCCCGCACCGAGCGGCGTGCCTTCAACCTGCGAACAGCCTGCCTTGGCGTCGGGCGTGGCCAGGAACTGGTCGCCGACGTCTCCATGCAACGGGTCGACGATGGCCGGATCCTGGTCGAGGTCCACCCACTGGCCGCCGACCTGGCCCCGGCCGACACGCCGTTGTCCGCCACGCTGCGCGGCTTCGCCCATGAGGTAAAGAATCCACTGGCAGGCCTGCGCGGCGCAGCCCAGCTGCTCGAACGCCGGGTCGGCGACGCCGACCTCCGCCGGCTTGCCGCCATGGTGATCGCCGAAGCCGATCGCCTCGCCACACTGGCCGACGGCCTGCTGCGTCACGGCGGCGCGGCGCGGATCGCGCCGGTCAACGTGCATGAACTCCTCGAGCGCCTCGGAGCACTGCTCGCCTCGGAGCCCCATGCCCCGGACATTCGGCACGACTACGATCCGAGCCTCCCCGACATCCTCGGTGACGCAGACCGTCTGCTGCAGGTGCTCCTGAACCTCGCGCGCAACGCCATCCAGGCAGACGCGGGCACCGTCACGCTCCGCACCCGCGTCGAACACGGCGTCCGCCTCGGTGATCGCATCGCGCGCGCCGCGCTTCGTATCGACGTCGTCGACAACGGCCCCGGGGTACCGGACGATCTGCGCGACACGCTCTTCCATCCGCTCGTCTCCGGCCGGCCCGACGGCACCGGCCTGGGCCTCGCCCTCTCGCGCGAAATCGCGATCGAGCACGGCGGCGACCTGCGTTACACGAGCCATCCCGGCGAGACGACCTTCTCGCTCTACCTCCCGATGGAGCGCCCATGACCGAGACCTGGATCGCCGACGACGACCGTGGCGTGCGCTTCGTGCTCGCCGAAGCCTTGCGCGACGCCGGCCATAGCGTGCGCGAATTCAGCACGGGCGACGCGGTGCGCGCGGCGCTCGCGGAAAGCCGGCCCGACCTGCTCGTCACCGACGTGCGCATGCCCGGCGAGGACGGCTTGCACCTCCTGGAATACCTGACCCGGCGCAACATCGGACCGGTGATCGTGATGAGCGCCTATACGGATGTGGCGACGACGGCTGCCGCGTATCGCGCGGGGGCCGCGGATTACATCGCGAAACCCTTCGACCTCGATCTGGCCGTGCAGGCGGTGGAGCGTGCGCTGGCCGCGGCGCGCGAGGAAGTCGTCGTGCCGCCGACGCGGGCGGACACCCACCCCCTGCTTGGCGAAAGCGCGGCGATGCGCGAAGTGTTCCGCCTGATCGGACGCGTGGCGGCGAGCGACCTCAATGTGTTGATCACCGGGGAAACGGGCACGGGGAAGGAGCTGGTGGCGCGCGCGTTGCACGACGAGAGCGCGCGAAGGGGCAAGCCTTACGTGACGCTCAATACGGCCGCCATCCCTTCGGACCTGCTGGAGAGCGAGCTGTTCGGTCACGAGGCGGGCGCCTTCCCCGGTGCCACGCGCCGGCATGCCGGCCGCTTCGAGCAGGCCGAGGGCGGCACGCTGTTCCTCGACGAAATCGGCGACATGCCGATCGCACTCCAGGCGCGGTTGCAGCGAGCGCTGGCCGGTGGCGAGTTCTACCGGGTCGGTGGCCGCGAGTTCATGCGCGGCGACGTGCGGATCGTGGCGGCGACGCAGCAGGATCTCGATGCACGGGTGACCGCCGGCCACTTCCGCGCCGATCTCAAGCACCACCTCGACGTGGCGCGGATCCACCTGCCGTCCCTGCGCGACCGCCGTGACGACATACCCCTGCTGGCGAAGCACTTCCTCGCGCAGGCGGCGACCGAACTGAACCTGCCGCCGAAGCGCTTCTCCCGCGGCGCGATGAAGCTGCTGGAACAGCGCGAATACCCCGGCAACGTTCGCGAACTGGAAAACCTCTGCCGCCGGCTGGCCGTCATCGCGCCCGCCGTGGAGATCCAGGCGGGCGACCTGGGCAGCCTGTCGATGGGCCAGGCGCGCGGTACCGAGTGGACCGAGGCCCTGCGTCTCTGGGCGCAGGACGCGCTGGCGCAAGGCGAGCCGGATATCCACAATCGCGCCCGCGAGGCGCTGGATAAAACCCTGTTGCAGGTCGCGTTGCTCGCCAACGACGGTCACCGGCAGAACGCGGCGGCGGCCCTCGGGGTCGGCCGCAACACCCTTACCCGTAAACTCGGCGCGTCGCGCAAGCGACGCCCATCGAATGGATGACCTCATGTCTCTGGAGATTCGTCGCGCGGCGGAACAGGATGCCGACGCCATCGCCCGCTGGAACATCGCCATGGCCTGGGAGACGGAGCGCAAGACGCTCGATCCCGCCACGATCGGTCGCGGCGTGAAGGCTGTTTTCGAGGAGCCGCGCCGCGGCTTCTATCTGGTGGCGGAACTCGATGGAACCGCCGTGGGCTGCCTGCTGGTCACGTATGAATGGAGCGACTGGCGGTGCGGCGACTTCTGGTGGGTGCAGAGTGTCTACGTCGCGCCGGAGGCGCGGCGGGCCGGTGTGTTCCGGGGGATGTACGCGCATGTGAAGGCGATGGCGGAAGGCGCGGGCGCCGTGGGACTGCGGCTTTATGTGGAGCTGGAGAACGAGCGGGCGCAGGCGACGTACGCCGGGCTCGGGATGGAGCGGTGTCATTACTTCATGTACGAGGCGCCGCTGGAGTCGTAGCCGTATCCGATGTAGGAGCCGCTATAGCGGCGAGGGCGAGCTTGCTGTCGTGCCGCGAGGTTTCCTCGCGGCTATAGCGGCTCCTACATGATCGTGTCAGTCCTGGATAACGGTCGGATCGCCCATGTCCACCACCGAGATGCGCTCCTCGAAGTCGCGGGCGGTCATGGGTTTGCCGAAGAGGAAGCCTTGCATCTGCGAGCAGCCGGCCGCCCCGAGGAACGTCGCCTGCTCCATGCTCTCCACGCCCTCGGCCAGCACCTGCTTGTTCATGCCCCTGCCCATCGCGACGATGGCGCCGACGATGGCGGCGCTGTCGTTGTCCCAGGCGACGTCGCGGATGAAGGCGCGGTCGATCTTGAGGATGTCGATAGGGAAGTGCTTCAGGTACGAGAGGCTGCAATAGCCGGTACCGAAGTCGTCGAGGCTGAGCGCGACGCCCAGCGACTTGATCTTGCGCAGCAGTTCCGCGATGTGGTCGCCGCCTTCCATCACGGTGCGCTCGGTGAGTTCCAGCTCGAGCAGCGTGGGATGCAGGCCGGTTTCGACGAGCACGGTGCGCAGCGACTCGTAGAAGCGCGTGTGCTGGAACTGCAGGGCGGAGACGTTGACCGACACGGAGAGCGGCCGGTACAGGCGCGTCCACGTCTCCGCCTGCCGGCAGGCTTCGCGCAGCGCCCATTCGCCGATGGGCACGATGAGGCCGCAATCTTCCGCGACGGGGATGAACTCCTCCGGGGAGTAGACATCTTCGCCGTCCGCCTGCCAGCGCAGCAGCGCCTCTGCGCCGACGATGGTGCCCAGTTCCACGTCCACCTTCGGCTGGTAGTGCAGGCTGAGTTCGTTGCGGGCGAGCGCCTTGCGCAACGCCACCTCGATGCGCATGCGCGCGGTGTTGCGCTCGTTCATGCTCGGGTTGAAGAAGCGGTAGCCGTTGCGGCCCTGCATCTTCGCTTCGTACATGGCGGTATCGGCGTTGCGCAGGAGCGATTCGGCATCCTCGGCGTCGTCGGGGTACACGCTGATGCCGATGCTGAAGCTGATGGTGAGCGCCGAGGCGTCGACGCCCAGTCCCACGGCCTGGCTGCAGGCGGCCAACACCTTGTCGGCCACCGCGCTGGCATCGCCCGGGCCATCGATGTGCGGCATCAGCACCACGAATTCGTCGCCGCCGAGACGGCTCACGGTATCGTCGGGACGCACGGCGCCGCGAATGCGCCGCGCCACTTCCTGCAACAAGGTATCGCCGGCGGCGTGGCCCAGCGAATCGTTGATCTGCTTGAAGTGGTCCACGTCGACGAAGAGCAGCGCGGCGCGCTGGTTGCGCCGTGCGGCCACGGTCACCGCGAATTCCATGCGCGAGGTGAGCAGCGCGCGGTTCGGCAGCCCGGTGAGCGTGTCGTGGTGCGCGAGGTGGGCCATCTTCAGCGCCAGGGCCCGCGTTTCGCTCACGTCGTGGAACACCACCACGCCGCCGACGACGTTGCCGGCGTGGTCGTGGATGGGGGCGGCGGAATCCTCGATGGGGCTGTCGAAACCGTTGCGGTGCACGAGGATGGCGTCGGTGGTGAGGCCCACGATGCTGTTCTTGTTCACCGCCATGATCAACGGGTTCGGGATCGGGCGGCGGGTGAGCGGATCGCGCAACTGGAAGATGTCGTCCATGGGCCGGCCCACGGCTTCGTGCTGCGACCAGCCGGTCATGGCCTCGGCGATGGGATTGATCGAGGTGACGACGAGCTGGGTATCGGTGGTGATGACCGCGTCGCCGATGGACTTCAGCGTGACTTCCGCCAGTTCGCGCTCACGGAACAGGGCGTCTTCGAACGCCTTGCGCTCGCTGATGTCCTGGATCTGCGAGATGAAATACAACGGCTCGCCATGCTCGTCGCGTACCAGCGACACGCTGAGCTGCACGTGCACGACATGGCCGTCGCGATGCATGTAGCGCTTTTCCATCTGGTAGGACAGATGCTCGCCCGACAAGAGGTTCGTGACGAAGCCGAGGTCCGCCGCCAGGTCGTCGGGATGGGTGATGTCCTGGAAGGTGGTGGCCATCAAGGCGTCTTCGTCGTACCCGAGCATGGCGCAGAGTGCCTTGTTCACCTGCAGCCAGCGGCCGTCGGGCAATACCAGCGCCATGCCGATGGCGGCATAGCGGAAGGCCTGCGAGAAGCGCCGTTCGCTTTCCTTCAGCCGGGCTTCGAGCACGCGCCGTCCGGAGATGTCGGCCAGCAGGATGACGAGGCCGAGCACGTTGCCGTCGTCGTCGAGGTCGGGCGAGAACGTGGCCTGCGCGTAGTGGTCGCCCACGCTGTTGCGGAGGCTGCGCTCGACCACCATGACGGTGCCGGCGAGCGCCGCGCGCAGGTCCGGCTCGATGCGCGCATACAGGGCCGGATCGATGACATCCGCCATGCGCCTGCCGACCACGTCGGCATCGTGGATGTTCATCCAGGCGAGATAGGCGGGGCTCGCGTAACGGTAGCGCGTCGTCGTGTCGACGTACGCGATCATCGCCGGTGCGCGCTCGAGCAGATAAGCGGACCAGTCGGAGGATGAGCCGTTCGCGGGGGGAGTGGAGTAGCGCATGGAGCCGCCGGGGTGACGTCGGCCCACTCTAATTCGTCAATCCCGCCGCGTACATCGAACGATTCGTGAAAAGCGTCTCAATGTACGACGGGCGCGGGAGCGGACAACGCGCCCTCGGCGTCGAGGAGCATGCGGCCCAGGGCATGGATTTCCGGAGTGGCGCCATAGCGCTCCACCATCGCGTCGAGCAGCGGCGCCAGGGCATCGGGTGCCAGCGGATAACCGTGGGCGAGGACGCGGGCCTTGCCCGGCGCGGGCTGGGCCACCGTGATCGCCGCCATGCCGAGTCCGGCGGCCTCGTGGGCGTACAGGGCGGGCGGCGGCAGGGCCGGGTCCGCCTCCGCCATCGGCTCCAGCAAGTAACCGGCCGTCCGGGCGGATTCGCCTTCGAGGTGCAGGGGCACGTGGTGAGCGGCCAGCAGGGCGGCGTACTGGCGGAGCTCGAAGAGCGTGCCGGCGAATTCGTGGGCGGCATCGCTACCCTTGCCGCCCGCGCGGGCGAACCAGGCGGCCGGGCCGGGAATGCCGACGCGGCCTTCGGCGTAATGCAGGGGCAGGCCGCGCGAACCGAGCGCGGTCTCGTCCTTGTACGGGGTGAGCAGGGCCGACTCGAGCACGGTCCACAACGGCGCCAGGTTCACGTGCTCGTACTGCACGCAGGTGAGGGCGATGAGGTCGTTACGGCTGAGATATCTCGCATGTTCCAGCCGCATGCCGAGGGTCCGCATGAGGAAATCCGCAGTGGCCGTGCCGGCTTCGCCGCGTCCTACCAGCTCCGTTTCCATGCGGCTGCCCATGTCCTCGGCCTGATCGGGCGGGACCAGCAGCATCCAGGGCAACAGCCGCATGGGGCCGCCCACGTAGGCGGGGTCGGGCACCAGCGGCTGGGCGGGCATGTGGCCCTCGTGGGTGCCGAAGGCCACCACGCCGCTTGCGTCGGTCACGCGGGGGATGCGCCGGGCCAGTTCCTCGAGTGTGGCGAATACGGGAAATCCGGGGCGCAGGAGCTCCACACCGTCGAACAGGGCGCCGGCCACGGCCAACCTGGCGGTCTCGATGCCCGGCAGGAGGGTGCGCAGGTCGTCGGCCATGAGGGCGGCGAGCGTCCGGGCTTCGTCCCGCGTGAGTTCCAGCCGGTCGGGCGATCCGCCCCCGGCCAGTTCCAGCGCCAGGACGGCGGGGCAGGCGATCAGCGACTCGTTCACGGCAGGTTTTTCCGAACGGCAAAGGAACGCGATTCTACCATCCGGCCAGGGCGGGCTTTCGCCGGGCGGGGATGCGGGTTAGCCTTGCCGATACGCGTACGTCGGCGATCGTCGGCGTCCGCGATCCCTTCTTCGCCTTGGCTGCCTGCGGGCATCCCCTCGTTCTGGACAGTTTTCTCAAGCATGGAAAAGTCGCAAAAGCGTGTGGGTGTGGTCGGCGGCGTCCGCATTCCCTTCTGCCGCAACAACACCGCCTATGCCGACGTCGGCAATTTCGGGATGTCGGTCAAGGTCCTCGGGGCATTGGTCGAGAAATTCGGATTGCATGGCGCCGAGCTGGGCGAAGTCGCCATGGGCGCCGTCATCAAGCATTCCTCGGACTGGAACCTCGCCCGCGAGGCGGTGCTGTCGTCGGGCCTGGCCCCGACCACGCCCGGCATCACCACGGCGCGGGCCTGCGGTACGTCGCTCGATAACGCCATCGTCATCGCGAACAAGATCGCCACCGGCCAGATCGACGCCGGTATCGCGGGCGGTTCGGACACCACCAGCGACGTACCCATCGTCTATGGCCTGAAGCTGCGCAAGCGCCTGCTCGCCATGAATCGCGCGAAGACGGTGAAGGAAAAGCTCCAGGTCGCCACGCGCGGTTTCTCGCTCAAGGAACTGAAGCCGTCGTTCCCGGGCGTGGCCGAGCCGCGTACCGGCAAGTCCATGGGCGATCACTGCGAGCTGATGGCGAAGGAATGGAAGATCGACCGGCTGGCGCAGGACGAACTGGCCCTCGCCAGCCACCGGAAGCTGGCAGCGGCTTATGAAGCCGGGTTCTTCGACGACCTCGTGGTGCCGTTCCGCGGCCTGAAGCGCGACGGCTTCCTGCGCCCGGACTCCACGCTGGAAAAACTGGGCACGCTGAAGCCGGCGTTCGACAAGACCTCCGGCCAGGGCACGCTCACGGCCGGCAATTCCACGGGCCTCTCCGACGGCGCCGCCGCGGTGCTCCTGGGCAGCGAGGAGTGGGCGGCCGCGCGCGGCCTTTCCATCCAGGCGTACATCACGCACGCGCAGGTCGCGGCGGTGGACTTCGTCCATGGCGAAGGCCTGCTCATGGCCCCGACCATCGCCGTGCCACGCATGCTGAAGCAGGCGGGGCTCACCTTGCAGGACTTCGATTACTACGAGATCCACGAGGCCTTCGCCGCGCAGGTGCTCTGCACGCTGCGCGCGTGGGAAAGCGAGGATTACTGCCGCAACCGCCTCGGCCTCGACGCGCCGTTGGGCGCGATCGATCCGGCCAAGCTCAACGTCAACGGCTCCAGCCTCGCGGCGGGCCATCCGTTCGCGGCCACCGGCGCGCGCATCGTCGCCACGCTGGCGAAGATGCTGGAACAGAAGGGGTCGGGCCGCGGCCTGATTTCCATCTGCACGGCGGGCGGCATGGGCGTGACGGCGATCCTCGAACGTCCCTGACCATGCTTGCCTTACGCACCAGTACCTCGCTCAGCGCCCTGGCACTCCTGATCGGCGTCGCCGGCACGAGCTGGCTGACCGCGCTGACCTATGAGCGCGCACCGAAGACGCGGGGCCTGGCCGAGGTGACGATGCCGACGGCCGCGCCGGCACGGGTGTCGAAGACAGTGTCCAGCGTGGCGCCGGCGCCGGTGGCCTCGCATGCCGACGGCGGCACCCGCCGTCATCGTGGCTCCGGCGAGGGGATGCCGGCGCGTACGGTATGGCGGACGCCGGTCGTCTCGGCGCCCCCCTCCCGGGCGCCCGCGGAACTGGTTCCCGTCTACATGCCCTCGCCGCGATACCCGATGTCGGCGCTGCGCGCGCGGCGCGAGGGCCGGGTGGTGCTGAGTGTGACGGTGACGCCGGAAGGCGATGTCGCGCAGGTCGCGGTGGGGCGTTCGAGCGGCGACGAGGCCCTGGACCGGGCGGCGGAAGAAGCCGTGCGCGGCTGGCGCTTCGCGACGGCCGACGACCGGACGGAGCGCTACACGGCCGACCTCCCGGTGAATTTCCAGCTGACCCGCACGAACTGATCCGCGGCTCCGACAGTTCGGTCAGAGAATGCCCGCGGCCGAGCTGCCGAAGGCCGTGATCATCCGGGTGTAGATGAGCTTCAGCGACACGTCGACTTCCGGGAAGTCGCCCACCGGTTCGTAGCACTCGAAGAAGCGCGGGTCGGACCAGCGCATGGGGATGCAGCCGGGCTTGAGGTCGTAGCTGGTGGCGTAGCGGAACGGCCACAGGTCGAAGAACGGCAGGCGTTCCGACACGTCGCCGATGAACTCGTTGATCGACGACAGCACCGGAATCGTCTTCCGGCGTGGCGCGATCACCCATGCGTTGCCGGGTGCGGTGTCCTGCATGATCGAATCGCGCAGGCGGTCGGCGAAGCGCTTGTCGTAGACGATCACGCCGGACTCGGTGTTGTAGTGGTCCGAGCGCGGATCGAAATTGTGCGTGCCGACCATCGCGAAGGTGTCGTCCACCACGATGGACTTCGCATGCAGGCCGAAACGGACGCCTGCTGTCAGAAGCGGCGCCGGGCGGTTGCGGGCACCGCGGCCGCCGCGGCTGCCGATGCCGAGCAAGCCGGAGTCTTCGGAAGGCGCCCCTATGTTCGCCGAACCGGCGTGCCGCCCGGCGCGACGTGCGTGCGCGCCGCTGCCGCGCGCGCCGTCCACCGGCGAACCCGCGATCGAGCCTTCCAGGGGCGGCGTGGCGACCCCTGTCGCCTGGCCCTCCAGGGCGTCCTCGTCGGCGTTGAAGGGATGCGGCTTCAGTTCGTAGATTTCGAAGCCGTAGTCGGTGAGGTAGCGCTTGCGATGCTTGTACGAAAGCGCATACACCGCGAAGGCGTCGGTGGAGGCCAGCGAATTGGTGGATACCACCACCCGGGGCGGGTCCGGCTGCCGGCCCAGCGCGCTGAAGATCTTCTGCGCCGGCTTGCTCATGACGAGATAAGGCGTCTGCAGCACGATCTCGCTCTTCGCGTTGCGCACCAGCCCCATGATGTGGCGCGTCAGGGCGCGCACCTCGCGGCGCTTCGGTTCGTCCGTCTTGCCCGGCAGGTCCGACAGGTATTCCACGCGGTTCATGCGCAAGGTGTTGCGGACGAGGTGCTCGTCGATCCAGGCGGGATCGGTGGCGTCCGCCACCATCCGCGCGACACGGTCCGGATGGTCGTACCGCGGCGGGTCCCAGTGGCGCGGATCGTCGGTGTCCGCCAGCAGCTCCCGGTTCACGTCGCGCAGGTGGGTGAGCGGCGCGGACCGCTTGTGCGTCCAGAACTGGTCGAAACTGGCACCCATCTCGCGTGCCGCGGGGCCGCCGACCATCACGTCGCGGTCGATGTAGTCGAAGGTGTCGTCCCAGTCGAAGTAGCGGTCTTCGTAATTGCGTCCGCCGGTGATGCCGATGAGGTCGTCCACCACCAGCAGCTTGTTGTGCATGCGCTGGTTGAATTTGTAGAAGCAGCAGAGGATGCCCGCCGCGAATTCCAGCGGTGGCGTGCGCGCACTGTGGAAGGTCGGGTTGTAGAGGCGGATCTCCATGCGGTCGCTGGCTCGGGCCAGCGCCGCCAGCAGGCCGGGGTCGCGGAAGGAGAACAGCTGGTCGGCCAGGATCCGCACGTGGACACCGCGTCTCGCGGCCTGCACCAGCTCGTCGAGCACGAGCTTGCCGGCATCGTCCTGTTCCCAGATGTAGGTCTGGACGTCGATGCTCTTCCTGGCCGCCCGGATGAGGTTGATGCGCGCCGCCATGGCGCTCTCGCCATCTTCGAGCAGCGTGGCCACGTGCACGGGCTTCGCCTCGGTGGAGGCCGCATTCGCCTCGAGGGCGGCGTCGATGAGTGGCGAAGGGGTGGCGCAGTGGCTGGCGTCGGCAGGATCGCAGGTGTCTTGCCGGTCCACGGTGAGGGTGACCACCGCGTCGGCCTTCTGGATGCGCGCCGGGGAAAGCGAGCAGCCGCCCGTGGCAAGCGTGGCGGCGAGGAGCAGGAGCGTAAGGAAGCGGCGCATGCCGCCGATCATAGGGGACGAGTCGCAACGCCACGTGAGTCCCTGGGCTTGCGCATCCCCCTCAGGGGGTTGTCAGGACGATCGCCATGCCCAGGTTCACCCGGTCCGACAGGGCGCCGCGGCGGCCGCGCATGTCGAAGTCGGTACGGTCGATGGTGCCCTTCAGCTGCAGGAGGCAGCCTTGGAGGGCCTGGGTGGGGCAGTGGTTCGGCAGCAGGTGGAGGGTGACCGGCTGGGTCACGCCGCGCATGGTGAGCTGGCCCTGCACGTCGCCACCCTCGCTCAGGAGGTGCAGGGAGACGGGCGCCGACTCGAAGTGGATCTGCGGATGGCGGCTGGCGTCGAAGAACTCGGGGGCGAGCACCCAGCGCCGCAGCCGGGCGGATTCCATGCGCACGCTTGCCGTATCGATGTCGGCGCTCACCACCGCGGTATGCCGCGCCGGGTCGATCGCCAGCTGGCCGCGGATACCGTCGAAGCTGCCGGTGACCGTGCTGACCCAGAGCAGGCGCACGCTGAATTCGGCGTGCGAGCGCACTGGGTCGATGCTCAGGTCGGCGGCGGACAAGGGCGTCGTCGCGAGGAGCGCGACGATCGCCGACAGCAGGTGGCGCATTCGAGCAGGCTCAGTTCGGGGGAGACCAGAATTCCAGGAGTTCGCCTGTGCCGGGGTTCAGTGGCCCCTCGAAGCGGATGCGCGCGATGCCGGCCGGCGGCATGCCCCGGTAGTCTTCGGAGCGGCCGTCGACGAGGAAGGCGACCAACTGTTCGATGCCGGGATTGTGACCGACGAGGACGACGCAGTCCGCGTCCGAATTCTTGTCGAGCACGTCGTAGAGGGTGCCCACGGTCGCGTCGTAGATGGCGTCGTCGTAGATGGGCTCGATCTTGCCCAGGGCGAGGGCGGCGGTTTCTTTCGTGCGGAAGGACGGCGAGCAGAGGATGCGGTCGTAGGCGACGCCCTCGATCTCGAGCCATTGGCCGGCGGCCTGGGCCTCGGCGCGGCCGTGGGGAGTCAGGGTTCGCTCGCGGTCGTCCTTGCCGTCCTTGCCGTGCGGCGTCGCCTCGGCGTGGCGTAACAGGATGAGTTCGTGCATGGGTACCGTCTCTCCGCAAGGCCACCTTCGGTGGCGTGATCGATGACGCGTCCCATGAAGTGCTAGGTGCTGCGCTTGATCCAGCGCAGGAGTTTCGCCCAGTCGTCCTGGTGGCCGCGTACGTTTTCCGAGTGGTAGTCGAAGATGCCTTTACCGAGCGCCGTGAGCAAGACGTACGCTTGCGAGTCGCGAAGTTCCGCGACGACAGGAAAAGGAGCGCGTTCGCCCAATTCGGCGAGGGCGGCCTGGCTTGCGTTGGTCCAGGGCTTGAGGCGATTCCCGACCAGCCCCACCGGCAGCTTGCCGCGCTTCACGCGATTGAAGCCCTTGAGCACCTTGAGGAAGTCGAGCGTGGCGTCCAGGTCGAAATGCGATGGAAGGACCGGCACCACGATCACGTCGGCGTGTTCGAGGTAGGGCTCCAGGTCCTTTTCGTCCACGCCGGCGGGCGTGTCCACGATCACCCGTTCCACGTCGCCGGGAAGACGGTCGAAGGCGCGGCGGCTGCCTTCGATGGCGGTGATGGCCGGCGCGTTCTCTGGGCGGCGCCCCACCCAGCGCAGGCTGGAATGCTGCCGATCCGCATCGATCACGGCCGTCTGTTTCCCCGCCTGGGCCCAATGGGTTGCGAGCTGGGTCACCAGCGTGGTCTTTCCGCAACCGCCCTTGCTGCTTGCCACGAGCGTCGTAAGCATTCGCGCGCACCTGCCTTGGGAGGCCCCTAGCGTACACGCTCAGAAAAGTTTGGTGCGCACCTTGGGCATCACCACGAGGATGAGGGTGGCCAGCGGGCCGAGGAACAGCGAGAGCACCCACCAGAGCAGGCCGCTGCGGTTCTTGCCCTGGGCAAGGCCGGCGTTGATCAGGGAGAGGGTTCCCCAGCCGACGAAGAAACCGGCGGGTGCGCTGGAGAGGAAGGAAAATTGGTCCAAGACGAGCTCCTGTTCTGTCGCAGGATTGATGGTGCGGTCGATCGGAATAAGGCCGGCGTTCCCCCCGCGCGGAACCCGATAGTAACAATGTGGCCGGGAAAGGGAGGTTTCGTCGCAGCTTCCGTTCATGGTCGAGCCGTATCCTTGTCGTTTTATTTCACGGAGATGGCCCATGCGCGGACGTCGCATCGCAGTCCTGGTCCTCGCGAGCCTGCTGTCCTTGCCCGCCCTGGCCGGGAGCCCGTGGCCCGGTGCCGCCAAGGGCCCGGCCAAGGGGCCGGTGGTGCAGAAGGACCAGACCAAGGCCCTGCTGCAGTTCCAGAAGGACCTCGCCAGCGTCCTCGCCTTGCGTACCGAGGCCGAGCCGCTGCTCGGCGCCGCCCTGTTGGCCCGGCCCCTGGCCAGCCCGCCCGAGGTGCTCTCCTACCACTCCCTGCTCGAGCGCGCGTCGCGGAACGCCGACGCCGGTCCCCAGGTGACCTGGGCGCGGCTCGCCGACTGCGACGCGAAGGGCGGCACGTGTCCGAATGCCGAAGCGCTGGGCCAGCTCCAGAAGCAGGCGCCCGACAATGCGGCGGTATGGCTGCTGAAGCTGGGCGTGGACGAGCACGCGAACGAGGGCGACGCGGTCCGCGCCGACCTTGGCCGCGCCGCCAATGCCAAGGTCTACGACGATTACCTCGGCGCGAGCCTCAAGGCCCTGGCCAATTCGGTGAGCCAGCTTCCGCCGCCGGCCGATACCTTCAACGCGTTGCAGGGCTCGGGCGCCGCCGGCGTGCAGATGGTGATCGTGTTCGGCCTGGCCAGCGCGCAGCCCATCCCCGGTTTCCAGGCCACGGCGAAGTATTGCGAAGACAACACGTCCGACGCCGCCGTGGTCGGCGACTGCCTGAAGCTGGCAAAGGTGCTCGAATGGGGCAGCAGCCCGCTCGGCCGCTCGCTCGGACTGCACCTGCGCGAGACGCTGTCGTCCAGCGAGGCCGACCAGCAGGACGCGAAGCATGCCCGCCTCAACCTGATCTGGCAGATGCAGCGTTTCGCCCAGCTCAACATCCAGGCCCAGGGCGACAAGGCCACCGCGCAGAAGCTGCTGGCGCTGGCCCGCAGCGGCGGCACGGAGATGAGCGTGATCCTGGCGTCGCTGCGCGCGTACGGCATTCCGCCGGAAGCGCCGGCCGGCTGGGAGCCGGCCAGGGTCGAGAAATAAACCATGGAAACCGCTCCTTACGGAGCCGATTCCTCTGTGGGAGCCGCTTCAGCGGCGATGGGTGCTCGCGGCAAGCCTGCCCGCTGCCGCGGGATCGCCGCTGAAGCGGCTCCCGCAGGGCAGCAGGCTTTTAAGGAAAGGCGTCTCAGTCGCCCAGCTGCTCGCGCATGAACTCCGGCTGCGCCAGCGCGCCCTTGTGGACGTCGGCGTTGTAGTACCTGGTGGCGAAGTTCTTGCTGATCGCGCCGCGCTCGCGGAAGCCCGACAGGTCGCCGTCCTTGCGCGCCATGGTGCAGCTCCACCAGCCGGTGGGATAGCACGGCTGCGGGAACGGCAGGGTGCGCACGGCCTTGAAGCCCGACGTGCGCATGGCCGAACGCATGGCCTTGATCAGTTCGATGTGCGCCAGCGGGGACTCCGACTGCTGCACGAGGATGCCGCCGTGGCGCAAGGCCTTGTAGCAGCTGGCGTAGAAGGCCGCGTTGAACAGGCCTTCCGCCGGGCCGACCGGATCGGTGGAGTCGACGATGATGAGGTCGATCGACTCCGGCTCGGCTTCCGCCATGTACTTGATGCCGTCGATGAAGAGCAGCTCGGCGCGCGGATCGTTGTTGGCGTCGCACAGCTCCGGGAAGTACTGCTCGGCGAGGCGGGTGACGCGCTCGTCGATCTCCACCTGGGTGGCCTTCTCCACTTCCTCGTGCTTCACCACCTCGCGCAGGGTGCCGCAGTCGCCGCCGCCGATGATCACGACGCGCTTGGCGCGGGCGTGGGTGAACAGCGCCGGGTGGGTCATCATCTCGTGGTAGAGGAAGTTGTCGCGGCCGGTGAGCATCACGCAGCCGTCGATCACCATGAGGTTGCCCCAGTCGGTCGTCTGGTAGATCTCGATGGTCTGGAACGGGGTTTTCTCGGCGTGCAACAGGCGCTCGACGCGGAAACCGATGGAGGAGCCCGACGCCTGGTGGGCTTCGGTGAACCAGCTGAGCTGCTGCTGCGACATGACGCTTTCCTGGAGACGGGTAGGGGGCTAAACGGTGGATTGTACCGCTCCAGGCCGAAAAGCGGCCAAGTCATTGACCCGATGAGATGTAAGGGGATACCGATGCCGGTCCGGGCGATACCCCGATGTCATGGGGCACCGCTACAATAGGCGGTCTGCCGCCCGCTTCCGGGATGCGCAGATCCCGTCTGGTCGGCCCCGCGGCGTGCGAGGCTCCCGGCCGCCAGGCCCGCTTCAGGTCAAGGTTCGCCGCTGCGACTGTTCCGCGCCCCCTTCCCGGGGACCCGACACAATCAATGGAGATCGTCACGCCCATGACGAACTGGACCACCGATCGCGCGAAGCTGACCTATGCGATCCCTCACTGGAGCAACGGCTACGTCGACGTGGCCGGCAATGGCCACCTGCTGATGCGCCCCCGGGGCGACGGAGGCCCGGCCCTCGACCTGCCGGCGATCGTCGACAAGGCGACCGCCGAAGGCCTGCGCCTGCCCCTGCTCATCCGTTTCCCCGACATCCTGGCCGACCGCCTCGCCCAACTGCAGCGGGCGTTCGGGAAGGCTATCGAGGACGCCGACTACGCGGGTTCCTACACCGCGATCTACCCGATCAAGGTCAACCAGCAGCGCGGCGTCGTCAGCGAACTGGTGGCCGCCGGCGAGGAGGGCTTCGGCCTCGAGGCGGGCTCCAAGCCCGAGCTCATGGCGGTGCTCGCCCATGCCCGGCCCGGGAGCATGGTGGTGTGCAACGGCTACAAGGATCGCGAATACGTCCGGCTGGCCCTCATCGGGCTCAAGCTGGGCCTGCGCGTGCACATCGTCATCGAAAAGCTGTCCGAGCTCGACCATGTCTTCGCCGAGGCGAGGGCGCTGGACGTCGAGCCGTTGCTGGGGGTGCGCGTGCGCCTGGCCTCGATCGGTGCCGGCAAGTGGCAGAACACCGGCGGCGACAAGGGCAAGTTCGGCCTCAGCCCCGGCCAGGTGCTGGAACTGATCGACCGTCTGGACGCGGCCGGCCTCAAGCACACCCTGAGGCTCCAGCACTTCCACATGGGCTCGCAGATCTCGAACGTGCGGGACATCGCGGCCGGCATGCGCGAGGCGGTGCGCTACTTCGTGGAGCTGCACCGTCTGGGCGTACCCATCGACGTGGTCGACGTGGGCGGCGGCCTGGGCGTGGACTACGAGGGCACGCGCTCGCGCAGCTACAACTCGATCAACTACAGCGTGGGCCAGTACGCCGCCAGCATCGTGCAGCCGCTCGCCGAGGCCGTGGCCGAGCACGGCATGAAGGCACCCACGATCTTCACCGAATCCGGTCGCGCGATGACCGCGCACCATGCGGTCATGGTGGTGAACGTGAGCGAGGTGGAGCCCGTGCCGGAAGGTGCGATCGCCGCCGGGCGCGAAGGCGAGCCCGCCGTGCTGCGCCACCTGCGCGACACGCATGCGGAACTCGGCCACCGGCCGGCGCTGGAACTCTTCCACGAGGCGCAGCATCACTTCGCGGAAGGCCAGGCGCTGTATGCGCTGGGTCAGCTCGACCTGCGCGACCGGGCGACGCTGGACGACCTGTTCTACGCCATCGCGAACGCGGTGCGGCCCCGTCTCCTCCCGGCCGAGCGCGCGCATCGCCAGGCGTTGGACGACCTCGACGAGAAGCTGGTCGACAAGTATTTCGTGAACTTCTCCGTGTTCGAGTCGGTGCCGGACATCTGGGCGATCGACCAGATCTTCCCCATCGTGCCCATCTCGCGCCTCGACGAGGAGCCCACGCGCCGCGGCGTGATCGCCGATCTCACCTGCGATTCCGACGGCCGCATCGACCATTACGTGGACGCCGAGGGCGTGGACGTGAGCCTGCCGCTGCACGCGCTGAAGGATGGCGAGTCTTACCGGCTGGGTATCTTCATGGTCGGCGCGTACCAGGAGACGCTCGGCGATATCCACAACCTGTTCGGCGACACCGACGCGGTGAACGTGCGTGCCACGAAGGATGGCTACGAGTTCGCGCACATCCGCCGCGGCGACACCACCGACCTCATGCTCGATTACGTCGGCTACGACGTGAAGGCCTTGCGCCAGTCGTACAGCGACCGCATCGCGGCCGCCGGCATCGCCGGCGCGGAGGCCGAGGCGCTGGCGGCCACGCTGAACCAGGGACTCACCGGCTACACCTACCTCGCGGAGACGACGGGGCGTTGATCCGGGCGCGGCAAGGCTCGAGTCTTGTCGCGCTCCACACTGGCTTGGAACGAAGATGACATTGAAAGCAGCTTTTATCGGACTCGGCGCGATGGGTGCGCCCATGGCTGGTCACCTCAAGACCCACGGCCTGCTGACCGCGCTGGGCAATCGCAGCCAGGCGAAGGCCGACGCGCTGGCCGCGGAGCTGGGTGTGGAAGCCCCGGGTATCGAGGCCATCGCCGCGTCCTGCGACGTGATCGCGCTTTGCGTCAGCGCGGATGCCGACGTGATCGGCGTGATCGAGGCGCTGGCGCCTTCGCTGAAGAAGGGCGCGATCGTCGTCGACCACTCCACCGTGGCCCCGGCCACCGCGAAAAAGGCGGCACAGCGGCTGGCCGAGGTGGGCGCGGCTTTCCTCGATGCGCCGGTGTCCGGTGGCGTCGAGGGCGCGAAGAACGGCAAGCTGTCGGTCATGGTGGGCGGCGATGCCGCCGTGCTCGAGCGCGCGCGTCCCGTGCTGGAGGCTTATGCCGCGCGCGTCACGCACATGGGCGGCGTGGGTAGCGGCCAGGCCACGAAGGCCGTGAACCAGGTGCTGGTCGCCGGCATCGCGCACGCGGTGACCGAAGGGCTGGCGCTGGGCGAAGCCCTCGGCCTGGAGGCGGATCGCCTGCTTCCGACGCTGGCCGCCGGCGCGGCGGGCAACTGGTTCCTCGACAAGCGTGGCGCCACGATGCTGCGCGACGAGTTTTCGGTGGGCTTCAAGCTGGCCCTGCTGCACAAGGACCTGGGCATCGTCCGGCAGATCGCCACGGAGGCGGGCACCGACCGCACGATCATCGAGCAGTCGCTGGCGGATTTCGGCGAACTGATGTCACGTGGCTATGGCGACGACGACATCTCGGCGCTGATCCGCCTGAAGCGCAAACCCTGACCGCCACTATGTGATTGGCTGCAGGATCCGCTATGGCGGCGAGGGACGTGCCGAAACTTGTAGGAGCGGCTATAGCGGCGAGAAACCTACGGAGCGATACGGCGGCAAGGCGGATTCCCCTCGCCGCCATGAGCGGATCCTACCGCTCGTTCAGCCGCCTTCCTTCAATGCGATGGCACTGATTCCTGCCGACTGCAAGCGCTGTTTCGTGCTCTCCAGTTCGGTGGCCGACTTGAACGGCCCGAGGCGCACGCGGTTGTAGGTCTGCGCGCCGACCTTCACCGACTGCACGTTGGCGACGAAACCCTGCAAGGCCAGCTTGGCCTTGAGTGCTTCGGCGTCGGCGGCGCTCGGGAACGCGCCCACCTGCAAGAGGTATCCGGAACTGCCCGACGCGGCGGCCGGTGCCCGCTGCGCGGGTACGGCGGTAACGGTCTGCGTCGTGGCTTTCGGCAGGTTGGCCGCCGCGGCGGCGGCCTGGGCCTGCTGCTGCGCGGCGGCCGCCTGTTGCGCGGCCTGCTGCTGGGCCGCCTGCTGTTGCTTCTGCTGCTGGGCTTCTGCGCTCGCCTGCGCGTGGATCTCGGCGTCGGGGATACGCACTTCCTTCTCCGAAAGCACCGAGTAGAAATCGTACGATGGTTTCTTCGGCTTCTCGGCGTCCGCCTGGTCCACGACGCCGGGGTCGCTGCCCTTCTGCGCCGTGGCCTGCGGGTTCGGTTCGGGGCCTTCGTGCGGGCGCATCATCGGCATCCAGGTGCCGCGCATCGCGAAAGCCATCAGCAGGGCGCCGGCGAGGATGCCGATCAGCGCCCAGCCCCAGCCCGGCATGCCGCTCGAGCCATTGCGGACGGCCTGACGGCCTTTGCCCTTCTTGCGTGTTGCCATTACATGCTCTCCGGGGCGGAAATGCCCAGCAGATCGAGACCGTTCTTCAACACCTGCTGCGTGGCGGCCACGAGGGCGAGGCGCGCATCGCGCAGATCGGCGTCGTCGACGATCCACTTGTGCTCGTGATAGTAGCTGTGAAGCGCGCCCGCGAGTTCGCGCAGGTATTGCGCGATCAGGTGCGGTTCCAGATTGGCGGCTGCCGATTCCACCATCTCGGGGTAGCGCGACAGCTCGACCATGAGCACCGATTCGTGTTCGGTGTCCAGGCGGTCGAGCTTTGCGAGGCCGTTGGCGCGGTCGGTGGACAGGCCGCGGTCGGCCAGTTCGCGGAACACGCGGCAGGCGCGTGCGTGCGCGTACTGGATGTAGTAGACCGGGTTGTCGTTGCTCTGCGAACGGGCCAGGTCGATGTCGAAGACCAGCTGCGAGTCGGCCTTGCGCGCGATGAGGAAGTAGCGCGTAGCGTCGCGCCCGGCCTCGTCGATGAGGTCGCGCAGGGTGACGTAGGAGCCGGCGCGCTTGGAGATCTTCACCTCTTCGCCGCCGCGCATCACCGTCACCATCTGGTGCAGCACGTATTCGGGCCAACCCGCCGGGATGCCGGTATCGAGTGCCTGGAGGCCGGCCTTCACGCGCGCCAACGAGCCATGGTGGTCGGAGCCCAGCTCGGTGATGGCGCGTTCGTAGCCGCGCTGCCACTTCGTGCGGTGGTAGGCCACATCGGGCAGGAAGTACGTGTAGCTGCCGTCGGACTTGCGCATGACGCGGTCTTTGTCGTCACCGAAATCCGTCGACCGCAACCAAAGCGCGCCGCCTTCCTCGTAGGTGTGGCCGTGGGCGACGAGTTCGCGCACGGTCTCCTCCACCTTGCCCTCGGTATAGAGCGAAGATTCGAGGTAGTGCACGTCGAAAGCGACGCCGAAGGCCTTGAGGTCGAGGTCCTGCTCGTGGCGCAGGTAGGCCACGGCGAAGCGGCGCACGTCGTCGAGGTTGTCGGCATTGCCGCTGGCGACCACCGTCTCGCCATCGGCCTCTACCGATTCCTTCGCCAGGAAGGCTCGCGCCACCTCGGCGATGTAATCGCCCCGGTAACCCGACTCCGGCCAGCCGGCCTCGTCGGGCGCGATGCCCTTCGCGCGGGCCTGGGTGGAGAGCGCCAGGTTGGCGATCTGCACGCCGGCGTCGTTGTAGTAAAACTCGCGGGAGACCTTCCAGCCGGCGGCCTCCAGCAGGCGGCTCAGGCTGTCGCCAATGGCCGCGGCGCGGCCGTGGCCGACATGGAGGGGGCCAGTGGGGTTCGCCGAGACGAATTCCACGCCTGCCGTGCGGCCGGCGCCATCACGATTGTGGCCGTAACGGTCGCCCTCGCCCAGGGCGCGCTCGATTTCCGCGTGGAAAGCGGCCGGGGCCAGGAAGAAGTTGATGAAGCCGGGCCCGGCGATCTCCACCTTGCCGATCAGCGGGGAGGCCGGCAGGGCCTCCACCAGGTCGGCGGCGATGTCGCGCGGTTTGCGGCCGGCAGCCTTGGCCATCATCATCGCGGCATTGGTCGCGAAGTCGCCATGCTCGCGGCTGCGGGTGCGCTCGATCACGAAGACCGGCGCCACGAAATCGGACGGCAGCCTGCCGGACTCGCGCAGGGCGCCAATAGCCTGCAATACCAGTTGTTTCAACTCTTGTTTCACGGGATGCGCGACGCGGCGATGGAACCGGTAATCCTATCAGAAGGGGCTCGGAAGACGCCCTCCGCCCACCGTTACAGGCTGTGGATAACTCTGTGGGCAAGAAAAGCCTCCAGCGGGCCGAGTCATGGATATCGCGCGCTGACATCGTCGCGTAACGAGTAATGAGCCGATAGATCAACAAGTTATGAGAGCGACTTGCGCGTCAGCAGGAACTGTGACGCCCAAGTTCAAAAATTCCCCGATGTGCATAAGTCGCCGTTCCACCACGGCGCAGGGCCGGTCACAGGCATTGCGGCGGCGCGTCATTCCGCTGTCATGGCTCGTTGTCATGATTCTCCACGTGCCCGGTGTCTCCCCGGCCAACGGCACGGCGGGTTGCCTTGCCCCCTCCCTCGAAAGGTGACCCATGACGGCGCGAGCGGCACTCGCGCCGTCTTTCTTTTCAGGCCTCGCGGATCAGCCCGCGCTCGGCCAGGGACACAGGCTGGCCCTGCCCGATGATCAGGTGATCGAGCACGCGGATGTCCATCAGGGCCAGGGCGTCGATGAGGGTCCGGGTGATGTCCACGTCCGCCGCGCTGGGTTCGGCCACCCCCGAGGGATGGTTGTGGGCGAGGATCACGGCGCTCGCATGGTGGCGCAGGCAGGCCCGGACCACCTCGCGCGGGTAGACGCTGGCGCCGTCGATGGTGCCCCGGAACAGCTCCTCGTAAGCCAGCACGCGGTGGCGGGTGTCGAGGAAGAGGCAGGCGAACACCTCGTGACGCAGGTGGACCATGCGGGCACGAAGGTACTGGGCGCTGTCGCGGGGGTTTTCGATGCGCGGCAGGTCGACCAGGCCCTCGCCCAGTGCGCGGCGGGCCAGCTCCAGCGTGACGATCAGACGGGCGCGCTTTACCGGCCCGAAGCCGCTCACGGGCGGCAGCTCCGCGGCCTCCGACAGCAGGCGGCCGAGACCGCCCGCGCGGGAAAGGAGCGCGCGGCCGGTGGCGACGGCATCCCTGCCGGCGCTTCCGCTACCCAGCAACACGGCAAGCAGTTCGGCGTCGGACAGCGCGGCAGCCCCGTGCGTGTACAGACGCTCGCGCGGTCGCTCGTGGGCGGCCCAGTCGCGAATGGGTTGTGAACGGTACGCCGAAGGCGCGAGGGGCGCATCGCGAACGGCGGACGGATCGTCGGACCCGGATGTCATGTTGCCTGCCTCGTGTCGATGCCGCGCGTGACTCGCGGCGCAGGCTTCAAGTTAGGGTTGTCACGGGGGCGTGGCGATAGAACGATTCTGAAAATGCGCGCGGAAATGCAGAGGCGTCCAGGCCGGAATCCGTTAAGCTAGCGGTCCTTTCGAAGAGCGCCGTTCCGCCATGAGTCTTCGCCAGCGTCGCATCCTCATTGGCGTTACCGGAGGTATCGCCGCTTACAAGGTCTGCGAACTCGTGCGCCGCCTGCGCGACCTCGAGGCCGAGGTGCGTGTGGTCATGACCGAAGGGGCCACCCACTTCGTCACGCCCACGACCTTCCAGGCCCTGTCCGGCCAGCCGGTCCGCGTGAGCCTGTGGGACGAGCAGGGCGAGGCGGCCATGGGCCACATCGAACTGGCCCGTTGGGCCGAGCGCGTGCTCATCGCGCCGGCCAGCGCCGACACCATCGCGCGACTGGCCCACGGCTTTGCCGACGACCTCCTGTCGACGGTGGTGCTCGCCACGGCCGCGCCCGTCTATGTCGCGCCGGCGATGAACCAGCAGATGTGGGCAAGCCTCGCCGTGCAGGCGAACGTCGGCACGCTGCGGGTGCGCGGCATGGGCGTGCTCGGCCCCGCCGACGGCGACCAGGCCTGCGGCGACATCGGTTCGGGACGGATGCTGGAACCGCACGAACTGCGCGACATCCTGGTTGCCTCGTTCGGCGACCAGCCCCTGCGTGGCCGCCGCGTGGTGGTGAGCGCCGGTCCCACTTACGAAGACATCGACCCCGTGCGCTTTATCGGCAACCGCAGTTCCGGGCGCATGGGCTTCGCCGTGGCCGCCGCGGCGCGCGACGCCGGGGCGGAGGTGACGCTGGTCGCCGGTCCTGTCCTGCTGCCCACGCCGCCCGGCGTGCACCGCGTGGATGTGCGCAGCGCGCGGCAGATGCACGAGGCCGTGCTGCGCGCGGTACGCGACGCCGATATCTACATCGGCGCGGCGGCCGTCGGCGATTACCGTCCGGCCGAGGTTTCCGAGCACAAGCTGAAGAAATCGGGGGGCGCGCCCCTTCACCTCGAACTCACCGAAAATCCCGACATCATCGCCTCGCTGGCGGCCGGTGCGGATCGTCCGTACCTGGTCGGCTTCGCGGCGGAAACGCGCGACCTCGCCAGCTACGCCGGCGAGAAGCTGCGCCGGAAGGGCATCGACATGATCGCCGCGAACGAAGTGGGCAGCGGCAAGGGGTTCGAGGTGGCCGACAATGCGTTGCACCTGTACTGGCCCGGCGGCGACGAGACGCTGCCCGAGATGCCGAAGACGGAGCTGGCACGCCGGCTCGTCGCGCGCCTCGCCGAACGATTCCTCTCCGGCACCGGAACCGCCTCTTGATCGACATCGAACTGAAGATCCTCGACCCTCGCCTGGGCGACAGCATTCCCCTGCCGGAACCCGCCACGGCGGGCAGCGCCGGCATGGACCTGCGCGCCGCGGTGGATGCTCCCGTGATCCTCGCCCCCGGCGACAGCACGCTGGTGCCGAGCGGCATGGCCATCCACATCGGTGACCCGGCCTGGTGCGCCCTGATCGTTCCGCGCTCGGGCCTGGGCCATAAACAGGGGCTGGTGATGGGCAACCTGGTGGGCGTCATCGACGCTGACTACCAGGGCCCGCTGATGATTTCCTGCTGGAATCGCGGAAACGCGAACGTGACCATCGCGCCGGGCGACCGGATTGCGCAATTATTGCTGGTACCGGTGGGTCGGGCGCGCCTGCGCGTCGTCGACGGGTTCACGCCTTCGCAGCGGGGCGAGGGGGGATTCGGTTCCACCGGTGTAGGCTGATTCTCCGGGGATACAAGGGGCACCATGGCTCGGAATGAGGGAGGGGCACGGCGCTTGCCCACGGTCGATCTGCGAAGGTTGCTGCCCCTGGCGGGAGCGACCCTGCTGGTCGTCGCGGGAGCGTTCTGCGCGTGGCAGGCCTGGCTGATCGCCGACGAAGGCGACGCCGCCGAGCGTACGCGCATGGCGCAACGACAAGCGGTAAGGGATATCGGCGAGCTCGTCGCGGCGAAGCGCGAGGCGCTGCATCGCGCGCTGGCCGACACCGGTCTGGCGGCGACGATCGACGACCACGAGGCGGTGGCGATCCGCTTGCGCGGGACGCTTCCCGGCGTGCGCGCCGTCGAGGTGTACAGCGGCGGGCTGGACGAGGTTGTCCGCGCGAACTACCGGGAATTCGGTTACGCGAAGGCAGCCCAGCTGATGGCCGCCCTCGGCAGCGAGGGCGTGCCTCCCGCGTCCACCTCGCTGGATCGCGGGGAACGCCGGCTCACGATGGTGATGCCCGTCACGAGCGGGGCGGGCGTGCGCGCCTGGGTCTGGCTCGAATATCCTTTCGACGAGATCGCCGCGCGTTTCGACGCCATCTCGCCGGGTGCCGGCCGCATCGAACTGCGCCAGGGCGATGGGCGCGACAGTCTTGCGCTGCTGTTCCGCGGCTCGCGCTCTGCCGACCTGGAATCCGAGGGTCAGCAGGTGGCCGGCACGTCGCTGTACGTGTTCGCCGCCATGCCGCGGGCTTTCATCGTCATTCCGCATTCGGAGGCACTGGCCATCCTGCTCACGCTGGTGGGACTCGGCGGCGGCGCGTTCCTGGTGTGGTCGATGCGCCGGCGGCCCGCGGCGCTTCCCGAGCCCGAACCCGAACCCGAAGAAGACATGCTGGTCGCCGATGTGGTGCGCAAGCCGCGGCTTCCTCCCGCGCCTTCCACGACCGCCGCGGCCACCGCGGCAGCGGCACCGGCGACACCGGCAGGCGCCGCCGAAGCCGTCGATCCCTCCATCTTCCGCGCCTACGACATCCGTGGCGTGGCGGGTTCCGCACTGACCGCCGGCGTGGCGCACCGCATCGGCCAGGCCATCGGCGCACGCATGCTCGAACGCGACCTGCGCGAGATCGTGGTCGGCCGCGACGGACGCCTGTCGGGCCCGGAACTCGCCGGTGCGCTGTCCGACGGCCTGCGCGCCGCGGGCATCGACGTGATCGACATCGGCATGGTGCCGACGCCTTTGGTGTATTTCGCCGCTTACCACTTCGGCACGGGTTGCGGTGTCTCGGTCACAGGCAGCCATAACCCGCCGGACTACAACGGTTTCAAGATCGTGATCGGCGGGGAAACGCTTGCCGAGGACGCCATCGCCGATCTCTACCGGCGCATCGACGAGGGCCGCCTGCCGGCGGACGGCGGCGGCACCTGGCGCGAGCAGCCCGTCGTCGACGCTTATGTGGCGCGCATCGCGGGCGATGTGGCAGCGGAACGTCGCCTCAAGGTCGTCGTGGACGCGGGCAACGGCGTGGCCGGCGCCGTGGCCCCCCGCGTGCTCGAGGACATCGGCTGCGAAGTGATCCCGTTGTACTGCGACGTGGACGGCCGCTTCCCGAACCACCATCCCGACCCCTCCGACCCGCACAACCTGGCGGACCTGATCGCCGCCGTGAATACGATCGGGGCCGACCTCGGTGTCGCTTTCGACGGCGACGGCGACCGCCTCGGCGTGGTCACGCAGGCGGGTGAGATCGTCTATCCCGACCGTCTCCTGATGCTGTTCGCCCAGGACGTGCTGGCGCGCAACCCGGGCGCCACGGTGATCTACGACGTGAAGTGCACGGGCCACCTTCGCCCCGTGATCCAGGAAGCCGCGGGCGTGCCGCTGATGTGGCGCACGGGGCATTCGCTGATCAAGGCGAAGATGCGCGAGACCGGTGCGGCGCTGGCGGGCGAGATGAGCGGCCACTTCTTCTTCGCCGACAACAACCGCTGGTACGGTTTCGACGACGGCATCTACGCCGCCGCGCGCCTGCTCGAGATCGTGGCTGGCGATCTGGAAGAGCGTACCGTCGCCGAGCTTTTCGACAGCTTGCCGAAGAGCGTCTCGACGCCGGAACTGCGCCTGCCGATGGCGGAAGGCTCGCATTTCCGCTTCATGGAGGCGTTCCGCGCCTCGGCCACCTTCGAGGATGCGCGCGTCACCACCATCGACGGCATACGTGTGGACTGGAGCGACGGGTGGGGGCTCGTGCGGGCCTCGAATACCTCGCCGGCCCTGATCTTCCGCTTCGACGCCGACAGCAGCCGGTCGCTCGAACGGATCAAGCAGGCCTTCCGCCAGCGTCTGCTGGCGGTGGACAGGAACCTGCCGCTGCCGTTCTGAGGTGGCGCCGGCCATCCTGCAGGAGCCGTTATGGCGGCGAGGGGAATCTACCTTGCCGCTTCTTCGCTCCGTGGGCTTCTCGCCGCTGTAGCGGCTCCCACAGTGATGACCAGCTCCCTCGCCGTATGGCGGCGCCTGCAACGAAAGGGCGGTCAGCGGCCGGGATTGGCCGCGTCGGCGGCTTTCAGCTCGCGATAGTGGCGCAACTGCGCCTCGGTATTCACGCGCGCAGCTTCCTTCGCCTCCTGCTGGCGCTGCAGCGTGGCCCGCAGCGCGGCCACGGTGTTGCGCTGCTCGGTGATACGGTCGGTGAGGTATTTGGGCACCTGCTGCTTGGCGCGCTCGAGGTCGCCCGCGCGATTGAGCAGGTCGGCCAGGGATTTTTCCTGGCCCTGCAGGTTGAGCCGGGTGGTGCGCGCCGCCTGCTCGAAGGTATCCAGTTCGGCGTTCTTGGCCGCGGTGAAGTCGGCCTCGGTGGGATAGGCATTGAGCATCTGCGCATCCTCGCGCTGCTTCTGCTGCCGTGCCTGTTCTTCGGCCGCCTTCTGCTCGGCGACTTTCTTCGCCGCCGCGCGTTCCGCGGCGGTCAGCTGGCGGTCGACGTGACGTACCACCAGTCCTTGCGAATTGACCACGTCATAGCCGGCCTTCATCGCCTCGGAGGTGAGGCTGTCGCTGAAGTAAGACTGCCCGGACGCGTCCTTCCAGCGGTAGCGGTAGGCGTTGTTGTTGGCCGGATTCTTCTGGGCGAGCGCGGCCGTGCCGATGCACAGGACCGCCCCCGCCAGGATGTAACGCGCTGCTCGCATGCCTTCCCCCTTCACTTGAGCCGAGTATAGCCAGCACGCGTGCACGGATTGTGCCCGCCGGGCAGACCGCTTCCGGCCGGTGACGCAGTTGGCGTTTTCCGCCGGGTCCGTCAGGCCTTGACGCCGTATTGCTCGCGGTAGGCAAGTAGGCGGCCGTGCTCGGCGGCGAGTTCCGGCCGCTCCCCGGCGTAGGCGAGCACGTCGGCCAGGCTGGCGATGGCGATGACGGGAATGCCGAACTGCGCCGAGACCTCCTGTGCCGCCGACAACTGGCCCTGGCCGCGTTCCTGCCGGTCGAGCGCGATCAGCACGCCGGCCGGCTCGGCGCCGTGGGCGCGGATCAGCTCCAGCGACTCGCGGACGGCGGTGCCGGCGGTCATTACGTCGTCCACGATCAGCACGCGGCCGCGCAGAGGGGCGCCCACCAGCGTGCCGCCTTCCCCGTGGTCCTTCGCTTCCTTGCGGTTGTAGGCCCAGGGGACATCGCGTCCCTGGGTATCGGCGAGGGCAATGGCCGTGGCCGCGGCGAGGGCGATGCCTTTGTAGGCCGGGCCGAAGAGCATGTCGAAGGGCACGCCCGAGCGTGCCGCCGCGGCCGCGTAGGAGCGGCCCAGACGAGCCAGCGCCGCGCCGGAATCGATCCGGCCCATGTTGAAGAAGTAGGGGCTGTTGCGGCCCGATTTCAGCGTGAAGTCGCCAAAACGAAGAACGTCGCGGGCGAGGGTGAGTTCGATGAATTCGCGCTGGTAATCGTGCACGGCAAGGCTCTCGGGGTCGGGAAGGGCGAAGGTGGTGCCGGTGGCTCGCGCGGGCCGGCATGGCCGCCATGGTACAACCCGTTATGATGGCCGGATCGCCTAACGTCCCCAGCAAGGTCCCATGCGCATCATTTCCCTGAACGCCAACGGTATCCGTTCCGCCGCCACCAAGGGCGTGTTCGAATGGCTACGCAAGCAGGACGCCGACGTGGTTTGCCTGCAGGAAACCAAGTCGCAGGAAACGCAGCTGACCGATCCGATGTTCCGTCCCGACGGGCATCACTGCTTCTATCACGACGCGCGCAGCAAGAAGGGTTACAGCGGCGTGGCGATCTACTCCAAGCGCGAACCGGACGAGGTGCGCGTGTCGCTGGGCCGCGAGGATTTCGACTGCGAGGGCCGCTACATCGAGGCGCGCTACGGCAACCTCAGCGTGGTCTCGTTCTATATCCCCTCGGGTTCTTCCGGCGAAGAACGCCAGCAGTACAAGTTCCGCATCATGGAATGGCTGACGGCCATCCTGCGCGAGTGGGCGGCCAGCGGCCGCGAGTACGTGCTGTGCGGCGACTGGAACATCGTGCACACGAAGAACGACATCAAGAACTGGACATCGAACCAGAAGAACTCCGGTTGCCTGCCCGAGGAACGGGCGTGGCTGGACCTCCTCTTCAAGGAAATCGGCTGGGTGGACAGCTTCCGTGCCATCAAGCCGGACGCCGTGGAATACACCTGGTGGTCCAACCGCGGCCAGGCGCGCGCGAACAACGTGGGATGGCGGATCGACTACCAGATCGTCACGCCGGGCCTGCGCGGGCGCTTGCGCGATTGCTCGATCTATCGCGACGAGCGGTTCTCCGACCACGCGCCCTATACCGTGGACTATGCCGAGTAAGCGATGACCGAAGCTGCACGCTACAAGGGGCTGCGCGGGGTCGCCGCGGCCTTCGCCCAGCCCGGCGCCGTGACGATGCTTTTCTTCGGCCTGGCCTCCGGCCTGCCGTTCCTGCTGGTGGGCAACACGTTGTCTGCGTGGTTGAAGGAAGCCGGCGTGGACTACGGCGCGATCGGCATCGCGAGCTACGTCACCTTCGCCTACAACTTCAAGTTCGTCTGGGCGCCCCTGGTCGACAAGTGCCGTCTGCCGCTGTTCGGCCGCCTGGGCCTGCGCCGGGGCTGGCTCATGTTCTCGCTGGTGCTGCTAGGTGCGGGGCTCCTCGGCATGGCGGCGATGCCGCCGGAGGTGTCGCTCCCGCGCTTCATGGCGGTAACCTTCGTCGCCGCCTTCGCGGGGGCCACCATCGATATCGTCGTGGATGCCTATCGCGTCGAAATCGCACCGCAGGAAGCCCAGGGTGCGCTCGCGGCCACGTACACGCTCGGCTACCGCCTCGGCCTGATCGCCGGCGGCGCGGGCATCCTGATCGTGGCCGACATCTTCGGCTGGCGGGGCGGCTACGTCGCCATTTGCGCGCTCCTCGCGATTCCGGTGGTGACCGTGCTCGTGGCGCGCGAGCCGACGCACCGCGTGCGCGAGCGGCTGCCACTCGGCCGTGCCGTGCAGGAGGGCTTCGTCCGGCCGTTCCAGGATTTCCTTGCGCGCTACGGCATCGCGCTGGCGTTGGGCCTGCTGCTCTTCGTCGCACTGTTCCGCCTGCCCGACCAGATGCTCGGGGTGATGGCGTATCCCTTCTACCTCGATGCGGGCTTCACCAAGACGCAGATCGCGGAGGTGTCGAAAGTCTACGGCGTGATCGTCGGCATCCTCGGCGCACTGCTCGGCGGGTGGGCGGTGATCCGCTTCGAGATGCGCCGCCTGCTGGTGGTCTCCGCCCTCGGTGTGGCCTTGTCCAACATGCTCTACCTGATCATGGCCATGCATCCCGGGCAGACCTGGGCCTTCGTCGCCACGCTCTCCGGCGACAACTTCGCGCAGGGCTTCGCGGGGCCGGTACTGGTGGCCTTCATGTCGGGCCTGGTCAACCGCAGCTTCACCGCCACGCAGTACGCGCTGCTCAGCGCACTGGCGAACCTGCCGGGCAAGCTGCTCGGCGGTTTCTCGGGGTTCCTGGTCAAGGAAGCGGGCTATCCCTCGCTCTTCGTGCTCAGCACGGTATCCATCGTGCCCACCCTGGTCGTGCTGGCGCTGCTGTGGCGGCGCATGCCCCGGCCTGTCGACTCGCTCACGGATTGAACCATGGAACGGGTCTTAGGCCGGACGGACGATCTTCGCAATGCGCCAAAAATGTGTAAGATCGCCGCCACAGGGGGCATGCGCGAGGAGGTCACGCACGTGCCAGATATCGTGGTGAGACACATCGACGAGCAGATGGCCGAGCGGATCAAGACGCTCGCTCGCGAACGACGCTGGTCGATCAATGAGGTCATCCTGCACGCGTTGCGCTATGGGCTTGGCTTGAGCCCGGGTGACGTGTTCAACGAGCTTTTGCTCGAACCCGGCGACATCGCGCACCTCACGGGCGCATGGGATGCCGAGGAGCAGGCCGCTTTCCAGGAGGCGCTCTCCGCCCTGGCCCAGGCCTCGCCGTCGACACTGGTCGACACCGCGCCGCGTCCCGCGAAGACCACCGAATCGTTCTGACGCATATCGCAGGGGCAACCGGCCCTGTGGGAGCCGCTTCGACGGCGAGGGGTGCTCGCCGCACGCTGGCCCGCTGCCGCGGGATCGCCGGCACAGCCGGCTCCCACAAGCTTCCTTTCGACCCTGCCCTTCTGTAGGAGCCCCTATAGCGGCGAGAAGCCCACGGCGCGATGAAACGGCGACGCAAGTTTCCCTCGCCGCTATAGCGGCTCCTACGGGAAGTTGGGCCTTGCCGACGGCGACGGGTACACCGCGCCCAGCAGGCGCAAGCCACGCGCGCCGGTAACGGCCGGCAGATTGCCCGGCTCCCCGTGCAGCCGTCGATACGCGAGCCACGCGAACGCCATCGCTTCCATCATGTCCGGGTCGATCCCGAACGCCGCGCTCGCATGCAGCGGCCGTCCCTCGAGCCGCGCGGCGATCGCCTGCATCAACCCCCTGTTGTGCACGCCACCGCCACAGGCGACGACGTCGGTGGCGTCCGCGGCGTGACGCTGGATCGCCTCGGCCACGGACACGGCGCTGAGGGCGAGGAGCGTGGCTTGTACGTCCTCCGGCGCCAGTTCCGCCACGCGCGGATGCGCGTCCAGCCAGGCGAGGTGGAAATGTTCGCGGCCCGTACTCTTGGGCGGCGGCAGCACGAAGTACGCGTCGTCGAGGAGTTCGCCGAGGAGTCCCGCGTCCACCTGGCCCATCGCGGCGAACGAGCCATCGCGATCGAAGGGCTCGCCGCGATGGCGCAGGCACCACGCGTCCATCAGGCCGTTGGCCGGACCGGTATCGAAGCCGGTGACGTCGCCGTCGGGCGTCAGCCGCGTGACATTGGCGATGCCGCCGAGGTTGAGCACCACGCGCGATCCGCGCTCGGGCCGCAGCACCGTGGCGTGGAAGGCCGGAACCAGCGGGGCTCCCTGGCCGCCCGCGGCGACGTCGGCGCGACGGAAGTCGGCGACGGTATCGATGCCGGTGCGCTCCGCGATCACCGAGGGATCGCCGATCTGCAAGGTGAAGGGAAAATCGCCGGTGGGCCGGTGGCGGATGGTCTGCCCGTGGGATCCGAGCGCCGTCACCTCGGCGGCCGCAACGCCGGCCCGCTCGAGCACGGCCTGCGCGGCATCGGCGAAGGCGATCGCGACGGCAACGTCCAGGCGTCCGTAGGCGTCGAGGTCGAGGCGAAGCTCGTCCTGCGCCACGGCGAGGATCCTGCGGCGCAGGGTTTCGTCCCACGGATGGGTCAGGCCGGCGACCAGGCTGGGCCGACCGTCGGCGAAGCGGACCAGCGCGGCATCGATGCCGTCCGCGCTGGTGCCGGAAATGAGGCCGAGGTAAAGGCCGTCCCTGCTGGCGGCCACGACTCAGTCGTTGGTCGCCGGAGCGGTATCGTTCCGGGCGAGCTTGACGTTGGTGTCCACGCGGTTGAGGCGGGCAAGCTGCGGGCCGACCACTTCCTTCTTGAACTTCGCCAGCTGCGCGGCGGGCAGCGGCTCCGGCTTCGGCAGCGTGACGGTCTGCGGGTCGCGCTGCACGTTATTGACGCGGAATTCGTAATGCAGGTGCGGGCCGGTGGCGAGGCCGGTCATGCCGACGTAGCCGATAGTGGCGCCCTGGCTCACATGCTGGCCGACGCGGAGATTGGCGAACCGCGACATGTGGCCGTAAGCCGTGCTGATCGTCTTGTTGTGCTGGATGACCACGAAGTTGCCGTAGCCGTTCATCCAACCGCGGAACTTCACCACGCCGTCGCCCGCCGCGTGGATCGGCGTGCCCGTGGGCGCCGCGTAATCCACGCCCTTGTGCGCGCGCATCCTGCCGAGGATCGGATGCATCCGGCCGGCGCTGAACTGCGAAGAGATACGCGTGAAGTCCACCGGGATGCGCAGGAACGAACCGGCGAGCGGGCGACCTTCCTCATTGAAGTAGCCGACCTTCCCGTCGCTGTTCTTGAAGCGGTACGCGGTGTAGCGCTTGCCCTGGTTGATGAATTCGGCGGCGACGATGTCGCCTTCGCGCAGGTATGCGCCGTCGCTATACATGTCGTCGTAGACGACGGTGAAGCTGTCGCCCACGCGCAGGTCCTGCACGAAGTCGATATCGAACTTGAAGACCTCGGCGAGCTTCAACACCATCGCGTTGCTCATGCCCGCCTTCGAGGCGGCACCGAACAGCGAGCTGTCGATCTCGCCATGCGCGATGTGCTCGCGGCGCTGCAGATCGCGTTTCTGCACGGTGAGCTGCGGCGCCGCGCCGTCGAGGCGCAGCGTGGCGATGCTGGCTTCGTCCTGGTCGAAGCGCACCCCCTTCAGCACGTGGTCGCCGCCGACGAGGAACTGGAATTCCTGGCCCGGATTGATCCGGTGGAACGCCTTCGAGCCGCCGGCGCCATCGATGACGTGCTGCAGGTCGGTCATCGTGAGGCCCTGCGCGAGGAAGATGTCGGCGAGGGTCTGGCCGGGCTGCACCTGCACCGTCTGCCATTCCTCGATCGGGAGGAGCGGCTTCGTGCTGGCGGGATCGATCTTCGGCACGGCCAGGGGAACCACGGCGTGCACCGCCGGCGCGGCGACGAAGGACGGTTTTTTCATCGCACCCGCCCAGGCGGGGATGACGAGCGCGGAAAGGATGACGAGGAGGAAGGCGGTACCGGCGAGGATCCAGCGCTCGCGGGTCCAGCTGAGGGGCTCCGACGAGGCATTGCGGCTGAACGACCAGTGGGCGCGGGCATCGTAGAAGTGCGAATGACGGCGCTGCGCCTTGCGCCGGATGGCCTGCTTGCGGGCGCTGTGCGCGCCTCTGTTCTGGTCGATCATCTTCTTTCTTGTACCCGCTCGCCCCGTGTTGTCGCGTACCATAACGGCCCTGTGCAAAGTACGTCAACGCCTTTCCCATCAAGGCTTTGCATCGCATCTTGCGGTTAACGCACAATTAACCGGCACGGCCTCTTCACATGCATTTGTGAAGGTCGAAAGATCCTACCTATAGAGAGAACGCATGAACGAGCTGGAGCACGCCCTGGCCTCGATCGCCCGCGGGGCCGACGAGATCATCAAGAAGGAAGACCTCGAGGCGCGCCTCAAGCTCGGTCGCCCACTGCGTATCAAGGCGGGGTTCGACCCCACCGCCCCGGACCTGCACCTGGGTCATACGGTGTTGCTCAACAAGATGCGCCAGTTCCAGGACCTCGGCCACCAGGTCATTTTCCTGATCGGCGACTTCACCGGCATGATCGGCGACCCCACCGGCAAGAACGTGACCCGCAAGCCGCTCACGCGGGAGGACGTGCTGGCCAACGCGGAAACCTACGCCGAGCAGGTCTACAAGGTGCTCGACCGGGAGAAGACCGAGCTGCGCTTCAATTCCGAGTGGTTCGGCAAGATGGGAGCGGCCGACATGATCCGCCTCGCCGCGCAGCACACGGTGGCGCGCATGCTCGAGCGCGACGACTTCGCCAAGCGCTACAAGGCCGAGCAGCCGATCGCGATCCACGAATTCCTCTATCCGCTCGTCCAGGGCTATGACTCCGTCGCCCTGAAGGCCGACGTGGAGCTGGGCGGCACCGACCAGAAGTTCAACCTGTTGATGGGCCGCGCCCTGCAGGAGCACCACGGCCAGGCGCCGCAGATCGTCCTGACCATGCCGCTCCTGGAAGGCCTGGACGGCGTCAACAAGATGTCCAAGTCGCTGGGCAACTACATCGGTATCAACGAGCCGGCCATCGACATCGTGACCAAGACGATGAAGATCGGCGACGAGCTGATGTGGCGCTGGTTCGAGCTGCTGAGCTTCGAGGTTTCCCTCGACGAATTGGCCCGGATGAAGGCAGACATCGCCTCCGGCGCCCTGAATCCGCGTGACGCCAAGCTGCGGCTGGCCCGCGAACTGGCGACGCGCTTCCACGACGCGGCCGCCGCCGAGCAGGCGATCGCCGGCTGGCATGCGGTGGTGCGGGGAGAGGGCGATACCTCGCTCCTGCCGCTCACCGATATCCCGGCGCCCGCCGAGGGCTTCCGGCTGGCGGCGCTGCTGACGGCCGCCGGGGTGACGCCGAGCAATTCCGAGGCGAACCGCAAGCTAAAGGAGCGCGCCGTTCGCATCGACGGCGAGGTGGTGGAGGATGCCTCGCGTGTCTTCATGACCGGTTTCGAGGGCGTGCTTCAGGTGGGCAAGCGAAACTTCGCGCGCATCCGGCTGATTTAACGCAGGTTTCAAAAAAAGTTCACGAAAGCTCTTGCGGCATTCTTAGGAATCCGTATTATTCGCGCTCCCGCTGCGGCCCACGTCGAACGATGAACGCAGCGGCAGCTGTATCGCCTCGTCGGCGACCTCGAAAAAAAGCTTCACGAGGGTGTTGACGGACAGGAAAAACGATATAGAATGGGCGGCTCACCTCGGGACGAAATGTTCAGAGGGTGATCTCGAAAGAGGTCGCAAGTGATTGATCT